>JAIRYJ010000023.1 GCA_031267825.1 Bifidobacteriaceae bacterium
ATGGGCTGACCTGGGGTTTTATTGGAGGACCGCCGGATGGAGCTGGTCTGGGTTGAGGGTTGGGGGTCGGTAATCGGTCACCGTTGGCCGAAATGGGTAACGGTGACCGGTTCCCGTCATGGAAACCGGGATAGACCGCCCTGAGGCCCACCCCAGTGATGAACGGTCCTTCGAACAGTCACCCGGGGCGTTGGCCGCCAGTACGGCCCGCCCCACCAGCACAACGGCTCAGCCAGCAACGTCACGGAAGCTCACCATCGAGCGTTACGACGGCCCACTCACAACGGACCGATGGTCCCCACCGATCGGGATATCCACAGGACGGCCGCCCGCCACTAGCTTTCAAACGGATTTCAGGGCAGGTTGATCTAATGCTTCATGTCACACCAACCAATCAACTGCGCCAGTCGGCCGCCAGAAAGCTATCTGAACGGCAGCAACGCATCATTAGAGGGATGTACCTTAGCGAAGACTCGGCGCCAGATGTGCGGCCAGACTCGTTGGCCAGTCGAGTCTCGGCGGCGTTAGCGGTTTGCCCTGAGGGGTCTCTGGTGAGCGGACTTAGCGCGCTGCGACTCATGGATGTTCAGCTACCAGACGGCATGCCTGGCGACGGAACCGTGACGATTGCGGTTCCCAAATCAACCGGGTTTCACTCCTGCCGCCCAGAGCTACAAATCCAACGACTGGCTGTCATGCCACAGCGCTGGCGGTCGAATCGACCTGTGGCCGAACCAGTCCATTGTTGGGCTACAGCTGTTCTGGCTTTGGCTGGCGCTAACCCGTGGCTGCCGGGGCGGTACCCGACGCCTACGGCGCCGGGCCTGTTTCAGCATCCGCGAAAAGTGGCGTTTCTGCGGGCTGTTCAACTGGGTGACGCTCTAATTCGCCGGTCCCAGACGGTCATGCGATACGAAGAATTCGCTGCCCGGTTTAGTGCCTGGGGGGTGCGACATCCAGGCAAACGCATTGTACAGGAGCACTTTTCGTGGGTCAGGGGGAAGACAGACTCCTACGCTGAGACCTGGATGCGCTTGATGGTAGTTGACGCGGGGTTTCCTGCTCCCACGGTGAATTATGGAGTTCACGGCCCGAATGGTTGGAATTACTTGGACTTGAGCTGGCCTGACCGTCTAATCGCACTGGAGTATCACGGGCGCCAGCATTTTGATGTCCCGTCACAAGCTAAGAAGGATGTCTATCGCCGGGGCAACTTGCAAGCTTTCGGCTGGACGATAGTCGAGTCCACCAGGAGCGACCTGGACCAGCCGGGGGATCTGCTTAGGCGTTTGGACGCCGCGTTTGGCAGAGCGGATCAGCGAACAGACCTTGGGTGAACTCCGCTTTCTACCGGCCCCTTGGTCTGGGTTGGGGGTCGGTAATCGGTCACAGTTGGTCGAAATGGGCAACTGTGACCGGTTTCCGTCGCGGAAGCCGGGATAGCCGCCGCCAGGCAAATCAGAGCCAATGGGCTGACCTGGGGTTTTATTGGAGGACCGCCGGATGGAGCTGGTCTGGGTTGAGGGTTGGGGGTCGGTAATCGGTCACAGTTGGCCGAAATGGGCAACTGTGACCGGTTTCCGTCGCGGAAGCCGGGATAGCCGCCGCACCGGAACGGATAACCAATGATTCGGGTGATTCAACGCCAGCAAGGTAAGGTCAAAGAATGATTGAAGTCCGTTCCTTGACTAAACGGTTCGGACCAGTGACAGCGGTCGACAACCTCAGCTTCCAAGCCCAGGAAGGGCGCGTCACTGGTTTCTTGGGACCAAACGGCTCCGGCAAGACAACCACCCTGCGCGCGGCGCTCGGCCTGATCCGGCCAACGGCTGGTGATGTTGTATTTGACGGCCAACATTATGGCGAGATCAAACGCCCAGCCAGCGTGATCGGCGCAGCTCTCGAGGCGTCGTCATTCCACCCCGGCCGCACCGCCCTGGACCATCTGCGCGCTATCGCGCCAGAAGCTGGCCTGCCAGACTCACGCTGCCTCGAAGTCCTTGACATAGTTGGCCTGGCCAGCCAAGCCGACCGCCGAGTCGGCGGTTACTCGATGGGCATGCGCGGCCGACTCGGGGTCGCCGCCGCCCTGCTAGGCGATCCTTCCGTCCTGCTGCTGGATGAGCCAACTAACGGACTTGACCCTGAAGGCATCACTTGGATGCGCCAACTGCTGCGCGCCTTAGCGGCCCAAGGCCGCACCATCCTGATCTCCTCACACCTCCTGCGGGAAGTTGAAGCAACCGTCGATGACGTTGTCATCATCACCCGTGGCCGCCTAGTTCACGCCTCACCACTAGAAGAACTAGAACGCCTAGAGCAACCCGCCACCTTTGTCGCGGCGGCCGATCCGGTGGCCTTGGCCGCCCTAGTCAAGGCTCAACGCTGGGAGGCTCAAGCCAACCCCGACGGGTCATACCTGGTGCAAGGAACCGAAGCGGGCGGCATCGGACATGCGGCCTTCCTCGCCGGGCTGGAACTAACGCAACTAGCGACCCAACGGGCGGGCCTAGAACAAGTCTTCTTCCGGCTAACCGAAGGAGACGGCCTGAAATGAGAGCAGCGATCAAATCAGAGTTCCGCAAACTCTTCTCAACCCGCATGTGGTGGATTCTGATGCTTTGCGCGGCCGCCTACCTAATGTTTATGAGCCTGATGATGGCCTTCTCGCTTGAATTCTCGATCCAGCAGGTCAGCCCAGAAGACCTGGCCACCGCGCCAAGCATGATACAAGGCGACCGGCTGGCTTTGCTGGTCTACTCGATGGCCGGCTCAATGGCGTATGTTTTCCCGCTGCTGATCGGTGCGCTCTCAGTGACGCAGGAATACCGCCACAAGACCATCACCCCAACTTTCCTGGCCGAACCGCGCCGGGTTGTGGTGCTGGGCGCCAAACTGATCAGCTCGTTGCCGATGGGCCTGGTCTACGGCCTGGTTTGCTTGGCGGCCACCGTCCTACCGGCCGCCATAGTGTTCACCGTCATGGGTGGCTCCAATGCCCTTGACAAGGCCGACACCTGGGAGTTCTTCGCTCGGGCGCTGCTCGATTTCTCCCTCTGGGCGCCGGTCGGGGTTGGTGTGGGCGCGTTACTGCGTTCCCAAGTGGCGGCCATCGTGGTGGTACTGGCTGAAACCCAGTTCGCTGAACCGATCCTGCGGATGGTGCCTAGTTTGACTAACTGGGATTGGAAATGGATCGAGTTCCTGCCTGGTTCAGCTGGTGACGCCATCCAAGGGGTCAGCTTCTACAGCCTCATGGGGTTGGGTGATTCTTCAGCCGCCAGTACCTTGCCGTGGGGTTGGTCGGCCTTAGTGCTGGGCGGCTGGGCGGTACTGTTCTGCGCTTTGGCCTATCCATTGTCCTGGAAGCGGGACATTTCCTAAGGCCAGCGACGTCCAATTGGCTGGGGATCGCGCCGCGCCGCTCAAACTAGCGGCCAGACGCCTCCGGCTTAGTTTGGCGCTGAAAAGAACCCTCTTGCCGCGTCTTGGCTGGTTACGCTGTAGCGTGAAGGCGTTCGCGATGGTCGGAGGGGGTATCCAACATCCTCTAGCGGTTTCATTACATAATCCTTGACCTGAAAGAATCCACGCCGTGACATCCCTTGCCGATTCTGGAACATCTGGGCCGGGCCCCAAGCCGAGCGCCTTCGGCGCCAACGCCTGGCTGGTTGAGGACCTCTACCAGAGATTCCTGGCTGACAAAGACTCAGTTGACCAGGCCTGGTGGGATTTCTTTGACGGTTACCGGCCAACCAGTGAACAGATTCGGGATCGTCTAGCGGATCAGGCCACCCGCCGCCCAGCCGACCCTGACCTGGCGCCGACTTATCAACCGCCGCCAGGTGCGCCAGGTGGGCTGGGCGGAACCAGCGGCGTGCCGCAGGCGGGCAGCCAGTCGCGGACCGACGTGGCGTCACAAGCGGGCGCGCAGGCTTCAGGCGCTGGGACGGAGACGAGTGCTGGGACGCGGACGAGTGCTGGGGAACCCCCGGCGGGCACCGCGCCTCTAACAGGTAACGGGTCGCGGACTGGTACAGCGCCACAAGGAGGCGTTGGATCGCAAGCCGACACGACGTCCCCTGCGAGCACCGGCCCCAGCCAGACCGGGTCGGGCCAAACCACCACGCCAGGCCACGCCATCCACGGCCCCGGCCCCATCCCGATCGCCCGGCCCGAACCACCCAGGCCAGATGACACACCACGCCGCCCCCGGCAAATTGATCTGGCCTCCGATGCCGCCCCGGCGGCAGCCGCCGAGCCCGCCATCGCCCGCTACACCTCAGCCGAGCCACGCACCCTGACCCACGCCGCTGACACACCCGACGCCGATCAGATCAGCCCATTGAAAGGTGCGCCGATGCGCACCGCCACGAACATGGAGACCTCGCTCGGCGTGCCGACAGCGACCTCTATGCGGCAAGTCCCAGCCAAGGTCATGATCGAAAACCGGTCAATGATCAACAACCAACTGGCCCGATCCCGTGGTGGACGTGTCTCATTTACCCACATCATCGCCTACGCCATGGCTGAGGCGTTACGTGAGTTCCCCGAAATGAATACGGCTTACGGCCAGGCCGACAGCAAACCGGCCCAAATCCAGCGGGCACACGTCAACTTGGGGCTCGCCATCGACCTGCAAAAACCTGACGGCACCCGACAGCTCCTAGTCCCCGCCATCAAACAAGCTGAAACTCTCAGCTTCACTGAACTGTGGGCCGCCTATGAGGACTTGGTCCGCCGGGCCCGCGCCGGCAAACTAACCGTTGATGACCTCAGCGGCGTGACCTGTTCGCTGACCAACCCGGGCGGGATCGGCACGTCGGCTTCAGTGCCACGGCTAATGCCAGGCCAGTCAGTCATTGTTGGGGTCGGCGCGATGGATTTCCCGGCCGAGTTCCAAGGAACTAACCCAGAAACGCTCGACAACTGGGGTGTCTCAAAACTCCTCACCTTAACCTCGACCTATGATCACCGCGTCATTCAGGGCGCCCAATCAGGCGAATTTCTCCGCCTGATACACCACAAACTGCTCGGCCAGGACGGCTTCTATGACCGCATCTTCGCCGCCTTGCGGATCCCCTATGAACCTATCCGCTGGGAACAAGATTCACGCGTGCCGATTGAACAACGCACCGCTGCGGTCACCCGACTGATTCACGGCTACCGTGTCCGGGGCCACATGGCGGCCGATATTGACCCACTGGCCTACCGCCAACGCGGACATGAGGACCTGGTGTTGAGTTCGTACGGACTGTCGATCTGGGATATGGAACGCAAGTTCCGGGTCAACGGTTTTGGCGGCCATGACACGATGCGTCTAGCTGACATTATTCAGTTAGCCAGGGACACTTACTGCGGTAAGACCGGCATTGAATACATGCACATCGAAGACCCAGCCCAGCGCGCCTACCTCCAAGAACGCCTCGAACGCCAGACAGTTCCGTTGTCTCATGAAAAACAATTACGGGCCTTACTGAAATTGAATGAGGCTGAAGCGCTAGAAACTTTCCTGCAAACCAAATACGTTGGCGCGAAACGTTTCTCACTTGAAGGTTCAGAGGTCACCATTCCCGTTCTTGACGCCTTGATATCGCATTACGCTGACCAAGGCACCACTGAGGTGGTAATTGGTATGGCCCACCGCGGACGGCTTAATGTGCTGACGAATATCGCGGGTAAATCTTATGCTCAGGTTTTTTCTGAGTTCGAGGATTACACCGACGCTCACGACACTTATCAGGGTTCAGGTGATGTCAAGTATCATCTCGGCACTGAGGGTACTTTCACTTCCCCAGCCGGTAATGATATTGATGTCTATTTGGCGGCCAATCCGTCACATCTTGAAGCGGCTGATGGGGTCGTTGAAGGAATTACGCGAGCCAAACAGGACCGCCTTAATTTGGGCCCTGACGCGGCCTTCGCGGTGGTGCCGGTCCTGATCCACGGTGATGCCGCTTTCGCCGGCCAGGGTGTGGTGGCTGAAACTCTCAACTTGCAAAGTCTGCGCGGTTACCGGACTGGCGGCACAGTGCACTTAGTGATCAATAATCAGATCGGATTTACTGTCGGCACAGTTGATTCACGTTCCACCAAATACGCCACCGATGTGGCTAAAGGTTACGGCTGCCCGATTTTCCACGTCAACGGGGATGACCCGGAGGCTTGTATCCGGGCGACTTTGCTGGCCGCCGCTTTCCGTGACGAGTTCCAGATGGATGTGGTGATTGATCTTGTGTCGTATCGCCGACGCGGCCACAACGAGGGTGACGATCCGTCGATGACTCAGCCGGTGATGTATTCCTTCATCGACAAGAAACGTTCGGTACGCAAGCTTTACACCGAAGCGCTGATCAAACGGGGTGACCTGACTTTGGAGCAGGCCGAGGAGTCACTCAAACATTTCCGTTCCGAACTGGAACGGGCTTTCACTGAAACACGTCAAGACATCCAGGACCGTGCGGAACGTCAAGATAACGCCGCCGGGTCGGCCGGGCAGCGTTCGGTCGGCGGGGGTGCGAGCGCGTCAAGTTCTACCCTGGACGATGCCGCCGGGTCGGCCGGGCAGCGCTCAGCTAGTGATAGTGCCAGCGCGTCAAATGCTGGGACAGACAATGCCACCACCTCAAACCACGTAACTGACGGTGGCCGTGGTGGCGGCATCGGCCAGCAAGTTGGTACTCCCGAAACTAGCCACGGCCTGGAAGTTCCGATCTCACAACGGGAGGACGCCGGAGTTTTGGTGGGCTGGAAAACAACGATCAGCCCGGCGGTTATTGAACGAGTCGGGCAAGTTTTCGTCAACCCGCCAGCCGATTTCACAGTGCATCCTAAATTGCGTGCTCTGCTCGAAAAACGGGCTGAGATGGCGCGCAGCGGCGGAATTGATTGGGGTATGGCGGAAATGCTGGCTTTTGGTTCATTGCTATTAGAGGACATTCCAGTCCGACTCACCGGACAAGATTCACGCCGCGGCACATTCGCCCACCGCCATGTCACATTCCATGACAAGATCAACGGCGCTGAATGGACGCCGCTCTGGTTCTTATCTGAACGGCAAGCTAAGGTTTTCATTTACGATTCGGCTTTATCGGAGTATGCGATCGCCGCTTTCGAATATGGTTATTCAGTTGAACGGCCTGATGCTTTGGTGTTGTGGGAGGCGCAATTCGGCGACTTTTTCAACGGTGCTCAGACCGTGGCTGATGAGTTTGTTTCCTCAGCTGAACAAAAATGGGGACAACATTCTTCAGTGGTCTATTTATTACCGCATGGTTATGAAGGCCAAGGACCGGACCATTCTTCAGCCCGGATCGAACGCTGGCTGCAATTATGTGCCGAAGGTAATTTGCGGGTCGCTCAGCCGACCTTGCCAGCTAATTACGCTCACCTTTTGCGGCTGCAAGCCTATGCCCGGCCGCGCCGACCGTTGATCGTGTTCACACCTAAATCTGGTCTGCGCCGAAGGGAAGCCGTTTCTTCGATCGCGGACTTCACTTCTGGAACGTTCCAGCCGGTGCTGCTAGATCCGTTGGTGCCGCAGAGTCAGGCCAAGCGAGTGTTGCTTTGCTCCGGGCGGATCTATTGGGATTTGCTGGCGCGGCGCAACCAACTAGACAGTCCGGATCAGGCGGCCACGGCGATTGTCCGGTTGGAACAGCTTTACCCCTTTACTGATGACATGATGGTCGGCTTGCTTGATGGTTTAGCGGCGGAGGCTGGTTTGATTTGGGTTCAAGATGAACCAGCCAACCAGGGTGCCTGGAGTTTCCTGTTACGCAAGGCGACGCCGATGCTGCGGGGCAGACCATTAGGGCTGGTGTCCAGGCCGGAGGCGGCCTCACCCGCGACCGGGTCACACGCGGCGCACGTTGTTGAACAGCAAGCTCTACTGGATCAGGCTTTCAGCGTTTAGCGGACAAACCGGGTGGCGGCGGTCTGGCGGGCCGGGTGCCACGGCAGCGCCGCTATTCTGGTCGGATGGATCAAACTGGCGTACCTGGAGTTCTGGGTGACAGCTCAGACCCGTTCGGTTTTGTTGGCCTGACCTTTGATGATGTGCTGCTGGTGCCGCAGCAGTCAGATGTCTTGCCGTCTGAGGTTGAAACTGACAGCCTAGTTTCACGCCGCATCACTTTGAAGGTGCCGCTGGTGTCTTCCGCGATGGACACTGTCACCGAGGCCCGCATGGCGATCGCCATGGCCCGTCAAGGCGGCCTTGGCGTGATCCACCGTAACCTCTCCATCGCTGACCAAACCGCTCAAGTTGACCTGGTCAAACGCTCCGAATCTGGGATGGTGTCCGATCCGTTGACCGTTGGCCCGGACGCGACCTTAGCTGAATTGGATGAGATCTGCGGCCAGTACCGGGTTTCCGGGCTGCCAGTGATTGACCATGAGCGGGTCCTGCTAGGAATCATCACTAACCGTGACCTGCGATTTGTGCCTCGCTCCGATTTCTCCAGGCTGCGTGTGCGTGATGCCATGACGCCAATGCCGCTGGTCACCGCGCCGGTTGGGGTGGCCCGTGAAGAGGCCGCCCGCCTGTTGGCGAAACACCGGGTAGAGAAACTGCCGATCGTTGATCCGGCCGGGCGTTTGCGCGGACTGATCACTGTCAAGGATTTTGTCAAGACTGAGCAGTATCCCAACGCGTCGAAGGACGCTGAGGGTCGGCTGCGGGTCGGCGCGGCTGTCGGGTTTTACGGTGACGCCCTTGACCGGGCTTTCGCTTTGATTGAAGCTGGGGTCGATGTCTTGGTGGTGGACACAGCTCACGGCCACACTGAAGCGCTGCTGGATGTGATCAAACGGCTGAAAGCTGATCCGGCTGCCGCCGGGGTCGACATTGTTGGCGGCAATGTGGCTACCAGGGCCGGTGCGCAGGCGCTGGTTGACGCTGGCGCCGATGGCGTCAAAGTTGGTATTGGCCCGGGCTCTATCTGCACCACCCGAGTGGTGGCTGGTGTTGGGGTACCTCAGGTCACTGCCATATATCAAGCTTCGTTGGCTTGCCGACCGGCCGGTGTGCCTCTGATTGCTGACGGCGGCTTGCAGTATTCCGGCGACATCGCTAAAGCTTTGGTGGCCGGAGCTGACACGGTGATGCTTGGTTCGTTGCTCGGCGGCTGTGATGAGGCGCCTGGTGAACTGGTCTTTGTTCAAGGTAAACAGTTCAAGCATTACCGCGGGATGGGGTCGCTCGGTGCGATGGCCTCACGGAAGAAGAAGTCTTATTCGAAGGACCGCTATTTCCAAGCTGATGTCACGTCTGACGATTCGCTCATACCGGAAGGCATTGAGGCTCAAGTGCCTTACCGTGGTCCGCTGGCGGCGGTGGCACACCAGCTAGTTGGCGGCCTGCACCAGTCAATGTTTTATGTTGGCGCCAGAACTATTCGCCAGTTGCAGGAACGCGGCCAGTTTGTCCGTGTCACCCCGGCCGGCCTGAAGGAGTCACATCCGCATGACGTCCAGATGGTGGTTGAGGCACCAAACTACTACCGCCACTAGCTCCACCAGCCCCAACGTCCCCAGCACGTCACTAGAAATCCACCCCACCAGTTTCACTGGCTCCAACGCCTCCACCAGCCCCAACGTCTCACCACCCCACCAGCTCCACGGCGAAATCGCAGGTCGCGGGCGGTGCGGTGAGTCGAGCGCCAGGCAGCTCAGGCGGACTCAGCTACTAGTTTGCCGTCCACCACATGGAAATGAACCTCACGTGTCTTGGCCCGTGAGAGCAACCCAATGAACTCGTGTTCAATGTTGCGTTGCAGATGACGGGCACCATAAGCCGGGTCATAGCCGTTAGTGGCGAGCCATTGTGTGACCTCGTTATCCCAGTGCACCGCCCAACCACTGGCCGTCAACCTGGTACGAGCGGCGTTCAGCTCAGTGGTGGCGATCTCTTCAATAGCCTGAGGGCTGAGCGCTTCAAATACCACAATGTCATCAAGCCGGTTGATCAGTTCTGGTGCCATCCGTTCTTTGACGATTGACATCAGACGATCCGCGTCAACCGCGCCAGCACCAATCTTGGCGCCAAAGCCGACAGCCTGATTCTTCGCCTCCTGCAACCCTAAGTTAGAGGTCATGATGACAACCGACTCGGAAAAGTCAGCCACCGTGCCACGCGAGTCAGTCAGGCGGCCAGCGTCAAAGACTTGGAGGAAGATGTTCCAAACCCGCGGGTGGGCTTTTTCGATCTCGTCGAGCAGCACCACGCTGCGTGGCATGGCCGCCACCTTGGTGGTCAGCCAGCTTTCCGGCTCAGTTGATCCAACGAACCCAGGGGCTGGGCCAACGATCCGTGACAGGGCCCAATCGTCGTAATACTCGCTCATGTCGAGCCGGATCAGCCGGTCCGCGCCACCGAACTCGTGGACCGCTAGTTCGCGGGCCAGATGGGTCTTGCCTACACCGGTCGGCCCAATGAACAAGAAAACACCATTAGGCCGGTCAGGCCGCAAATCGAGGTGTGCCCGGGTGATAGTTAGCCGGTCAGCTACCCGGATGATGGCTTCTGGCTGTCCCTTAACCCGGTCACCTAAGGCTGTGGCCAGGGCTTCAGCCTCATGCCGGATCGGTGAATCTATCAGCGTGGGTGAAAGGTGCTTAACATCCACAGTCCTATCGCCCAGCAGGTGGCAACGAGCTACGGCCAAATCAAGACGCGATATGCCGAGGCCAGGCTGGGCCGGCCCGTTGGAACCAACTCGCGGCGCCGTGGCGGCCGCCACGGTTTCGCCGTCCATCGCTAAGCCGAACCGGGCGGCCAGTTCATCACCTCTGGTTTTGACGATCTCTTCGACCGCCTCTGGCGGTAACTCTGGCAACGGCGTTATTTCAAGGGCGTCACCAAGTGACTGGGCCACAACTTTGAGGCGCGACAAGTAACGCCGGTTCAATACCACCAGGATCCGCAGGTTACGGTGGAAACGAGCCTCGCTGATGACACTGAGCAGGCCGCGATTAACGTTGTCGGTTCCCAGATCAGCCATCTCATCTAGATCATCGAGCACAATCACGGCAGGCTCTTTGGTGGTCGCCATGACGGACCGCATTGTGCCAGTGGGGCTTGAACCCGCCGTATCAGGTCCGATCCGCCAAACCGGTACAGGCTCCTCCAAGGCGTCCAAGCGGGCCGCGATCGCCCCCAACAGAGCGGTCCGGCCGGTGCCTGGATCACCGGTGATGGCGGCGATGACCGGTTCGGAGCGCAAAAGCTGAGCCGCCACATCACTCGCTTCACGGTCACGCAAGCCAAGATCAGGCTTCGGTTCGACCAGTTTGACGACCTCTTCGAGTCCCTTGGCGATAGCTGGGCCGCGGTTAGCTTTGGCCGAGCTGGCCGCACGGTCCCCGGGCAAGGCGTTAGCCGGACCGTCAGAACCGGACCGGCCGGTGTCGCCGGTCGGCATATCTGATGACGCGTCTGACCCGCTGTCCGCCGCGGCGTCTGAGTCTTTACTGGCTGGGCTGGCCGAACCGTAACCGCCGCCTGAGGCGCCATCAGATGAACCGCCAGCGCCTGCCCCAGAACTTCCCCGCTCCGGGCTTTCGGCGGGATTTGGACCACCTTTAGAGAACGCCGAACCATCACCGGAGCGGCGTGGCGGCCTGGCTCCCCCCTTGGAGAAAGTTGAACTCCGGCTTTCACCGCCACTTGATCCGCTAACGCCTAAATCCTCTGGTCCGCCGCCCGCGCTGGACGTCCCCCCAGATCCGGCCGCGCCGCCAGACAAGCCACCTGAGCTAGCTGAGCCAGAAGGACCGGTCGAGTCGGCCGGGCCAGAAGGGCCAGAAGGATCAACCGGGCCGCCAGCCGTATCTCCAGCCGCCGTCAAATCATCTTTCAGATCAGCGAACAGAGCCTGCGCGATCTCAAGCGTCGAACCGGCCTGCGACAGGATGCTAGTTAGCTGTGCTTCTGTGCCACGGAACTGGCCGGCGCTAAGCAATGACTCAACCCGTGAACGGCCACTCGGGCCGAAAACCTGTTCAAACTCATCGCTGCGCTTAATCGCCAGCGCCCAGGCGGCGTGGGTCAGGGACGGTTCACTACCCCCCCAGCGTTTAGTTTCAGAGCGGGCACGGTCAAGAATCATCGCGGCAACTGGCAGCATAGTCAGATCACTCCTCGTGGAACCGGCTGCCGCCAAACTTGGCTTGCAGCTCTTCATCAAACCTGTTGGCTGTTTCCATCACGAAAGCCAAAGCGAATCCCAACTCTGGCTCGTCAATATAATCGCCCAGCAAAACATGTCTCAGCATCAAATCAACAGTTCCGTCAGACCTCATTTTCAGGTGGTATGAGCCGAACAAGAAGGTGTCGTTGAAGGCCAGCCAACGGTGCAGTTCTGGCGAATCGACCGCTCCGGTCAGCACCGGAGCAAAAATCAAAACGACGGAGAAGTCATCACTATCATTCCCAACGACCCGCACAAAACCGCGAGCCGATTCGCGCCGGATCGTGAAATCGCCATCGGAATCTATTGTCGCCGACCCGTAAATGTTCGTCAGATACTGCTGTACGCGAGACCTGACCATCTCAGTTTTTGACATCTGAATAGTTCCTTCCGGTTGATTCTGAGGGGCGTCAGCGCGAATGCTCGCCGTACAGCCTATTGGCCTGACCGCGATTTTGGGAACTGAACCGCGGTTGCGTTGAAACCTGGCCAACTGGCGGTGGGATGATGAACACCCCGGCAAGCCTGACCCAGGCAGCGGGTTCAGGGCCAAGCCAGATCCACGTCCCCGACTTCGCCCCGCCCAACCAGCCAACGGTTGAAAGACTCAGCCCACTTGCGGTGCCCCAACGTCTGCCACTTGTGCAAAGCCATCGCGTCCATCTGACTGATTCGCTCATACTTAGCCTCAATCGCGTCAAACACAGCGATCGCCTGATGGACATCTTCCAGTGCGTCATGCAGATTGTCACTGCTCGGCACCCCATAGGCGGCCATTAAGTCATCGAGACGCCGTTTACCCTTACGGAAGTGCACCAAGGCGCGATCTAGCACCAGCGGGTCAACAACTGGTGCGACATCCCGCCCCAGCCGCTGGCTGAGCGGCGGCAAGCCATGACGGGCGAGTTCGGCTTCCACCAGGCGCAAGTCGAAGGCCGCGTTGAACGCCAGCACAGGTGCTTGTGTGATTAGGAACTCAGTTAGGGCGCGGGCCACTTCTTCCAAGGCTTGATCCGGTGGCATACCTTCGGTTTGGGCGCGTTCAGTAGTGATGCCGTGGATGGCTGTGGCCCGTTCCGGGATCGCCACGCCTGGGTTGATCAACCAGGTTTGGGTTTGGGTTGTTCCGTCGGCCGCCCGGCGCACCACGGCGGCCGTCACAATCCGGTCCAAGGTCACGTCAACACCGGTTGTCTCAGTATCAAATCCGATCAGTTGTCTCATGGCGTTAACTCTCCCACTAACCTCTAGGCCGTCTCCCACCAGCCACAACGCGAACCCGGCTGACCGACGGACCAGTTGGGTCGGCATCGGACGAAACGAACTTGACTGACGCACGGACCCGTCGGGGCGGCATCGGGCGCTAAACGGAGCCAGAAAACGGACTGGGCGGCGCCGACCGCTGGGCTTAACCTCTGGTCAGAACGTCCAAGAGGGGCAAGCTAGGCTTTTGCACCGTGAGCAATGAGATCGAGATCGGGCGCGGCAAACGCGGTCGGCAAGCCTATGCCCTAGATGATGTGGCGGTGGTGCCATCCCGCCGGACGCGTGACCCGGAAGAGGTTTCGGTCGGCTGGCAGATTGACGCCTACCATTTCGACACACCTTTCGTCGCGGCACCGATGGATTCCGTCATGTCACCGGCCACAGCTATCCAGTTAGGGCAGCTCGGCGGGCTGGGTGTGTTGGATCTGGAAGGTGTCTGGACGCGGTATGACGATCCGCAACCACTATTGGATGAGATCGCCACACTGCCGCCAGACATCGCCACACCCCGCCTCCAAGCGATCTACCAGGAACCGGTCCGGGCTGAGCTGATCTTCCAGCGTCTAGCGGAAATCCGGGCGGCTGGAGTGACCGTGGCGGGCGCCTTGTCCCCGCAACGGACCCAGGCGCTGTGGCGGACCGTGGTGGACGCCGGAGTGGATCTGTTCGTTATTCGTGGCACAACTGTGTCAGCCGAACATGTTTCATCCGGTAGTGAGCCGCTCAACCTGAAACGCTTCATTTATGAGCTAGACGTGCCAGTTATTGTGGGCGGAGCGGCCAGTTACACGGCCGCTTTGCATTTGATGAGGACCGGCGCGGCAGGCATCTTGGTTGGTTTTGGGGGCGGGGCGGCCCACACCACCCGGGTCACCTTAGGTATTCACGCGCCGATGGCGACCGCCATCGCTGATGTGGCCGCCGCCAGGCGCGACTATTTGGACGAGTCAGGTGGGCGTTACGTCCACGTCATCGCTGACGGCGCGGTGGGCCGGTCTGGTGACGTTGTCAAAGCCATCGCTTGCGGGGCCGATGCCGTCATGCTGGGAGCCGCTCTAGCGCGGGCCGCGGAGGCACCTGGCCGGGGTTGGCATTGGGGACCGGAAGCTCATCACGGCCGGTTGCCACGCGGTGAACGGGTTCAGGTGGGTACCGGCGGAACCATGGAGCAGATCCTTTACGGACCGTCACGCACGGCCGACGGCAGCGCCAACTTTGTTGGCGCCTTGAAGCGGGCGATGGCGTCCACCGGGTACATCGATCCGAAAGAGTTCCAGCGGGTTGAGGTTGTGGTGGCACCATATTCAGCCAACTGAAGCAACGTTCAAACTAGCTGCCAGCGAGCCATCATGACGAGTCGGCCTGGCCAACTTCCTGACACCTAAGAAAGGCGATCCCCAAAATGTCCTTACCCGAGATCTGCGGGTTTAGCGTGGCCCCGGCCTTGGAGCATCTTGACCTGGTACCACCGGCCGTCGCCGAGGTGTTAGTGGAATGGGCCCAGGCCGAACCCTCAGTCAAGTCTGATGTTGGTCTAATCGAGATTGATCCAGCCGATTCCGACACCGCGGCGCTGGTCGAGAAGTTCGGCCTGAACTGGGACCTAGCCGCTAACTGCGTGCTCGTGGCGGGAAGGCGGGCAGGCCTGGAACGGATCGCCGCGGTGCTGGTGCGAGCCGATACGAAAGCCGATGTCAACGGCACCGTACGCCGTCTGCTTGATGCCCGCAAAGCATCATTCATGCCAGCGGATCAGGCGGTGGCCGCTTCCGGCATGGAATACGGCGGTATCACGCCTGTTGGTGTACCGGACGACTGGCGCATCCTGATTGACTCAGGAGTGATCACGCGGGGTGATGCCTTGATAGGTGCGGGAGTCCGCGGCGCCAAACTGGTCGCGCCAGGCGAGCTTTTCGCCACACTGCCCCGGGCCGAGGTCATTGACGGTCTCGCCTTGACGACCTCAACTGGCAACCCGCCGACTGGTCCAGTTACCTTGGATGAAGTCGCCGTTCGTCTTGTCTGATGTCAAGTCGGTCCATCGTCATGCCTCAAAGTCAAATACGCGCGTAGCGTGACCCTTTGCCTCATTTAGTTTTGCTCGCTTTGCCGTGATTGGGTCTATGGAGCCAGATGCCTGTCGTCGCATCAGGGATCTTGGGTTTGACGGTCGGGGTGAAAGATGTCCTGGCCGGTGGCCCGGATGACCACGTCGTGGTTGATGAACTCGCTGCCATTGTCGCCTTCCGGGCCAGCGACCTGGTAGGGGATTCGGTCGATGGCCAGGTCCAGGGCGGCCGGATACGGATGTGGGCGTTGTCGCGGATCGCCCAGGCGAATACCCACCCAATATGCCCTTCGGTCAGGTTGATGGTTCGGGCGATCTCTGCCTTAGCCCTACGCGGAGGTTTTCAATGAGTCAACGCGCGGCCCGAGTCCAGCCAGCCGCAGGCAAAACTAAGGCCCCGGTCAGTGCCTTCAGCAGACACCGGCCGGGGCCTTGGCTCTGGTTGCTCAGACGACCTTCGCCAAAATGTCACGAGCCGACAAGATCAGATAATCGACCTCGTCGAAGGTGACTTCCGTACCGCCATACTTCGAGTAGATGACTCTGTCACCAACTGCGACATCAAGCGGTATGCGCTGGCCGTTATCGTCGATCCGGCCTGGCCCAACGGCCACGACCTCGCCTTCCTGCGGCTTTTCTTTAGCCGTATCAGGCAAATAGATGCCGGCCGCTGTAACGGCGGCGGCCTCAATCGGCGTCACGACAATCCGGTCTTCGAGCGGTTGAATGGAGACCGACACTGCGGACCTCCCTTTCGCGATCTAGAAGTTGCAATGATTGGTCCACTACCCAACCAGGTAACCAAGTGTGCCGTCGCGGTGCCACACTCCGAACCCTGGGGCAGCGGCCCCGCCTTTCGGCGGGACTGCTTCACTGTAGGCCGTGCATTAGCACTCGGTCAAGCCGAGTGCTAAGTGTGTCCACCAATCGGAGGGGTTGTCCATTCGGCCTGGGACGGACCACCCCAATGTGACCAGTTTCTGGCCCTCCCCGGCTCTCGCCTTGAACTTCCGCGTTTACGCGGGTTTCAATCAGTCTTGGGCTTACCGTTCTCTTCAGCAGGTGGGCCAGTAGGAATTGCCGCCGCCAACAGTTCCACCAGTGGTTCAACCAGTGCCTGTGTCTGTCCGTCCAAGATAGGCGCTTCACGCAAAGGCACACGGCCGTCATAACCATCAACATCCAAACCAAGGCTAGGCCAAGCCCCAGCCCAATAATCCTCCAACGGGCACTCGTCGAGCAACAGTTCCAACTGCGGCGGAGCGATCGTCACCGGCAACAACGCTGAAGGCATACTCCTATAGCCGTCCACTTTGGGCGCCTCAGCGTCATCCAACTCCGGATAACCATGATCCCTGGCGCAACGCAACCAATCATTACTGGCCTGTGCCACAGCTGTCTTGTCAGCCAATTCCTCAGCCGGATCAAACGGTAGCGCTGGAGGCACATAATCAATCATCTGGTGCATTCACGGTAAGCGGCCGTGTAATCGGACTCTCCGACCAGCAGGTAACTCACACCGCGCCGGTCATCCGGCAGGTGCGTCCATTCACCCAGGTACGGTTCCTCCAACTGGTCAAGAATCACCTGTTCAGCATCAGCTTCAGCCTGGTTCATCCCGGTGCCGCCACCGCCATGGCACATGCCATCCTGTTCCTGGCAAAGCCGCCACGGCGCCCCGTCAAGGAAGCTGACCTCGCCTTGACCGTCCTCCCACAACTCCAAAACGGCCGGCACGTCCAAACCTCGCAGGCACTGCACCATTTCATCAGCCACCTCAGCTTGGGCACTGATGTCACCCGCCGGGACGGCGGATGGTGAGGCCAAAGAAACCACATCATCGCCATCCTGGCAGGCGCCAACAGTCAACAAACAGGCAAGTCCCGTCAAGACAGCGACCCCACGCGAAACCGACACAAACCTCATTCTAAGTACACCGAAACAGCCCACCTAGAACGTGCGCTGACCAAACGAGAAAGCTCAAGTAACTTGGAAGGTTTTCTGTCCCCCATAAGTCGGTATCAGGTAGTGCTTCCCTCTTGGACTCCTACCTGTCATCGGGAATGCGACATTACCGAGGGCGCTCGAATACCGCGGCGTTGGCGTATAAACAGTCGCTCCGTTCGCCTGATCAGCCAAGTAGACGATCACATTGCTCTTCGCGACACCACCACATGTAATCCTGATTGCCGCAGAGTAGCTTAAGCCAACCGGCCACACCGCCGGGCCACGCGGTCCAAGCACCAACGTTGGAACAGGCGGCCTCAGCCTTGGGCAAATTGGGAGATAACACCTGGCCAACCAGCACCACAGCGGTGAGGACAACCGCAGCGACAACCATGGTGGCCAACCTCCGGATTCTAGTTTGCTCCACAAGCCAACTGTTTCTTACAGCCATCAATAGCTCCTCTCTGAGTCCAGCCTGTTCCTTTGTACGGAACAGGCTCTGAGCACAAGCTACCCCCCGGCTGCGATGTCAATTTCAAAGGGCTCGTATGTGGTGGCTTGCCCAGTTGGCGCTTCTTGTTGCCAGCCCCAGGCCAGCCACCAACCATCAGAGAAAGTGGACACAGTGGGGTAAATACAGCCACTGTGACCACTTTCCGCGGTCGGCCTGGGGCGCACCAGGCCGGGAATGAATCAGGAATCGCGTTCTATTCGCGCCGGGCACACCAACCCAGTCAGCTACAGCACCAACATGGACAACCCACCCAATCGGTCGTCCGGGCGGCATTATGGTTGAGTCGTGGATCTGACCGATGCCGTCTGGTTGAGCAGCCAGCAGGGTCGGCTCTTAACTGAGCGGCTAGCTACCGCCATGCCGGTCTATGACGCGACCTTAGCGATGCGGCTGGCAGAAGGTTTACGGCGGCGCGGAATCAACCCTAAAGCGGCTGCCGCCAGTTTGACGCAGGTCCGGTTACGCCTCCAAGGCCAGGCCAAGTTTGGCGACTTTGCCAGCCAAATGCTGTTCACCCAGGTGGGCCTGGAACAAGCCACCCGCCTGACGGTGGCCGTTCACCACGCCCAGCGCTACCGGTTAGCTGGCTGCCACCGGGTAGCTGACCTGACCGGAGGAATCGGCGGGGACGCACTGGCCTTAGCCGGGCTTGGTTTACGGGTTGATGTCTACGAATCAGACCCGCCGACAGCGGCAATCGCCCAGTCGAATCTGGCCGCCTTCCCGGAAGCCCGCGTCATCTTAGGTGACGCCCTTGAGCAAGACCTAAGCCTGGCGGACGCCATCTACGCTGATCCGTCCCGGCGGACCGCGGCCGGTCAGAGAGTCTTTCAGCCGGACGCTTACAATCCGCCGTTGAGAGCCATCTTGGCACTACGTACCAGCCATCCACTGGGTGTCAAAGTAGGGCCAGGCATCCCGCATTCGGCGATCCCTGAGGACGCCGAGGCACAGTGGGTTTCGGTTGATGGCACCGTGGTTGAGGCCGGGCTTTGGTTCGGCCCGCTACGCCAAGCCGGTCTAAAACCGGCGGCCAGGACACCAACCGACCCAGCATCAGGCACCAGCCAAACCTCAGGCACCGAACCGGCCTACAGTGCTTTGGTAATCCGGTCCGGCCGGGCAAATCACCTTCTGGCGGGCTCACTGCCAACACTGCCGGTTGGTCAACTAAGGCGTTACATCTACGAACCAGATGGCGCGGTCATCCGGGCCGGGCTACTACCAGAGGCGGCCACCGCGTTAGGCCCAGCCAACCTGGTCAACAGCCGGATCGCCTACATTACGTCTGACACTGAACTAGCCAGCTCGCCGTTCCTGACCGGCTATGAGGTGAAAGACACTTTGCCGTTCAATCTGAAACACTTGCGGACCTACTTGCGGGGGCACGGCATCGGACAACTAACTGTAAAGAAACGCGGAACCGCTGTTGACCCTGTTGACCTGCGTAAACGCCTGGGCCTTAACGGCCCGGCCAGCGCTGTGGTGATACTAACCAGGCTCGGTGCGCAACAATCAGTCCTGATAGTTGAACCGTTGGCAAGGAGTTAGTGATGCGAATCCCGTTCGCCCGCTCGCCGCGCTCAAGCGTCGGAATTGAATGGGAGATCCAACTAGTTGACCGTGACAGCGGCGACCTGCGTCAAGCCGCCCAAGCGGTGCTGGCCGCGATGCGCCGACCAGACGGTTCAGCCCAGCCTGGAATTGTTCAAGAGTTCCTAGTCAACACAGTTGAGATAGTGACCGATCCGTTCGCCTCAATCCCGCTAGCGGCGGCCCAAATCGAACAGCGGCTGGATCTGATCCGTCAGGCGGCTGACCCGCTACGGATCGACCTGCTGGCGGCCGGCGGTCACCCGTTCGCCCGCTGGGAACTTCAAGAAGTAACCGACAAGGAGCGATATCACCGCCTGATTGACCGCACCCAATGGTGGGGGCGGCAGATGGTGATCTACGGTGTCCACACGCATGTTGGGATAGAGGACCGGCGCAAAGTTTTGCCGATTGTGCGGGCGTTGCTGTGCTATTTGCCGCATCTGCAGGCCTTGTCCGCCTCCTCCCCTTATTGGGCGGCCCAAGCCACCGGTTACGCCTCGAACCGGGCCTTGCTGTTTCAGCAACTGCCCACCGCTGGCCTGCCAATTCAATTCACCACCTGGGATGAACTGGAGCATTACACCGGTGACATGATCCACACTGGCGTGATTGATGTCTTCAGTGAAATCCGCTGGGATATCCGCCCAGCGCCCCGGTTCGGCACCGTTGAGGTCCGGGTGTGTGACGCTTTGCCGACATTGCGTGAGGTCGCGGCTGTCTCTGCCCTGGTCCAGTGTCTAGTTGAGGAGTTCTCCGGGATTCTTGATCGCGGCGGCGAATTGCCATCAATGCCAGCTTGGTTTGTTCAGGAAAACAAGTGGCGATCAGCCCGCTACGGCATGGACGCCATCATTGTGCTGAACGCTTTTGGCGACGAGTTGCTGGTGACAGATCACCTGCCGGAGGTTTTGACGCGCCTTGAGCCGGTGGCGGTCGGCCTGGGTTGCCTCGATGAACTCAACTACATCCACACGATGATCCGTCTGGGAGCCTCATATCAGCGGCAGTTGGCAGCGGCGGCCAGTTCGGATGGCGCGGCCCAGGCCGCCGGTTCAGATGGAGCGGCCAATGCCACCAGTGGTGATGGCTTGCGGACCGTGGTGGCTAGCCTGGTGGCTGAGTTGGCCGCCAACCAACCGGGCCCCAACCCCGCCTGAGCCCCCGGGAAAACCGGGCGCCAGCCCGCCCTGAGCCCCCGGGAAAACCGGGCCCCAACCCGGCCTAAGCCCGGCGCCACCAAATCCAAACTCAGGCTACAAGCTGGGTGGACGGCATCGACGAATCAGCCCCAATGCCAAGCCCAGACGGCGTCAAACCATGGACGATGCCGTGCGTCCCGGCGGCCGCGATCATCGCACCATTGTCGGTGCAGTAGCGCGGCGGCGGGATGCGGACCTCCAGCCCGCTAGCCCCGAAACGCTCCCGTGCCATATCCCTGAGCTGCGAGTTCGCTGAAAACCCACCACCGATGACTACTGTTTTGAGTCCCAAATCGCGGGCTGCGACCACCGTTTTAGCGGTCAACACATCAGCCACCGCCTGGCTGAATGAGGCCGCGAAATCAGCTAATGGCACCTCGCGGCCGTCATCTTGGGCGGCTTCGATCCAGCGGGCAGCGGCCGTTTTGAGGCCAGAGAAAGAAAAATCGTAACGATGAAGTGCCATGTCCTTGGGCCGGGTCAAGGCCCGCGGGAAAGCGATGGCGGCCGGATCACCGCGACGCGCCAGGGCGTCGATCTCTGGCCCTCCGGGATAAGGCAAACCGAGCAACCGGCCGACTTTATCAAAGGCCTCACCGGCGGCATCGTCCAAGGTCTGGCCCAACTGGGTGATTTGGGCGCCATCGATCACCAGCAAGGACGAATGGCCGCCACTGACCACCAAAGCTAAGACCGGGCCGCTGAAAGGACCATCAACTAACTGGTCCACCAGCGCGTGTCCGGCCACATGGTTGACCCCATAAAGTGGTTTCCCCAGTGCCCAGGCCAGCGCTTTAGCGGCCGCCAGGCCAACTGTCAGCGAACCGGTCAAACCAGGGCCGGCTGTCACAGCTATGGCATCTAGTTGGTTAAGTCCCAGATCAGCCTCTTCCAGTGTGGCTGCCAGGGCCGGTCCGAGCGCTTCAAGGTGAGCCCGTGACGCGACTTCCGGCACGATCCCCCCGAAGCGGGCATGTTCCGCCATCGAAGAGGCAACAGTTTCGGCCAAGAGGTCGAATCCTCGCGCGATCGCCACACCAGTCTCGTCGCAGGACGTTTCGATCCCTAAGACCAGCGGCACGTTCGACACCCAGCCACCTTAGCGTTTAGTGCCCGATGCCGTCCCACGGTTTTCGCTGCCAGGCGGTTTTCGTTGCCGGGCGACTCTTAATGCCGGGCGGCTTTTGCTGCCCGATGCCGTCCCACGGTTTTCGCTGCCAGGCGTTTGTCGCGCTTCGACCAGTCTGGTCTACCACCTGCCTTCCGCCTGACACCCCGGGCCGGGCTTACCCTGCCCTACCGGCCGCCAGGGTTATCTCCTCTTCCAGCGGCCAAGGGTTGAAGGTGCAACCATCCAGGCTCTTCGATTGCTGTTGCATTAGTGGGGCAGGCTGGCCCTCAGCGGGACAGCCGGTGTGATCAAAGCCAAGGAAATGGCCCACCTCATGGTTGACCACCATGTGGCGGTAGCCGCCCAAACTGAGGCCGGCTCGCTGCCAGGGTTCGGTCGCCTCGGTCCAGCGGACATCGTTGATCAGGACTCGTTCCTGAACCCGGCAGGAATATTCGGCCGAACAGCCCTCGGCGGCTGCCTCCACTTCCGCTGGGCTGGCCAGAACCAGGAACATTTCGGGGGCGTCTTCTGACCGTTCAAAGCTGATGCCGGCCCTAGCCCAGCCGCAGCGGTTAGTCAGGATCAGCCCCAGACCGCGAGCGAATGATTCCGTGTCTTGCGATACTCCGCCCAGTGTTTCAACGCCGTAGGTCACGGTGCGTTGAACTGGCACCGACTGAGCCGCGGTCGGGTCACAGACCTGACTGAAGACTGTGACTGGTTCGGCTTCCGGCAGGACGCCCCCAGCCTCAGAGGCACCGATTTGCCAGCCGGACAGATGAGCGATCACCGCTAAGCCCGCTCCAGCCACCGCCGTTATGACGGCGGCCATCAGCCAGGCGGACCTTGTCCGGCGCCGGGTCGGCTGGCTCTGATTAGGTGCCCGCCTTGGTCCAGCCGCGCGCGGCGGTGGTGGCAGGTCGCGACCACCCTGTCGCGGCGGAAATCGCGCCGGTTGGCGCTGGCCGTTCGGCTGCGGTGAAGACGGCTGGCGCTGGCCGTTCGGCTGCGGTGAAGACGGCTGGCCTTGGCCGCGCGGCGGTGGTGGCAGATCGCGGCCAGCCTGTCGCGGCGGGAACCGCAGGGGTTCGCCTTGGCTAGCGCTTCGCGGCGGAAACCGCACGGGTTGGACTTGGCCGCTCGGCCGCGGTGAAGACGGCTGACGCCGCCCCGGATCAACCGACCTTGGACCATCCGGCCTGCCCGGCGGCAGGCCCCGGCGCCTCGGCAAGAACGGCCCCTGCAGCCGGTCATCGCGGTGCGAGCCTGTCAACTCTTCCTCCCGGGGACTTGTTTGGTCGGCTCGGCCCCTCGGTTCGGGGCCCGCCTAAGCTGACCATCTCTTCGAGGCTAACCGGAGCCAGGCCGGGCGGATCATCTCGCGGTACAACCAGGGCTCCTCCCGCAGGCCCAGACCAGGCCAGGCCAGGGCGATCCACCGGTTGTTGCGGGCACGCCAAAGACCTTGGCGGGGACCAACTCAGGCCAACTCAGCCAACATTGCGATACCGTCCTGCCCGGACGCCCGATAATAGCCTCTGACCAGCCCTTTCTCAGCAAAACCGAGCGACCGGTACAACGTCATAGCTGGCACCGAGCCGGCCTGAACCATCAACTCAACCCGCTTTGAACCGGCCTCGGCGGCATCAGCCATGAGCCGTTCCATTAGCCTCCGGCCAAACCCATGACCGCGGACAGCCGGATCAACCGCCAAACTCATGATCCCGGCCCAGCTGGGCCTCAAGGCGATGCCAGCGGACCCAGCCACCACGCCACCAACCAACGTAACCCAGTAATGCTGGGCCGGATCAGCCAGATTCGCGCGCCAAACCTCGACTGGCCAAGCTTCGGTACCGAGCACCAAGTCATCCAGTTCCACCAGGCGATCCAAGTCACCAGCCACAGCCCGGCGCAAGACCATCACCGCTTCACCTTGACCACCGGCCAGGCCCTCCCCCGGGTCCCCGGCCGGGCCAGGTGAGTTCATTGGCCACTAACCCGCCGCTTCAAGTCAGGCACCCGGACATCCGGTCGGCGCAAATAGAGCGGCCGGGTTGAAACATCCTGACCAAGACTCGCCCGGCGAACCGCCAGGTGAGCCAATATCACCGGATCAACCACTTGAGGCCCGCCCACCGCCGGGCCCATCACCTCGGCATAGCGTTCACTTCCCGGACCCACCACCAGGTCAGCGCCTGGCACGGCCGCCGGAAGACTCACAGCCGGGCCCTCTAAGCGGGTCAAACCGTCAACCTTAGCTGGCTGGTCAACCCGGTAGCGTGCCCAATAAACCTCACGCCGTTTAGCGTCCAAAGCCGACACCAGCGTTACACCCGCTGTCAGCCCAAACCGTTGGACGGCATCGGCCACCAAGACATCCAAATCGCTCACACCCCAAACCGGCAGACCGAGCGCCGAACCAAGCGCTTGAGCTGTCGCCAAAGCGATCCGCAACCCGGTGTAAGGCGCCGGGCCACGGCCGACCGCGACCGCCGCCAAGTCACCAGGAACCGCCCCTGCCCGCGCCAACACCGCGTCAGCCAGCGGAATCAACCCCTCAACGTGACCGGCCGACTGATCCGAATAGATGGCATGACCGGACCGACCAAACCCAATCAGACCAACCGCACTGAGTGAGGCACCCGTCAAAGCCAACACCGGGCCAGGCGAGACCAAACCGGGCTGGCCGGACGGGTTGTTCTCCAGGTGCGAAGGCATCCGCATAGCCTATATGTCCGGCCGGTTCATCCTGGGCGCGCCTGCCCAGATGGGTCTCCTCGGGCGGCCGGATCACCCCGGGCGGCACCAAAACTAGCCACCATTACGAGCGCCATTCCGCCAATCGCCCACAGGCTTAGCCCCTGCCCAGCGACCAGCCAGCCAAACAAAGCCGCCGAGGCCGGCGCCACAGCCGTCATAACGCTGAACGTGGCAGCCGCCATGCCACGCAGGGCCGTCATTTCCAGACCGTACGGAATTAGCGTGCCAAGTAACGCCACCACCATGCCCCAGCCCAGGACCGGCCAGGTCGGAGGGGATTGCGCCAGGTAGACGATGCCGCGCGGCAGGCAAACCAGAGCCGCCACAGTCATGCCAACGGCCAGTCCCTCCGCCCCGTTGAAGGCTCGGCCGACGCCACGAGCCGCCACAATATAAGCCGCCCACATCACACCGGCGCTGAGCGCTAAGAGACTGCCAGGTGAAGCCAGTTCAGCCAGCTTGAAACCGTTCAGCAGGGCCACGCCGCCCAACGCAAGGACAGCCCATAACCAGGCGCGCCAGCGGCGCACCAACGCGACCGACAGGACCAGCGGCCCGAGCATTTCAACCGTCACCGCTGGGCCAACTGGCATTACCTCGATCGCCTCATAGAACAGTGAGTTCATGGCTGCCATGGCGATCCCGTAAGCGATCGCGGCGGTCCAGGCCCGCCGGTTGAACCGCCTCAGCTTAGGTCTTGTCAAAGCCAGCAGCACCATAGCTGACAGCCCGTTACGGGCCAGCACAACAACAGCCGCGCCAGTCACGGCGAAAGCGTGAACCGCCAGGCCAGAGGCTAAATTGACGGATAGCTGGGCACCCAGCGCGAGTGTTACGGCCAGCCGGAAACTGACTTGGCGGGGTCCTGGCACGGGGACAAGCCTAGTTGCCTGATACTCCTCCGCTACCGCACGCCACGCCTTGGTCGCGCCTGGCTGACGCTACCGTGCCACGCCTTGGTCGACCTGTATCGGGGTCAGCGCTGGTTTATTGGTATCTGGCCGGAACCAGCAGGATCCAGCCGGAACCAGCGTGATCCAGCGGGAACCAGCGGGGTCCAGCGGGTGAACCGATCTTTCTGTCAGGTTCGGACCGCTGGGTAGGTCAACTCGATCCGCCCGTCAGGTAAGCGTCTTGCCCGAATACCAGTCAGGTCCTGAACCGCTGCCAGTTGATTCGGATGATCTGGTTGGCCGGCTTCACCGCCAACCACGATCAACTTGGCGCCGGCCGCTAAAGCACCCGCCACTCCGGCTGGCGCGTCTTCCAATACCAGACAATCGGTGATCGGTACGCCGAGCGCCCCGGCCGCCGCCAGGTAGCCGTCCGGCGCCGGTTTGCCCTGCGGCACATCTTCACCACAGACCGCCACTTGAGGAAATGGCACTCTGGCCGCTTCCATCCGGACTTGCGCTAACCTCCGCGTGGCCGATGTCACCAAAGCGACCACCGGTCTTTCAGGCGATTCGGGCTCATCTTCAGCCATCAGACTGGTCAGCAATGCCCTCGCTCCAGGTACCTCAGTAATGGGTTCTGTCAGAGAAACTTCCTGCTCCTCCAGACGGGCGGTGGTGGATTGCGGATCTGGATCATCCGGCGCGAAGTGTTTCAGTGTCGCCTCCGGGCGTCGGCCCGTCGAATAGCTCACCACTTCAGCCGGATCCAGTCCCTGCGAGTTGGCCCAGCTACTCCAGACTTGGCGTACCACGGCGTGAGAATCAACCAACGTGCCATCCATGTCCACGATCAACCCACCAACCACGACCGCACGTGTCAGGTCGGCGGACTGTTCCGAGCTGGAAGACCGTGTCAGGCTGGCGGACTGTTCCGAGCTGGATGACCGTGTCAGGCTGGCCGACTCTTCTGGGCCGGAGAAGAGACCTTCGTCAGTCAACAGCGCGGCGGCCAAGAGCACAGCATCATGGGCATCACCAGCGGCGCCAATGACTACCGGGAGCCGCATGGCCTGCAAGACCTGCCGCATGCCTGGTCCCATGTGTTCGGCTACGACGCATCCGACCTGGTTGTCGCGTAGGAACCGGACTATCCGGGCATGGTGGGAGCCGTGCGTGCCTTGGTCGTGCGCGATGTCCCAGTCGACTTGGTGAACCTCCCAGCGGTCTACTTGGACAGGGGTTGACAGATCGGCCAGCGCGACCCGGCTGGCCCGGCCCCAACCGGGGCCAACTTGCCCATCGGGCGTTACCGGAATGCAAAAGATCACGCCCTGACCATAACCCATGGCTGACACAGGGCGGGCCGCGGGTGATGCGATCCTGGAGCGGCCGGGCGCCCGCCAAGGCAAGGTCAACGCAAAATGGAGACCAGCCAGGTCAGGAGCGGAGCGAAGACTAATCCTGGCAGCAGGTCACCAACATTGATCTTTACAATGCCAGCTAACCGTGTCCCGAGGGCTATCAGAATGATCCCGCCAACAGCTCCCAGGGAGTCGATCTGTCCGGCGCTCAAGAACTCGCCTAAACCCCAGCCGAGCAGAGTCAACGCACCTTGATACAGGGCCAGCGGCAGAATCGAAAACAGCACACCCAGCCCCAGCGTGGACGCGAAAGCGATCGCCGCGAAACCGTCTAGGACCGATTTGACCAGGAGTTGTTCTATCCCCCGTCCCAGGCCATCGTTGATTGACCCAAGAATCGATAACGGGCCAACACAGAAAACCAAGGCAGCCGTCACCATACCAGCGCCGAACCGGCCTGGTTCGGCGCCTCGGGCAACCTTGGCCCGCAACCAGTCAGCTCCGGA
The DNA here is from genome assembly GCA_031267825.1 of Bifidobacteriaceae bacterium. GTDB lineage: Bacteria > Actinomycetota > Actinomycetes > Actinomycetales > WQXJ01 > JAIRTF01. Next base: position 27,419 of record JAIRYJ010000023.1, read on the forward strand.
AGTCACCCTGTCTTCCAGGCGGATCAAAGAGCCTGTGATGGCTCCTGCCAGCAGTGCGCCCAGGACAATCAGTAGTGGTGCTTGGGACCCGACTTCGCTGGTCAGGGCATCGCTCAGGCCGTCGGCCACGGCGTAAGCCCCCAACACCATGGTGAACAGCCCAATGCATTGTGTCAGCAGCCCGCGTGTCCGCTCCGGTAGGCGGCTACCGACCGCCAACCCAATCCCGCCGCCCAGCAGTACTGTGCCAACGTTGATGGCCGTACCAGCACCTATAAACACGGTTCGACAGTCTCCCACATCGCCGTCAATCGCTTGGCCAGTCCAGGCAGTAAGCCGACCAATACTCGCGCTCAACTCGCTACCGCCCCTCAGATCGAATCGTTTCCGGGTCATTCCCGTGGGTCCAACTGACCCCGCCAAACAGTGCCACAACACCACCAATCCGCTAACCTGCGAGTTCACTGTGAAGCCGGTTTACCGATCGAACGGGCGGGGTCAGTCCGGGTCCTGGTCGCGGGCCTGGCCGAGGATCGCCCTGATCTTGGCCAGGCGCTCAGCCACCTGACGTTCAAAGCCGCGACCTGAAGGCTCGTAGTAACGGCGGTCCTCCAGACCCGGCGGGGCGTAAACCTGTGGCGCCACAGCGTGAGGCGAATCGTGAGCGTAGAGGTAACCGTCACCGTGACCGAGGCGGCCAGCACCCACATAATGAGCATCACGTAAATGCGGCGGCACAGGGCCGGCCAAGCCGGCCCTGACATCAGACAAGGCCGCCTCAATGCCCAGATAGGCCGCATTGGACTTTGGTGCGGTCGCCAAATGCACAACGGCTTCGGCCAACACGATTCGCCCTTCCGGCATGCCGATCAACTGCACCGCCTGGGCGGCGGCCACGGCCGTCTGTAAAGCTGACGGGTCAGCCAGGCCAATGTCCTCAGATGCCAAAATAACCAGCCGCCGGGCAATAAACCGAGGATCCTCACCAGCCGCCACCATCCGAGCCAAGTAGTGCAGGGCGGCGTCCACATCACTACCCCGGACCGACTTAATGAAAGCCGAGATGACGTCATAGTGCTGATCGCCGTCCCGGTCATAACGCACCGCGGCCGCATCGACCGCTCGTTCAATCTGATCCAAATCCACCACCGGATCAGGTTCACCCAAGGCGGCCGCCCCAGCCGCGGCCTCCAAAATGGTCAACGCCCGCCGGGCATCACCGCCAGCTAGGCGCACAAGAGCGGCCCGGGCCGCCTCACTCAAGGAGACGGTGCCAGCCAGGCCGCGTTCATCAGTCACCGCCCGGTCAACTACCTGAAGCAAGGCGGCGCCATCAAGTGGTTCCAAGGTGAGCAGTAGTGAACGTGACAGCAACGGAGTTATGACTGAGAACGAAGGGTTTTCGGTTGTCGCCGCGATCAACGTGACCACCCGGTTTTCGACCGCCGGGAGCAGAGCATCCTGCTGAGCTTTAGAGAAACGGTGAACTTCGTCAATGAACAGCACTGTCTCACGGCCCAAGGCGAGGCCGCGCCGAGCTTCGTCAATCACCGCCCTGATGTCTTTGACTCCAGCTGAAACCGCGCTCAGTTCGGCGAAGCCCCGGCCTGAGGCCCGTGCCACCAGATAAGCCAATGTGGTCTTGCCGGTGCCCGCCGGTCCCCACAATATGACTGAAGCCGGGGCGGCCCGGGCGCCACCTTGGCCGGAAGAATCATCGGCCGGTTCGATCAGGCGGCGCAAAGGCGAACCGGGCCCAAGCAAATGGCTCTGACCAGCGAACTCATCCAAGGCGCGGGGCCGCATCCGGACCGCCAAGGGCGCCCCAAGATCAGCCGCCGCCGGACTGGCCGTCTGAAGCCAGGCCACTGGGTCAGCCCGGGCAGCACCAGGAGCGGAATCGAACAAGTCCACCTGACCACTGTATGACTCGGCCCGCCCGTCTGCCAGGTGGCGGTGCCCCACCCAACGGCCAGCCATCTGCCGCAACCCACTCACCAGGCAGCCATGCCCGGGGAGGGCCACCCGCCTTCAGAACCAGCTCTCATATCGCGGGCCTGGCCCGCGCGGGTGGGTCTATGGCATACCCTTGGACCGTGTTCTTGCGGCTAGCGCACGGAATTGTGCGTCACCCAATCATCACCTTGCTCATCTGGTGTCTGGCTACCGCCACAGGCGCCGCCCTGGCTGTGGTCGGCGTCACCGGAGACGGCCTATTCGACAGGGTCAGTTCTGGGGCGCCACTCGCCCCAGATAGTGATTCGTCTGAAGCGGACAAGATTATTCAGGACGGCGCGCACTCCGATCAGACCATAACTTTGCAGGTAAACGGCATCAATTTAGCTGACGTTAGGGTGGTTGGCGAGGTTGCGACGATCCTCGGTCAGGCTCGCGCCGAACTAGCTGAGATTGATGGTGTGGCGCACCGCGCCTCCGATGGTTACGCCATGGTGATTGACCCGCTCAACCCCAGTTTCGCGACCGATCCGGCGCTTGATCCGTTATCACCCGAAGCCGCCATGAGCGCTTTGGGAAACCAGGCGGTCCAAGGCATGGTGGCGCAAGACCGGCGTGGTCTGCTGCTGACAGTGGAGATCGCTAAAGACTTGGATGACAATACAAAAGCTTTAGCGGTCGATGCCGTCGTAGGGCGTCTTGAGAGCACGGCGGCAAGTCTGGAGGAATCAGTCCTTGGCGCTAACGCCTCTGTTGGCGGGCAGAGCTTGGTCCTGGACGAGATCATTTCAGCGATGAAACATGACCTTGAGCTTGGTGAGATGATCGCTTTGCCGGTCGCCCTGTTGGTCATGGTCCTGGTTTTCGCGGGTTTCCTGGCCGCCGCTATGCCTGTGGCAGGCGCCATCGCATCCATTTTGACCTGCATGGGCGCAGTTTTTGGCTTCACTTATGTGACAGATATACACACCTCGGTTATCAACGTCATATCTCTGATCGGTTTGGGGTTGTCGATTGACTACGGTCTGCTCGTAGTGTCGCGTTTCCGTGAGGAGGTCCGCCGGACCGGACCGGAGGGACGGACTGAACTGCCAGGCCGGGACTTAGCGGTAGTTAAACGGCGGGTCCGCCAGGCTGTCATTCAAACTGTTCGCACAGCCGGTAAGACCGTCTTCTATTCGGCTTTGACGATCGCTGTCTGTGTGGCCGGGTTGATGGCTTTTGAGCCGTCAATTCTGCGGACCTTTGGCTTGGCCGGGTTGATTGTTGTGCTGTTGGCGCTGGCCAGCGCTATAACACTGGTACCGGCTTTTCTGGTTCTGTTGGGCCGCTACCTGATTCAGCCTTCACCGCTGTCCCGCCTGCCTGGCTTGGCCTTGCTGTACTCCAAGTCGTCTGACATCAGCCCAGATGTTGGGGTCTTTTCTAAACTGGCCGCGGCTGTCCAGAAGCATCCTTGGCTGGTGATGGGTGGCGTGCTGGTGATAATGGGTGCCTTGGCTTGGCCTGCCCGTGGCATCGAGTTGCGCAACTCAACAGTTGAGTTACTGCCAATTGATTCACCGCAACAAGAGTTCCTGCATGATTTGGCCCGCGACTATCCCGGTACAGGATCAGATGGCATAACAGTTGTCTCACAAGGTAACCCTCAAGCCACCGAACAGTTCGCCCGTGATCATTTGGCTGACATACCGGATACGGAACTGATTGTGCGGGCTGATGGTTCAGCCGCGATCGAAATGGACGGCTACGCCCTGGTCATCTTGCGGGTTGAGGCGGCCGACAATGAAGGACCTGAGGCCCGCGCCGCGGTCAGAGCGGTCCGGGCCGCTGAGCTGCCCGATTTCGCTATCCATGTGACTGGCCCGGCAGCTCATCTGCTCGATTTTGAGGATCAACTCAAACAGGGCGCCCCGAAGGCCGCCATCATCATCTGTTTGGCGGTTTTTGTTCTGCTGTTCTTGTTTACCGGATCGATCCTGATACCACTCAAAGCCTTGATCACCAACGCTTTATCGCTGCTGGCTTGCCTTGGGGCGGTGACTTGGGTTTTCCAGGATGGGCATTTTGAGGGCCTGCTCGGCTTCAACGCGATGAACGGCATTGAAAGCTACATTGTGGTGCTGTTACTGATTTTCAGTTTTGGCCTGGCGATGGATTATGAGGTGTTCCTCATTTCACGGATCAAAGAAGCCTGGGATCAGGGGCATGACCCTCAAGGTTCGGTACGTGACGGTCTGCAGCATTCGGGCCGTATCATCACTTCAGCCGCCCTGATTATCATCATGGTTTTCCTCGGTTTTGTGGCCGGCGATTTGGTGATCATCAAAGAGATGGGGATAGGGCTGGCCGTGACGGTGGCGTTGGACGCCACCTTGGTTCGGATGTTGCTTGTCCCAGCCACCATGTCTGTTCTAGGCAAATGGAATTGGTGGGCCCCCAAGCCGCTGGTCTGGCTCCATTCCAAGCTCGGTTTAACTGAATAACCAAGACCCAGCAGCACCAACCGCAGCCAGCCAAGACCAGACAAGCCAGCCACCGACTAGGCCGTCTACGTCAGCCACAGCCGCGGCCAGTCAAGACCAGACAAGCCAGTCAAGACCAGTGGTCAGACTGAAGGCGGCTTGGGTTTGAAGTCAACCCCAGCCTCTTTCCGCTGCAAGGCGGTGATCTGGGCCGGTGCGCCAGTCAACGGGTCATAACCGCCACCTGACTTGGGGAACGCGATCACCTCGCGGATTGATTCCGCCCCAGCCAGCAGAGCGGCGATCCGGTCCCATCCCATGGCGATCCCGCCATGAGGTGGCGCACCGAAGCGGAAAGCTTCTAACAGAAACCCAAACTTTTCTTCGGCCTCGGCGGCACTAATGCCCATCACCTCAAAAACCCGCTGCTGGATGTCAGCCTGATGGATCCGGATTGAACCGCCGCCGATCTCATTGCCGTTGCAAACAATGTCATAGGCGCAGGCCAAAGCCTCACCCGGGTCCTGTTCGAAGCGGTCCACCCAATCGGCCGCCGGACTGGTGAAAGCGTGATGAACAGCCGTCCAAGCCCCACCGCCAACAGCCACATCATCATCCTGGCCGACAGGTTTGAACAATGGCGCGTCAACCACCCAAACAAAAGACCACTCGCCTTGGCGGATCAACCCCAGCCGACGGGCGATCTCAGCCCGGGCCGCGGCCAGCAAGCCGCGGGACGGCCCTGGCACACCAGCCGCGAAGAAAACACAATCCCCCGCTTCAGCGCCAACCCGGGCCGCTAAACCCGAACGCTCGGCATCGGACAGATTCTTCGCCACCGGGCCACCCAGCGAACCGTCCGGGCCAACTGTGACATAAGCCAAACCGGCGGCGCCACGCTGTTTAGCCCAATCCTGCCAAGCATCAAAAGTCCGTCGCGGCTGAGCGGCGCCACCAGGCATCACCACCGCCCCAACATAAAGCGCTTGGAAAACACGGAACGGCGTGTCTTTGAAAAAGTCCGCCAGTTCAGTCAACTCAAGCCCGTAACGCAAATCCGGTTTGTCAGAACCGAAACGGCGCATCGCCTCAGCGTATGTCAAGCGCGGAATTGGTGGAATGTCGTAACCAATCAGCCCCCAAATCGCGCGCAACACCTGTTCGGCTACAGTAATCACATCTTCTTGATCAACAAAAGACATTTCGACGTCAAGCTGGGTGAACTCAGGTTGGCGGTCCGCCCGGAAATCCTCATCCCGGTAGCAGCGAGCGATCTGGTAGTAGCGCTCCATGCCAGCCACCATCAGTAACTGTTTGAACAACTGCGGGGATTGTGGCAAGGCGTACCAGTTACCTGGCGACAGCCGGGCCGGGACCAAGAAGTCGCGTGCCCCTTCCGGAGTCGAGCGGGTCAGAGTTGGTGTTTCGATCTCAGTGAAACTAAGTCCATGTAACACTTCCCGGGTCACCCGGTTGATTTCAGAACGCAGCCGGATAGCTTGAGCTGGTTTGGATCGCCGCAGGTCAAGGTAACGGTATTTGAGCCTGGTTTCTTCGCCAACCTCAACATGATCATCAATCGGGAAAGGCAGTGGGGCTGACGGGTTCAACACCTGAACTTGGCTGGCCATGATTTCAACCTCACCGGAGGCCAGGTCAGGGTTTTCGTTACCTTCAGGGCGGCGCCTGACTTGGCCGGTGACGGTCAAAACAAACTCTGGCCGCAGCGCGTGGGCTGTGGCTTCATCGTGGATCACAACTTGAGCCAGTCCGCTGACGTCACGTAAATCAATAAAGGCAACTCCGCCGTGGTCGCGCCGGGCGGCTACCCAGCCCGCCAGAGTTACAGTTTGGCCGATGTCGTCCAGGCGTAGTGAGCCAGCCTCACGGGTTCGTAACACAACTAGGCATCCTAGTAGACCCCATGGAATCGCTTCTCTAGGCGGGTGTTGGACAACACCCGCCGACCGTGTTGACGCGGTGTGAGTGAAGCTCTCACCAGCGGAAACGCGGCGATAAGGCGCTGGGGGACCGCCTAGGAGACTGTCGATCCGACAGTTACCTAGGCTGGGCCGCGGGACGGTTCAGGAGTCGGCTGAGGCTCCCAGATCGCGAAACTCGGTTGATTCGCCGGGACCTTGCTCGCTTAGTTGACCGCCAGGCCGGGCCAAACCGATCGTCAGATCGGCTGGCGGCGGCGTCCAGCGGTCAACCGTGGCCGCCGTTTGAAGACCGCTGCGGATGTCTTTTACCTGGTCCGGCTCATCTTGTCCGGCCGGAGCGGGGAACCAAACAAACGGTACGCCACGCTGATCAGCGTATTTGATCTGTTTGCCGAACTTCGCGGCGTAAGGCGCCACCTCAGCCGCGATACCGCGAGCCCGCAACCCAGTGGCCACCGCGTCTGACTTCTCCCGCTCCGCTTCGCTGACCACAGCTACCACCACAACAGCTGGTGAAACCCGTTCCGGGATTAGCAGGTTGTCCGCCACAATCCGGCTGACCAGCCGTGATACACCAATCGCTAAACCAACGCCAGGGTAGGTTTGTGACCCTTGGCTGGCCAGCGAATCGTAACGGCCACCAGAACAAACCGAACCAATCGATTCATGACCCAACCAGACAGTCTCATAGACTGAGCCGGTGTAATAGTCCAGGCCACGGGCGATTTTCAAGTCAGCTACCAACATCCCTAGGCGGCGCGCGTTAGCGGCTTTCAACAGGGCCGCCAACTCGGTCAAGCCTTCTTCCATCAGGGCGCCACCTGACCCAACGGCGGCGGCTAACGACTTGACAGCGGTAACCAATTGGGCGGCATCGGACTGGGTAATCTCAGCCAAGCTGATCATGGCGGCGGCCTGCCCGGCGGTTAGGCCCGCCCCTTCAAGTCCGCTCTGAACCGCGGCCCAGCCGATCTTGTCGGCTTTGTCGATCCAATGCAGGGTCTGGCGGGCGTCAGGTAAACCAAGACCTTTGGCGAACCCTTCAGCTAGTTTGCGGTTGGAAGCCAAAACCCGGAACTCGCCCACATTCAGCGCCGCCAGCGCCTCCGCCATGACCAGCGGTAACTCCACTTCGTAATGGAACGGCAAGTCGCCTTGCCCAATGACATCAAGGTCAGCTTGGTAGAACTCACGGAAACGGCCCTCTTGGGGCCGTTCGCCACGCCAAACCTTTTGGCATTGGTAACGCTTGAACGGGAAGTCCAGATTCCCGGCGTGTTCCAGGACGTAGCGGGCCAGCGGCACAGTCAAGTCGAAGTGCAGGCCTAAAGTCCGCTGGTCGATCGTTTGGCTGTCAACGCCGCCCTGTTCTAGGTCTTGCAGACGGCGCAACAAATAGACTTCCTGTGACGTTTCGCCTTTGCGCAACAGTTGATCTAGCGGCTCGACCGCTCTGGTCTCGATTTCCTGGAAACCATGCAGGCGGAAGACCTGGCACAGCTTGTCAATGACGTGCCGTTCGACTAGCCGACCGGCCGGGAGCCATTCAGGAAATCCGGACAAGGAGCGGAGACGAGCCATCCAGGAAGCCTTCCCGACTAGGAGCGGATAGGAGCAGATACGTTGACAAGGGTATCGGAGACGTAACAACGCTAGACTTTCGTGGCTGACTATTACGCGGTTTGGCGTGAGTTCGGCAGAAGAGTCTGGCAGGAAAGGTCCACCATGATGGCGAAGCGCAACTACAAGCGTGAACGTGAACGCAGCAAGGCTTTGGCGCGGCAGCAGCGGATGATTCAAGCGGCCCGGCGCCGGCGGCGCAACCAGATCATCGCGGGTGTGACAGTGGCCGCGTTGGCGGCTGGTGGGATTGTCACAGCCGTTGTGGTCTCTGTTGTCAACAGCCGTAACGCGCCGGTTGATTCACCGATCAGTGACTTGACTGATGGCGCTGATCTGACCACACCTGACACTGGCGAAACCCCGGCCAGTGAGCCGGGCCCTAATCCGCGGGCTAGTTACACGGCGGCGCCGAGTCCGGTTTTGGCTGAGGGACGCGAATGGACCGGCCAGATTCAGACATCGGTTGGGAACTTAGAGATCACCCTGGATGGTGTGGCGGCACCGCAAGCGACAGCCAACTTTGTGGTTTTGGCGCATGACGGCTACTTTGATGCGACTTCTTGCCACCGGGTGACACTGGGTGAGACTGGAATTTTGCAATGCGGTTCGGTTACTGGTGATGGCACCGATAATCCGGGCTACCAGTTTGGCCCGTTGGAGAACACCCCGGAAGGTGATGTTTACCCGGTTGGGACTATCGCCATGGCCCGCACCCAGGCAGGCGAGGACACTATGGGTTCACAGTTCTTCATTGTTTACCAGGAGTCTGTTTTCCCTGGTGGTTACACCATTTTTGGGCATGTCACGTCTGGTATTGACATCATTGAAGAGGTCGCCAAGCAGGGCACCACTAACTCAACCATGGACGGCCCGCCGAACACGACAGTTACGATCGATCGGATTGAATTACAGTGAATACCGAATCCGGTGCCAGCGCCACGCCTCTTCCGGCTGACGATGCCGCCGTTACAGTTCCCAGCGCCACCAGCGGTTCAGTTGATTCGCCCGATGCCGCCCAAGTAGTTACGCCGCCCGCTCCGGTTCCGTTGGAGCTCAGTCCGGAAGTTTCTCCGGAACTGGAGGTAGGTTCTGAGCCTGAATCAGAACCCGAGCCTGAACCCGAACCAGCCGACGTCACGCCGGAGCCCGAGCCGGAGCCGGAGCCTGAACCCGAACCGGCCGACGTCACGCCGGAGCCCGAGCTGGAGCCGGAGCCTGAACCGGCCGACGCCACGCCCGAGCTTGAACCAGCCGACGCCACCCCGGAGCCCGAGCTGGAGCCGGAGCCTGAACCCGAACCGGCCGACGTCACGCCGGAGCCTGAACCGGCCGACGCCGCCCCGGCACCGAAACCAGCCTCCCCCAGTCCCTCCGCCATACCCAGGCCCGGACCTAGACCTGGTCCCCGCCCAGGTGTTGGGACGGCATCGGGCACAGCTGTGGCAACCCCACCACGCCATTCAGCGGCTGCCATCGCGGCCGCCGCTGAATGGGGCCGGGTCGAGGCGGACGGCACAGTCTTTGTCCGTGAAGGCAAGTCCGAACGCGCCGTTGGCCAATTCCCTGGCGTACCCGCCGCCGAAGCCCTAGCACTTTACGCCAAACGGTTCCTCGATCTGGAAGCCCAGGTTGACCTGTTCGAGGCCCGCCTCGAACAGTTAGCCCAGAAAGACATCGACCAGACCCTGTCTAACCTCAAACAGGCCCTAACCGAGCCAGCCGCCGTCGGTGACCTGGTGGCTTTGCGGGCCAAATACCGGGCCGTCAAAGCCCACGCCAGCCTGGTGCGCCAGCGGATCGAAGCCGACCGGGCGGCCGCCAGAACCCAGGCCCTGGAGGAACGGACCGCCATGGTGACCGAAGCCGAAGCTCTGGCCGGTCAGGACGCCGAACAGATCAACTGGAAACACACCTCAAACCGGTTACGGGAAATCCTCGACGCTTGGCGTGAAGCCCAACGTTCCGGCCCGAAGATTGATCACGACATCGAAGACGAACTGTGGAAACGCTACTCGCACGCTCGTGCCACCATCGACCGCAAACGGCGAGCCTACTTCGCTGAACTCGACAAACGGCAAGGCGCGGCCAAGTCAGCCAAGGAACAAATCGTCGCCGAAGCCGAGAAACTAGCGACATCACAAGACTGGGGTAACACCGGGCGCGAGTTCCGTAACCTGATGGATCGCTGGCGGGCCGCCGGACGGATCGGCCGACGCGAAGATGACGCTCTGTGGGAACGGTTCCGGGCGGCCCAGGAAAGGTTCTTCCAGTCACGTGACGCCCAGCATGCCGCCAACGACGCTGAACGCGAATCCAACCTGCAAGCCAAGCTAGCCATCCTAGAAGAAGCCGAAAAGCTGCTTCCGGTGACCGATTTGAAGGCCGCCAAAGCCAAGCTGCGCCAGTTACAGGACCGCTGGGACAAGATCGGTCATGTGCCGCGAAAGGACGCCGATACGGTTGAGCAGCGCATGAAGACAGTTGAGGACGCCATCCGGGCTGAAGAAGACCGCACTTGGCGGCGCTCCAACCCTGAAACGATCGCCCGCATGAGTTCTATGACATCACAGCTTGAAGCGGTCATCGAAGGTTTGGAAAAGAAACTCGTCAAGGTTCGGGCGACCGGTGATGAGACCTCAATCGCGGCGCTTGAAGAAGACATCAAGAGCCGTAAGTTGATGCTGCATAACTTGCGTCAGTCGGCCGGGCGCGGCTGGGAATAGCGGTCAACCGGCTGGCTAGTCAGCCATAAGCGGGACGCTAGCTGGTTAGCCATAAGCGGGCCGTTAGCTGGTTAGCCGACGTGGCGTTGCCCTGAGCCGGTGATGCGGTAGGCGTCAAACACGCCATCAACCCGCCGGACGGCGGCCAGGATAGCGTCAAGATGTGACGTGTCAGCCAGTTCGAACATGAACCGGTTGATCGCTACCCGGTCCTTGGTGGTGGAAACTTCGGCCGACAAAATGTTGACATGCGATTCTGACAGCGCCCGGGTGACATCCGACAACAGATGGCGCCGGTCAAGCGCCTCAACCTGGATTTGCACCCGGTAAGCCCCTTGCGGATGCTCCCGCCAGGCGACCGTCACCCGCCGTTCCGGTGCGGCCTGGAGTGAGGCCGCCAAGTTGGCGCAGTCTTGGCGATGAACTGAAACACCAGATCCGCGGGTCACAAAACCGGTTATAGCGTCCGGCGGAACCGGCGTACAACACAACGCCAGCTTCACCCAAACATCATCATGGCCTTCAACCACCACTCCCGGATCGGCTTGGCCCGGTTCACCAGCCCGCCGCCCAGACAACCCTGGCCGGGTGACTTCAACAATCTCTTCCTCGTTACCGGCCGCCCCACCAACCGCTCGGAGCAGTTTTTCGACCATTGAGTGAGCTGCGAAACGGCCTTCACCGACCGCCGCGTACAAGGCTGACACATCAGGAAAACGCAGCTCATTGGCTAAAGCCACCAATGATTCGTGTGTCATCAGGCGTTGCAACGGTAGATGCTGTTTGCGCATCTCTTTGCCGATCAAGTCACGGCCGTGTTCAACCGCCTCCTCGCGCCGTTCACGGGTGAACCATTGGCGGATTTTGTTCCGCGCCCGGGGTGAACGGACAAACGCCAGCCAGTCACGCGACGGCCCGTGTTCTGGTGATTTAGATGTGAAAACCTCAACCACATCACCGGTTTGGAGTTCTGTATCAAAGGACACCAGACGTGAGTTGACGCGTGCGCCAACCATGTGATGCCCAACCTCAGTGTGGACCGCGTAAGCGAAGTCAACCGGGGTGGCTCCTGATGGCAAAGCTAAGACATCACCTTTAGGTGTGAAAACGTAGGTTTCAGCACTGCTGATCTCATAGCGCAAAGAGTCAAGGAACTCGCCCGGGTCTTGGGTTTCACGCTGCCAGTCAACTAGTTGCCGCAGCCAGTCCATTTCTGTGCCACCGGTCGCTTTACCAGCTTGGTCTTCTTTGTATTTCCAGTGGGCCGCTACCCCATAAACACTGCGCCGGTGCATTTCATGGGTTCTGATCTGGATTTCGACTGGTTTACCGGAAGGCCCAATAACGGTGGTGTGGAGCGACTGGTACATGTTGAACTTCGGCATCGCGATGTAATCTTTAAACCGCCCCGGCACCGGATTCCAGCGGGCGTGCATCGCCCCGAGAGCGGCATAACAATCACGGACCGAATCAACTAGAATACGCACACCAACTAGGTCGTAAATCTCAGCGAAATCACGTCCCCGGACAATCATTTTCTGGTAAATCGAATAATAGTGTTTTGGTCTGCCGGTCACGATGGCTTTGATTTTGTTGGTCCGCAAATCGGCTTTGACCTGCTCTGATACAACCCGCAAGTATTCGTCGCGGGCTGGTGCGCGTTCCGCTACAACCCGCACTACCTCTTCATAAACCTGTGGATGCAAGGTCGCGAAAGCTAGATCTTCAAGCTCCCATTTTATGGAGTTCATACCTAGCCGGTGAGCCAACGGCGCGTAGATTTCAAGAGTTTCGCGGGCTTTGATTTCAGCTGATTCCGCCGGGACATATTTCCAAGTCCGAGCATTATGTAACCGGTCAGCTAGTTTAATCAACAACACTCTGATGTCTCTGGCTGTAGCCACAACCATTTTACGAACAGTTTCTGACTGGGCCGCCTCACCGTAGCTGACTTTATCTAATTTGGTGACGCCATCGACCATCAAGGCGATCTCATCACCGAACTCATGGCGGAGATCCTCCAGCTCATAATCAGTGTCTTCAACGGTGTCATGTAATAGGGCCGCCGCCAGAGTTGACGGGGTCAAACCCAGCTCCGCCAAAATGGTGGCGACCGCGACCGGATGGGTGATGTACGGTTCGCCGTTCTTCCGGACTTGACCCTGATGCACCCGCTCAGCCACGGCGTAGGCCCGTTCAACGAGTTCGGTTGAGGCTTTAGGGTGGGACGCCCGCAAGGCCGCCAGAACCGGTTCAAGGGCCGCAGGAGGCGCCTGATGAGGCCGGAAACCAGGTAACCAGGAAAGCGGGCCAGTGTGCTGGCTGATTTCAACCGCGGTGCGGTCAGTCGTGTCAGCTTCAGCCATAGATCAATCCTATGACCGCCGTCCAACGGCCCGCCCGGTGGGTCCGATTCAGCACCACCCTTGGCGGGCGATCAGACAACCGCCACAATGTGGTTTGACCGGTTCGCTAAATCGACTGAGCCCTGGCGAACGGTCAGGGAACTGTCACAATGCAGTCGATGTTGCGCCCAGCTAGCTTGCTGCGACCATGCAAACTGGCCAGCTCAATCAGGAAAGACAAACCGGCCACTTTAGCTCCAGCCCGTTCCAGCAGGTCAGCCGCCGCAGCAGCGGTACCACCAGTCGCCAGGATGTCATCCATGATGACAACCCGGGTGCCCTGCTGGATGGCGTCCTCATGCATTTCGAGGCTAGCTTCGCCGTATTCCAAGGCGTATGACTCGCGCAGCGTAATGCCAGGTAGTTTGCCTGGTTTGCGTAAAGGCACAAACCCAAGCCCAGATTGCAAAGCGGCCGGCGCCGCCAGAATAAAGCCGCGGGCTTCGATCCCAACAACCAGTTCCGCCCCTAGACGTTCCACCAAATCACCAAGGTATTCAATGGTCCGGCCAAAAGCTGAAGCATTCGCCAACAGCGGAGTGATGTCCTTGAAAACAATCCCCGGCTGAGGGAAATCAGGAATATCCCGCAAATGGGTTTTAACCAAGTCGCCTACACTCATCGCCCTGACCTCGGCTTGCGGCGCGGTTGCGCCTCTCGTCCTTGATGTTCCCCGGCCCGGACCGCCCCAAGACCAGACAGCGCCGCCAGGCCAGTGCCATCAGATTGGCCGGCCGCCACGGCCGCCGCCCGCTTCTGCTTAACCAACGCCGTGTGAGCCGCCAATTTCGGTTCCTTCATCCGTAAAGCCACTTCCAGTGGTGTAGCCAAGAAGATCGAAGAATAAGTACCGGCCAGCATGCCAATGAACAAAGCCAGCGAAATGTCCTGCAGTGAAGACGGCCCCAACATGGCCCAGCCGATGAACAGAATCGCGGCCACCGGCAGCACCGCCACCACCGACGTGTTGATTGAACGCACCATGGTCTGGTTAACCGCCAAGTTAGCCGCCTCACCGTAGGTGTATTGCGTCTGATCAGTCACGCCGTGAGTGTTCTCACGGACTTTGTCGAACACCACCACCGTGTCATACATCGAATAGCCCAAGACTGTCAGGAAACCAATCAACGTGGCGGGTGTGACCTCAAAACCAACCGCCGCGTAAACACCAACAGTCACAATCAGATCGTGCAGCAGCGCCGTGATAGCGGCCACCGCCATAGCCCAGTTGCGGAAATAGCCCACCATCGCGACAGCTACTAGCGCCAAGAAGATGATCGAACCACGGATCGCTTTACCTGAGACGTCAGTTCCCCACGAAGCTGAAACCATCTGGTTGGAGACGTTCTCAACCGCTACCTGATAAGTCTCAGCCAACCTTTCACGCAGTTCAACTGTCTGATCTGTGGTTAGCCGGACGGTTTGGACACGAACCCCGCCAGCCGCCAGTGAAGTGATCTTCGGTGCGGCGTCAGCTCCGAGAACCTCATGGACCGTGTCGATGGCGGGCTGTTGTTCAGCGCTGGTAGTTCCAGTGACACGGAACTCAGTCCCACCAACGAACTCCATCCCCAAGGTCAGACCAGGTTTGAACAGCAACAGACCACAAACAACCACCACCCCGGCCGCTACCAGCAGCCAGACCCGGATCTTAGGTACCACCTGGTAGGAACGCCGCCCGGTGTACAGGTCATTACCCCAGCCCGCAAATCCGCGCGCCATCAGCCTTCACCTCCATCCGGCTCGGAGCCGTTAGTTCGGGTTTCGTCAGCCGCCCGTCGTTTGCGTTCGGCGATCGATAAGCCGGCCTCACCTGGGACCCTCTCAGCCACAACGGTGGTTGTTTTCTTCTTGTCCGATGCCGCCGGTTCGGCTCCCGGCACCGGTTCGGCTGCGGTGGCCGCGTCAGGTGTGGTAACGGCGCCAACCGCCCGGAACTGCCCCCGGCCGGCGTAACGCACGGCGCCCGGAGCCCCCAGACGGTACGGGTCAAGACCAGACCACGGGTGACCGTCAGCCCAGTACTTGAAACGGCTGAGCAGAACAACTGTCGGATGGGTGAACAAGATCACAACCACCAGGTCCATCACCGTGGTCAAACCTAAGGTGAAGGCGAAGCCGCGGACACCACCAACCGCGACCAGGTAAAGCACAACGGCGGCCAAGAAGTTGACACCATCTGAGGCGATAATTGTGCGCCGGGCCCTGACCCAGGCCAAGTCAACGGCTTGGCTCAAACCACGCCCAACGCGCAGCTCGTCACGTATTCGCTCAAAATAAACAATGAACGAGTCCGCTGTGATACCGATCGCCACAATCATGCCGGCCACACCAGCCAGCGACAGGCGGTAACCCTGCAACCAGCCCAGCAGGACGATCGTTCCGTAGGAGATACCAGTCGCCAAGATCAGTGACAGCATTGTCACAACCGACAGTGAACGGTATTGGAAGAACGAATAAATGAAGACCGCGATCAAACCGATCAGTCCAGACCACAGACCAATTCTGAGCTGATCAGACCCAGCCGTAGCGGAAATCTGGTCTTGCGAATCGACATTGAAGTTGATCGGCAAAGAACCGAAAGACAACTGCCCGGCCAGTGTCTTAGAACTGGCCTGGGTGAAAGTGCCGGAGATTTCTGCCCGGCCTGAGGGGATCGCACCATTGCAAACCTCCGGAGCCGACACGACGACATCGTCCAAGACAATCGCGAACTGGCGCCGCGGATCTTCGGCTGACTGCTGGCAAGTCGTGTTGAGCCGTTCGGTGACGGCGCCGAACTGCCTGCCGCCGGCCGTGTTGAACTCAATCGCCACCACCCATTGGCCGGTGGTGTTGCCTTGCGAGGTGGTTCCCATCAGGTTCTGGGCGTTGTCTAACTCTGAACCTTCAACCATGACTGGCCCCAGGATGAAGGCTTGAGAACCGTCATCGTTGCAGGTCACGAGCGCTTTATCAGGATCGGATGGCTCGTTACCGCGGGCTGAACCGACCATGGAGCAGTTGACTGTCTGAGCGATGATCTGAGCTTTGGCGGTCGCTTCGGGGGTGCCGCTGGCGACCGCCTGCTGCACGTCAGCTTCAGTGCCTTCAAGCAGGTAGGCGTAATCCTCGATGATCTGGGAGTAGACGATCGATTCGTCCAAGGCGTTGTCAAGCCGGTAAGTGTAGGCCGCGTCGGGCGGCACTGGCAGGAAACCGGTTGTCTCATCAACTTTTGAGGTTGGGGTTGGCGCTGGTGCTGGTGCGGAGCTGGTGTCGGGCGTTGGAGAGGCCTCCGGGGTGGCTGACTCCTCTGGGGTGGCTGACTCCTCCGGGGTGGCTGACTCCTCAGGGTTAGCTGACTCCTCAGGGTTAGCTGACTCTTCTGGGTTGGCTGATTCTTCGGGGGTCGGCGAAGGCGAATAAGTTGGATTCGGATAATCGCGTGAAGCCCACGACGCCACCTGCGACTGGGTCGCACCAACGACATACAACACAGTCCTAAATGACATCTTGGCGGACTTAGTCACCAAATCAAGATCATCTTGACTCGGGTTACCCGGAATTGACACCACAATGTTGTTATTGCCTTGCCGGGCGATCTCCGCCTCAGCCACACCTTGGGCGTCAACCCGGGACCGGATAATGTCAATCGCCCGGTCAATCTGTTCAACTGTCACCTGCTGGCCCGCCTGAGCCGCCTGAGGCGTCAACACCAGCTGGGTGCCACCTTCTAGGTCAAGCGCGAACTTCGGCAAGAAAGTTGTTTTGCCTTGGGCTAAGCCAACACCGATACTGCCAAATATGGCTGCTATCAGCACAAACAAAACGATCAATGACCGCCCAGGCCGGGTCTTTTTGGAATATGTTGCCACCGGGTTGCTTCTTCCTTTGGACTTAGTTCACGATCAATCAGGCCAAAACTATTCGGCCTCATCCTCCGATGGATCCGCTTGGCTGGCTGGCTCGTTGACACCAGGTTCCGACGCGGCCTCTTCGGCGGCATCTTCCCCGGCGTCTTCGGCTGGCGCGTCATCCCCGGCGCCGCCCAGGTCTTCATCCTCAGCCGCCAGGTCTTCATCCTCAGCCGCCAACGGCTCCAGCATCGCGCCCCACTCCTCATCCGAAAGCTGGGACCGGATAGCGCGCCGAACATAAGCCGACTCATCACCAGATGGTGACATCAGTGTCACCACATCGCCTTGGATACCGGTCACCACACCAATCATCCCGCCAGCCGTCATGACGCGCTGGCCTGGGCCCAAACTGTCACGGAAATCAGCTTGCTGTTGCTGCTGTTTCTTGTTGCGGCGTGACATGAAAAACATCAATCCGATCATGCCAACCAAGAAAATGACCCAAATGAAGTTGCTGCTACCACCACCAGGGGTCGGCAGGGGCGTTTCGGTCTCGCCTTCGGCCAGCAGGCCAGCCAGGTAAGTAATCAAGAGGTAACTCCTTTAGTAGGTGGGTCTTACTTGAGCCCACGTCCGGGCCGAGTCTAGGGCAGATGACGAACTGGCGCACCTCTCCACCCGGACTTAGCCCAGGATGCCGGTGAAAAAGCGGCCGCATCACCGGCCGCTCCAACTACTAGCGGCAGGCCAGACTGAGTTTACCCGGCCAAGCCCGGGTTTGGTGTCGAGCGGGCCAGATCAGGCCAGCAGCGGCACGCCGAGATGCTGATAGGCCGCGGCCGTCGCCGTCCGGCCCCGCGGAGTGCGCGAAATCAGGCCCTCACGCAGCAAGAACGGTTCCATCACCGTCTCGATCGTATCGGCCTCCTCACCAACCGCGGCCGCCAAAGTGGACAAACCCACCGGTTGGCCTAGGAACCGGTTCACCAGCACATCAAGAATCGCCCGGTCTAACCGGTCCAACCCGCGAGCATCAACCTGGTAGATCTCTAAAGCACCAAGCGTCGCGGTCATGTCCGCCACACCAGCGCCACGCACTTGAGCCCAATCACGCACCCGGCGCAGCAAACGGTTAGCGATCCTGGGCGTGCCGCGTGACCTGACCGCCAATTCGGCCGCCGCATCCGAATGAACCTCAAGATCAAGCAAAGCGGCCGAACGGATCACAACACGTTCCAGTTCAGCCGGGCCGTAATAGTCAAGCTGCCCGGTGAAACCGAACCGGTCACGCAGCGGGGCCGGCAGCAGGCCGGCCCGGGTGGTCGCCCCAACCACAGTGAAAGGCGGCAAACTGAGCGGCACGGCATTAGCCCCTGGGCCTTTACCAACCACCACATCAACCCGGAAATCCTCCATCGCCAGATAAAGCATCTCCTCAACTGGGCGGGCCAGACGGTGAATCTCATCAATGAACAAGACCTCACCCTCCTCCAAAGAGGTCAACACAGCCGCCAAATCACCAGCGTGCTGGATAGCTGGACCGGAGGTGACACGCATCGGCACACCCAGTTCAGAGGCGATGATCATTGACAAGGTGGTCTTACCTAGCCCTGGTGGGCCAGACAACAAGACGTGATCAGGTGGAGTGGCGCGAGCCTTGGCCGCGTCCAACACCAGTTTGAGCTGTTCACGCACCACCGGCTGGCCAATGAATTCGCCCAGGTTCTTCGGCCGTAAAGCGGCCTCAATCGCCCGTTCAGTTCCGGAAGCACCAGGAGCCAAAGCCTGGCGGGCCAAAACTCCAACAGTCATATCATCCATGGCGTCATCAGGCATCAAACTGGCAGGATTCAACGCCGCCCGCCTAACCGGGCCAAACTGGCCCGAAGCAACCCAGCCACGTCCGCTGGGGCATCCGGGGCTGACTGAACCTGGGCGACGGCATCGGCCGCTTGTGCCGCGGGCCAGCCCAAACCCTCAAGCGCCGCCTGAACCTGACTACCCATCTCGTCACTAACCGACCCCGGCAAACCAGAACCAGAACCAGCCGAACCCGGATGGCTGACAAAGCCAGACAACTTGCCGCTGAGCGACAAGATCAGCTTCTGAGCTGATTTGCGGCCAATCCCAGGAACCTTCGACAAAGCCGCGACATCTTCTGTGGCGACCGCTTTGACCAGCCCATCAGCTCCCAAAGTAGAGATCAACGCCAAAGCCAGACGCGGCCCCACCCCACTGACCGACTGGGCGGTTGTGAACACCTCACGTTCAGCCGAATTGGCGAAACCGTACAAAGTCAACGAATCTTCCCGCACCACCAAATGGGTCAGCAGATTACCTTCCTCACCTTGACGGAGCTGGTCACGGGCCGTCGGCGAAAGAATCACAGCCATACCAACACCAGCGCATTCGATCACCGCGTTATGAGCTGTCAGGCTGACAACCAAGCCGCGCAACGAGGCGATCACACTGTCACCCAACCTTGGCGGGCCCGTTTAGTGGCCGCCCGGGACGCCTCAACCCAAGCTTTTTGGGCTGGTGTGGCGGCCTCAGCCAGCGGACTGAGCGCCAACGGACGCCAAGCGTGGCAGATCGCCAAAGCCAAGGCGTCAGCCGCGTCAGCTGGGCGCGGTTTATCCTCAAGCCGCAATAACCGCATCACCATGCGGCTGACTTGTTCCTTACCGGCCCGGCCATCACCGGTCACAGCCGCCTTGACCTCAGTTGGTGTGTGCAAGGCGACCTCCACACCGCGCCTGGCGGCCTCAACCATGGCGACACCTGAAACCTGCATCGTGCCGGCCACAGTGTCAACGTCACGCCGCGCGAAAACCCGTTCAATGGCGACAGCGTCAGGCTGGTAAAGCTCAATCCACTGTCCGACCGCCTCAGCTATCTGAAGTAAACGCCGGTCAGTGGTCTGACCGGCCGGTGTGCTGGCGGTACGGTAAGCCACCAGGCGGACAGTACGTGAGCTAGACGCGTCGATCACCCCCAGACCGCAGCGGGTCAGACCCGGGTCCACGCCCATAACACGCATCAAGCTGGAACCTATTCGCCCATCGCCTGGGCGATCACATCATCTGGGGCGGTGAAATTGGTGTAGACGTTCTGGACGTCATCTGAGTCTTCCAGGGCGTCAATGACACGCATGATCCGTTTGACGCCGTCAACATCTAGCGGCACTTCAACTGAAGGCACGAACGATACTTCGGCCGAATCGTAGTCAATTCCGGCGGCTTGCAGGGCTTGACGTGTCGCTACCAGGTTTTCGGTGGCGGTGATGATCTCGAAGCCGCCATCCTCAACGTTGACTTCCTCTGGGTCGGCTTCCAGCACAGCGGTCAGGACGGCGTCCTCATCTAAACCAGCTACGGCTGGCACCACAATGACGCCTTTACGTGAGAACAGGTAAGCCACCGAGCCGGGGTTAGCCAAGCTTCCGCCGTTTCGGGTTAGGGCCAGACGGATGTCCGATGACGCCCGGTTGCGGTTGTCGGTTAGGGCTTCTACCAGCACAGCGATTCCGCCAGGGGCATAGCCTTCATAAATGATTGACTGGTAGTCGGCGCCGCCGCCTTCCGCCCCTGAGCCACGTTTAACGGCCCGGTCAATGTTTTCATTGGGAACCGATGACTTTTTAGCTTTTTGAATCGCGTCATACAAGGTCGGGTTGGCCGCTGGGTCGCCACCGCCGGTGCGGGCGGCGACCTCAATATTCTTGATCAGTTTGGCGAACAGTTTGCCGCGTTTAGCGTCGATAGCGGCTTTCTTGTGTTTAGTGGTAGCCCACTTCGAATGACCTGACATTAGCCCCTGCTTTCTCCTCCCGCATGCGCACGATGGCGTCTGAGGCATTCTACCGGCGGACACTCGCCGGTTTGGCTGAGGCGCACCGCCCTGGTCCGGTGTCAGTTAGGGCCAGGCCGGTTTGGGGCGTGGTTGGCGACTCGGCCGGGATACGGCCGGGGGCATGGCTGGTGGCTCCCGGCCGGAGGTATAGCTGGTGGCTCGCGGCCAAGGCGCGGCTAGAACTCGGCCGGAGGTTCTGGGCAGGCCGCTGGTGACGGCGGGTTTGCCTCTGGGGGCGGCGGTGGCGGCCCAGGCCGACCATCCGGCCAGGACTCTGGCGGGGCGTCATCTATGTCGCAAGTCAACGGTAAGGGGGCACGGCCCGCCAAATGAAAGAACCGCACCAGGCGGCGCGAACGCAACCGTCCAGTCAAGCCCACAGCTTCATTCAAGAAACGGCGAGCCAAACTGGCGCGGAACCAGACGCCAGCCAAGTCATCCAATAGACCAGCCACAGCCGGATCTTCCCGAGCTGACTCCAGCCGCCGTCGGCCAGCTAAAGCCTCACGCACCACGGCCGACAACTCTGAATGTTCCTGACCTGGTGGTGCGGCCGTCAAAGCCGCCCGGGCCGCCCGCTCAACAACAGCCGATTCGCTCTGATCCCACAAGCCGGTGCGGGCCAAAACTAGGCAAACCGAAGCCCGGCGGGTGAGTTGCAGTTCAAGTGCAGCCTGGGCCCGGTCAATCCGGCGGTGCAGACGGTCAAGCCGACTGGCACCAAACCAGACCGCCACCACAACAGCCGCCGCCACCGCCACAGCGATCAGTAAAATCCCAGTCCAATCCACCGTTTCAGACCCCGGCGATAGTTTCGTAAACAGCCAAGATTTGCTCAGTCACAACTGACCAGTCATAGCGCCGGACAGCCTGTTGGGCCCGGTCAATTTGGCTGGCGGTGGCAGCGGTTTCAGTCAACGTCTTTTCAACCGCCCGCGCCAAAGCCAACCCGTCACCAACAGCGAACAAGCGACCCAATTCGCCTTGATCCAAAACACGAGCGAAAGCCGGTAAGTCTGAGGCGACAACCGGAGCACCGGACGCCATCGCCTCAACTAGGACTATGCCAAAAGATTCACCACCCAATTGGGGTGCCACATAAACCGAACAACTGCGCAGCAAGGCGGCTTTGTCGTCGTCAGAGATCGCGCCAGCAAGTTCCACAGCGCCAGCCTCCGGCCCAAGACGGCTAATCATCTCCTCAGCTGAACCAGAACCAGCCACCACTAGGCGTAGCCCGGGGAACAACTCCAGCAGTCGGCGCAACGCCGCCAGCATCACAGTCAATCCTTTGCGCGGCTCATCGAGGCGGCCCAAGAAAGCCACCACCGGCCGGCTTGGACTGCCCCGCCACTGAGCGGCCTGTGGCGCTAAAGCGAACCGGTCCACCGAAACCCCATTCGGGATGATGACCGCGTCTAAACCCAAATGATCCATCACCGTACGCCGGGCGTCCTCGCTCACCGCGATAGCCCCAGACAGTTTCTCCAAAGCTGATCTGACCAGCGGATAAGCCACCCTAAGGGCCCGCGAGGCGGTTTGCGATGAATGGAAAGTCGCAACCGCCGGGCATTGAGCGTAAATCAGCGCCAAACCACCAAGCGAAGGGGTGATCGGCTCATGAATATGCAACAAGTCAAAGTTGCCTTCAATCAGCCAGCGTCTGGCGCGATGAGCTGTCAACGGGCCAAAGTTGACCCGCGCGACCGACCCGTTATACCTGATCGGTAACGCCCGCCCAGCCGGCCTGACATAAGACGGCAAAGGCGTGTCGTCATCAGCTGGGGCCAGCACCGACACTTGATGACCTTGAGCTAGCAGCTCTTCAGCTAAATCACGAACATGGAACTGGACGCCACCAGGCACATCAAACGAGTACGGGCAAACAAGGCCGATCCGCATCGGTCAAGCCCCTGCCAGCCGTTGGCGTTTGGCTGGATCCAGATCAGCCACGAACACTTTCTGCAGCATGTGCCAATCGGCCGGATGTAACCGGATCTGTTCCTCTAAGACACTGACCCAGGCTTGAGTCATGATCTGGATCCGCTCAGCCCTAGAGGACGCCTCAGGCACAGCGATCACCTCACCGAAATGAAGAACATAGCCTGGCCCGTCACGCCACATGGCGATCGGCGCCAAAGGACGTTCAACCGCTAGGGCCAGCGCCGCCGGGCCAGCCGCCACCAAGGCGGGTTCACCGAAGAACGTCACCTCAACGCCGCTGCGTCCCAGGTCACGCTCAGCCAGCAGCGGAGCCAGCCAACGATCAGTTGACCGGACAGCCGCCAACAGCTCCGGGAAAGCGGGTTTCCCTTTCTCAAGCGGGATGATGCGCAAGCCAAGGGCTTGACGCATGGCCAGAAACTCCTGGAAAGCTTCCTCCGGTTTGAGCCGTTCAGCCACCGTGATGACAGGTTCGAGGTGTCGGCAAGCCCAAGCCCCGGCCAGGTCCCAGTTGCCCATGTGGGCTAAAGCGCCGACCGCTTGCCTGGCTTGGCCGAAGGCCCGGTCAGCGGCGTCCGCGCCGTCGAGCCGCACCATCTGGTCAATCCGACCACCAGACCAAGTCGGCAGTTGGAAAGCTTCACAGTAATAACGCAGATAGCGCCGCATTGACTGGCGTGACAAGCGACGCAAGCTGGTCCGGCTGGAATCGCTGACCACCCGACGCAAATTTGCTTCCAATTGACGCACGCCTTTTCCGCGAACCAGCCAGACGGCATCGGCCACTAAATCAAACAACCACCGCGCCAACGGAGCGGGAATCTTCGGGACAAGCTTCCAGGCCAGGGCGGTCGGGTTCACTCGGCGGCCTCACGCCATTGACGGTGAACCGCGGCCGTCCGTTGACCAACCGTCACCAGCGAACCGACGGTGATCAGGCCGAGCCCGCCCGCCAGAACCCACCACGGCAGGCCAAACCCCGTCAAAAGGGCTGTCACCAGGGCAATCACCAGCCGGTCGGTGCGTTCAGCGATCCCAACTGAGGCGTCGTAGCCTAAAGCTCCGGCCCGCGCCCGGGCGTAAGGTACCAGGCCAGCGGCGGCGATGGCGGCCGCACCAGCGATCACGCCCCAGGTTTCACCGAGCAAGGCCAAGTAGATCGTCAAGCCAAGCAGCATGGCGCCATCAGCTACCCGGTCAAGTGTCGAATCCAGGAAAGCACCCCACTTTGACTCCATACCAGCCAGGCGCGCCATTGTTCCGTCAAGCGCGTCAGTGGTCGCGATCAGGCCCAGCACCACCGCCCCCGGCCACAAATAGCCCAGCGGGAAAAGCGTCAAAGCTGATCCAGCGAACGCTACGGTCCCCATGACGGTAACAACGTTGGGCCGGACATGGTGGCGCACTAAGAAAGCCGCCGGACGGCCGAACACCTTCTGTTCCAAGCCTTTTGATCTGGCGCCTAGCATGCTGTGTCCTCCCAGGCGGCGGCGATGGCGTCCCGCGTCTGACCGAGCAGTTCAGGTAAAGCCCGGGTCTGCCCGACGATCGGAAAGAAGTTGGAGTCCGCTTTCCAGCGCGGCACAACATGTTGATGCAGGTGTGCCGCGATACCGGCACCGGCCGCTGAGCCTTGGTTAATTCCCAAGTTGAAGCCGTGCGGCCCTCTAGCTTGGACGATGGCGCGCATCGCGTGTTGGGTGAACGTGACTAACTCGCAGGCTTCGGTCTGATCTAGATCAGTCAGTAAAGGCACATGACGGTAAGGGCAGATCAGAAGGTGTCCCGGGTTGTACGGGAAAAGATTAAGGACGGCGTAAACATGTTGCCCGCGAGCCACGATCAGGGCTTCGCTGTCCGGTTTGGTTGGTCCGGTGCAGAACGGACAGGCGGCTGGTGTTCCATCGGCGGGCCTGGCCTCACCGCCAATGTAAGCCATCCGGTGTGGCACCCACAGGCGTTCAAACCCGTCCGGCTGGCCAGCCAAGGCGCTGGCTGGTTCGGCTGGCGGGTCAACCGACGGGCTGACGGGCGGCGCTGCGACTGGCCCGCCTAACGGCCCGGCCGGAAACCCGGCCGCCAACCCGTCAGACAGTTGGGCGGGCTGGTCAGCTGTCGACCCGGGCTCCTGGTCAGCCATTGTCGCGCCGCGCTATCACGTCAACAATCCGTTGGACAGCGGCCTCCACTGGTACGCCGTTGTCTTGCGAACCATCCCGCAACCGGAAAGAAACCGCCCCTTGGGAGGCGTCATCCGCACCAGCGATCAACGTAAACGGAATCTTGTCAGTCACCGCCCGGCGGATCTTCTTACCGAACCGGTCATCGGAGGTGTCGAGTTCGGTCCGCACGCCATGACGTTTGAGTGTTCGCAGCACTTCATCTAGGTAAGGTTCGAATTCGTCAGATACTGGAATACCGCGTACCTGAACTGGTGCCAGCCAAGCCGGAAAGGCACCAGCGTAATGCTCAGTCAAAATCGCGAAGAATCGCTCAATTGATCCGAACAATGCCCGGTGGATCATAACTGGGCGCTGACGTGAACCATCTGGTGCCGTGTATTCCAAACCAAACAATTGCGGCATGTTGAAATCTAACTGGATGGTGGACATCTGCCAAGTTCGCCCAATCGCGTCACGGGCTTGAACCGAAATCTTAGGCCCATAGAAGGCGGCGCCTCCTGGATCGTCACGCAATTCCAAACCAGAAGCTAAAGCGACTTCTTCCAGGGTGCGGGTCGATTCGCGCCAAACCTCCTCCGAACCGACTGATTTCTCCTTGTTCTGGGTTGAAAGCTCCAGATAGAAATCATTCAAACCGTAATCACTCAGCAAATCTAGAACAAAAGACAGCAGCGACGACAGCTCGTCACGTAACTGCTCTGGGGTGCAGTAGATGTGAGCGTCATCTTGAGTGAATGATCTGGCCCGGGTTAGGCCGTGAACCACACCAGATTTTTCATAACGGTAGACCGTACCAAACTCAAACAACCGGAGCGGCAGTTCGCGATATGACCGGCCGCGAGCCGCGTAAACCAAGTTATGCATCGGGCAGTTCATTGGCTTGAGATAGTAGTCCTGACCCTGGCGTGTGACATGACCGTCCGGGCCACGTTCCTCATCAACCCGCATAGGCGGATACATGGCGTCCTTGTACCATTCCAGATGGCCTGAAACCTCATAAAGGCGAGCTTTTGTAATATGTGGCGTGTAGACAAAGTCATAACCGGCCGCGATGTGCTGGCGGCGGGAATATTCTTCCATTTCTTGGCGTACAATGGCGCCCTTCGGATGGAAGACAGCCAAGCCAGAACCGATTTCTTCTGGGAAGGAGAATAAATCCAGTTCGGCTCCGAGTTTACGGTGGTCACGGCGTTCGGCCTCCGCCAGGCGGGCGGTGTAGTTTTTCAGGTCTTCCGGTGTTGCCCAGGTCGTGCCGTAGATGCGTTGCAATTGCGGGTTATGTTCGTTCCCCCGCCAATAGGCGGCGGCCGAACGCAGCAGTTTGAACGCGCCTTTCTTGATTAGTGTTGTGTTCGGCAAATGCGGGCCACGGCAAAGGTCCTTCCAGGCGACCACACCATCACGTCGGACGTTGTCATAAATGGTTAACTCACCGGCGCCGACTTCAACTGAAGCACCTTCGGTGGCGACTGAATTACCTTTCAACCCGATCAGTTCAAGCTTGTACGGCTCACTAGCCAATTCTTGACGGGCTTCAGCTTCACTAACAACCCGGCGGCGGAAGGTTTGGCCTTGCGCCGCCAGGCGGGTCATCACCTTTTCGAGCCGCTGTAATTGTTCCGGGGTGAATGGTTCCTCAACATCAAAGTCATAGTAGAAGCCATCACTGATGGGTGGCCCAATTCCGAGCCGGGCCTGGGGGTTTATTTCCTGGACAGCCTGGGCCAGCAGATGAGCCGCCGAGTGACGCAGGATCATCAGTCCGTCCGGTTCATCCAAGGTGACCGGTTCAACTGTGTCTTCAGGCTGGATTGAGCGGCTCAGATCGCGTAATTCACCGTTGACACGCACTGCGACCACGTCTTTCCGGTCACTGAACAATTCAGCGCCCGTCTTGAGGGCCTCATCGTTGGACACCTGGTTTCACCTTCCCTGAGATTTGATCGGCCTGACTGAGCCTACCGTGCAGCACTCGCCGGTAATCGCTTTAGTTGCGCGATTCCCGCTGACGGGCCAGATCAGGTTCCGCCATATCCCTCCACCGGGTGAGACGGATCCAACGTCGCGGCCGGAAACCAACTCGGCGGTGGCGGCGGCGGACATTATTCAGGCTGACCGGGCCAGGCGGCGAAGCGCCAGGCCCGTTAGGCGAGCGCTGTCAGTGAGGCGAAATGCTCGAGCGACTTAGCTGTTTCAACCGTCGGCCAGTACTCCAACCCGAAGAACCCGTCATAGTGGTTGGCCTTGAACCAGGCCAGTTCAGCGGGCCAATCGGCCCGCCCCGAACCCGGTTCATGACGGCCTGGAGCATCCGCGATGTGGACGTGCCTAATCAGGTCAGTGTTGCCTTCAAGGCCGTGGCCGATCGGTTCCCCCATCGCCATGGCGTGGTAGCGGTCATAGATCAAAGCCACCGCTGGACTGCCAGTCCGGCGCAAAATGGTGACCGCCTCCGCCGTATCGGTCAGAAAATAACCCGGATGATCCACCTTGTCATTGAGTGGCTCAATCAGCAGAGTCACCCCAGCGTCTT
This sequence comes from Bifidobacteriaceae bacterium, assembly GCA_031267825.1. Lineage (GTDB taxonomy): Bacteria > Actinomycetota > Actinomycetes > Actinomycetales > WQXJ01 > JAIRTF01. Next base: position 54,885 of record JAIRYJ010000023.1, read on the forward strand.
CCACTATGGGCCCGGCCGCTTTCAAGGCCGCTACCACGGCGTCCCGCTGAACCGCCCGCTCCACCCCGGCCACAGTCTGGCCAACTTGGGTGATTAGTTGGTTAACCCCGAGCCACTGAGCCTGGGCACAGGTCTCGCGCAAACCAGCCAAGAACACGTTATGACTGGCCGGATCAGTTAATTGGCCCCACGGTTCAACACAGAACCCGGCGATCTGGATAGTGCGGTCCTGAGCCGCGGCCGCGATCCCCGCCAGGTCCTTGTCACGCCAATTCCAAAACTCAACAGCGGGCAAACCGGCCGCCGCGGCGGCCCTCACCCGGTCAGCGAAATCGTCACCAGCCTCGTTAAACAAAACCTCAATACAAGCTGAGAGCTTCAATCGTCTTCTCCTTTAGTGCCAGTCATGGCGCTGGCCGCCCCTGTCACTGATGCCACGGCCGCGTTATTCCAGGCCAGTCACCAACCGTAGCGCGACACCGGATCAGCCTCTAGATCCTGACCGAAGACAAAACCGAACACGAAACCCGCCGCCGCCTCAAACGCCACATCACCCGCCAGATCTACCGCCAACTAAGGCGAATCACAGCATGACAAAACCCATAGAAGGGTCGGATTAGAAGACGGGGTGGCGCTTGTGGCCAAGGCTCACGGCCAGCGCAGCCTGGCCAGACTAGACTGCCTTCAGTGGCGGCAGGACGGCTGCGCATCTCTCTGGCGGCGTTGGCTAGCTGGATGGTTAGACATAAGGACAAAGACATGAAACGTTTCGCCAGGGCATTCCTTAATCTGGTTTCATCGGCCGGTCGGGCCAGCTCGGTGGTCATGGAACGGGGCGCTGAACGCCTAACCGAATACGCCGAGAAGCATCGTCCCGACCCGCCCAAGGCGGCCACGCCCCCAGCGTCCACAGCACCACTAGCCACAGCACCACCAGCCACAGCGCCCCCAGCCGAGGATTAGCCTTGGTCCAGACGAACAACCCGGCAGACCCATCCGGCGAAGTCAAACTCACCTGGCTCGGCCAGGCCGGCTTGGTGCTCCAATACGGCGCCAACCGCCTGGTGATCGATCCCTTCATCGCACCCCACCCCGGCCGCGCCATCGCCCCACCAGACCCAGAAACGATCCCAATCGACCAGGTCAGCGCGGTTCTATGCACCCACGAACATGACGACCACCTGCATTTCCCGTCACTCCGCCTGATCCGCCAAGCCTCCCCCGGTTGCACCATTATGGTGCCCGCGCCCCTGGTTGACGCCGTAACCCAAGTCTTGGGCGGCCCGGTCCAGGCCGCTGTAATAGGCCAAACGGACGGCATCGGACAGGCGACCATAACACCAATGCCAGCCTGCCATGCGGTCAACGTGGCCGATGGTATGAGCAGCGACGGCGGACGATTCGTTGGCTATGTGGTGCGGCTCGGCGGCCAGACGATCTACCACGCTGGTGACACGCTGACCTGGGAAGGCCAGGCCGCAACCCTGCGTCGCCTCAATGTCAACACAGCTTGCCTGCCGATCAACGGGCGTGACGCGGAACGTGAAGCGGCCAACATAGTAGGTAACATGAACGCCGCTGAGGCTGTCGCACTCTGCCTAGAAGCGCGGGCGGAACACCTCATACCGATCCATTGGGACATGTTCTCGATCAACTTAGGGGACCCAGCCGAAGCGGTCAGACTAGGCCAGGCGTCGGGGCTGACAGTTACCGTCCCTGTCCGCTACCAGCCCATCACGCTGCCGACCACTAGCGGCACAGCCACCACCTGATCGGCACAACCGCAACAACAGCCACCACCTGGGCGGCTTTACAAAACTCATCCCCACCCCGGACACCAAGTAGCGTTAACGTCCCCGCGGACATAGCTAACGGTCAACAGAACGGCGGACATCATGGCCGAACCGGGCTTCTCAACCAGAGCGGTCCACGCCGGTAACGGCATAGACAAAGACACCGGCGCCATTCGGCGGCCAATCACCATGGCCAATTCCTACGCCCTGCCCTACGACCCAAGCGAACTCAATTGGTCATCGGCCGACGCCAATCTCTACACCCGTAACGGCGGAGCCAACCAACGCTACCTGGAACAAAAGCTAGCCAGTCTGACTGACGCGCAGGACGGAATCGTCCTAGCTTCTGGCGTAGCGGCACTAGCCGGACTGTTCTTCTCCTTGCTGCGCAGTGGCGACCACGTGATCTTCTCCAACGTCACCTATATCGCCGCCTACCGACTGCTGAACGAACTGTTCAAGGACAAGTTCAAGGTTGAAACCTCACTAGTGGACAGTACCGACCTGGCCGCTGTGCGCGGCCTGATCCGGCCCAGCACCAAACTGATCCACATTGAGACACCCGCTAATCCGACCACCGGGATCAGCGACATCGCCGCACTGGCGGAGATCGCCCACCAAGCCGGGGCACGCCTGTCGGTTGACAACACCTTCGCTAGTCCTTACAACCAGCGGCCGCTCGCTTTAGGCGCCGATTACGTGATCGAATCACTCACCAAGTACATCAACGGCCACGGCGACGCTTTAGGTGGAGCCATTTTGGGCAGCCGTCAACTACTTGACCCGATCCGAGCCCAAGCCCAGGTCAACTTGGGTGGCTCGATCAGCCCGTTCAACGCCTGGCTGATCATGCGCGGATCGGTCACATTGCCGTTGCGTATGCGTCAGCACAACGACAACGCTTTGGCGATCGCCCGTTTCTTGGAACGAGCCCCCCGGGTGCGTTTTGTTTGGTATCCGGGCCTTGAGTCTCATCCCGGTCACAGCACCGCGCGCCAGCAAATGTCGCCCGGTTTTGGTGGGGTGATCGCCTTTGGTTTGGATGGCGGCCGTGACGTGCATAACCGGTTTGTCAGCCACCTGCGGATCATTACTTCGGCCGTCTCATTGGGCCACGATGAAAGTCTGATCGTTTTCTTGGGCGCCGATGACGAGCGCCAGCATCTTTTCCCGGAGCCGTTCCATGGTGGGTTCTTTCGCTTCAGTGTCGGCTTGGAGGACGCCGAGGATCTGATCGCCGACCTGGATCAGGCTCTGCACCAGTTCTAGTTTGGCTTGGGGGTTCTTCCAAGTTGCCCGATGCCGTCCCTTGACTTCCCAGCGGCCCGTCAGTTCCGGCCGTCGGCCAGTCTTGGCCGCACCCTAGTTTCCGCTCGTTGGTTTCCGGACCCGCTGGTTCCCGAACCCGTCAATTTGCTCGTGCCACCCAAACCAACCTGTGACGACCCCTCAACCCCTCAGGCCGGCCCGCGATATTGAGTCCACGATCCAACGCTGCAACAGGCCGTAAACCACTATCAGTGGCAGCGCCGAGAGCAACGCGGCCGCCATCATGTCACCAGTGGTGAACTTGGATTGCGGGTTGAAATAGGTCGCCGCGGCGACTGACACCGGATACAGGCCGGGTTTAGTTACTGTCACCAAAGGCCACAGGAAGTTCGACCAAGCCATCACACAAACCAAGATGCCGACCGCCAGCAGCCCGTTGCGGGTCAGGGGCAACGCTATGCGCCAGTAGATGCCGAACTTCCCGACGCCATCGACAGTCGCCGCTTCGATCAGTTCCTTCGGCACAGCACGCATGTATTCGGTCAATAGGAACAAAGCGAAGGCCGATGCCGTCAACGGGATTACCAGCCCCTGCACGGAGTTAAGCCAGCCCAAGCCAGAGACTATGCGTTGTGTTGGCAGAACAATCACCCCCAGCGGCACCATCAGACCAACCAAGCTGAAGGCGAATAGGGCCGCTCGGCCGGGGAATCGCAGATGAGCGAAGCAGTAGGCCGCCAGCGAGGCGATGAACAAGGTGATAAGTGATTGCGATCCAGCGAACATGAAGGAGTTCGCCATGGCTCGAGCGAAGACTCCGTCAGTCATGACCGTCACTATGTGACCAACTCCGGCGCTCCATGATGTCGGGACTAGCCGAGGTGAAAGAGCCAGAGCCGCACCCGGAGGAGCGAACACAATATTGACCATCCACCACACTGGGAACAGTGCCACCAAGGTGATGGCGGCTGAGGCGACCCATTTCGCGCCAACACCGACCAGCCGTTTGGCCCGCCTACCGGTCCGGCCTTGGCGATCCGGCTTGGGGTTTGGCGGATTGGGTTTGAAGCTAGCCATCAGTCATCCTCCCAACGCCGCCGGATCAGGAAGGATACCGCTGTAGTCAGTGCTATCAGACCTAACAGCAGTACTCCGATAACCGCCGCGTCGCCGAACCGCATCCCTCCAGTTGACCGGATAACAGCTTCCATCACTGGAAACAGCAGGCCCTGGTGTGGTCCTCCGGTGCCTTTGGAAGCCTGCGATTCGGTCAGAAGCCACGGCAAATCAAACACCTGAAAGGCGGAGATGAAGGCGTTGGCGGTCACCATGAAGAACACTGGCCGCAGTTGCGGCAAGGTGACACTCCAAATCTCACGGCCAACTCCGGCGCCATCAAGTTTGGCGGCCTCATACAGTTCAGCCGGAATCGATTTGAGGCCAGCTAGTAACAGCAGCATGTTGAATCCCGCTGAGTGCCAAATGTCAACAATGATCAGCCCGGCCATCATGAAAACTGGGTCTTGGCGCCAGTCGAGGGCCGGGCCGCCCAAAGCCACCAGAATTTGATCGATGATCCCAAAGGATGGGTCCAGCATCCAACGCCAAATCAGAGCGGTGATGAATAACGGCATGATGTACGGGAAGAACACAGCCGATCGCATGAACGCGCCGAGCCGCCCACTCAAGCGGTTGATGAACAGGGCCAGCCCAAGGCCCACAGCCATCCCTAGGGGAACCGTGATCACAACATAGATGATCAGGTTGGTGAACGCCTTGGTGACCGATGCGCTGTGCAGCATCGCGTCAAAGGTGTCCGTGCCAACGAATTTCGGGGAGGTCACCCCGTTCCATTGGGTGAAGCTAAGGACAAAGGTTAAAACGATCGGTGCCACCACAAACAGCAGGTAGACCGACAGGAATGGCCCCAGCATAAGGTAAGCGGGCCAGGCCGGACCCAAGGCCCGGCCTGGCCGCGACGGCCGCTTGACGGCTGACTTGGTGGTCATCCCGCCAATGCTGCGTTGTAGTTCTTGATGATGGCGGCAGCAGCCTCTTTAGCTGGCATGCCGGTATCAGCGTCAACTAGTCCATCGGCGAAGACTTGGGCGATCCCCGGTGGTAGCTGACGTTGAAGTGGTGATTCGTTGACACCGCCCGGGAAGGCCTCAACCGAGACACGGTTCAGTGGGCTTTCCAGGACGGCCGCGTCTTGCATCGCCGCGGCGTTCCCGGTGATCCGGGAAATCGGCACTGTGAAGCGCGCCAACTGGGCTTGATCGGTCATGAACTGAACAAACTTCCAGGCTTCCGCCGGGTGTTCCGAATCGGCTGTGATGGCTAGGAATTCGCCGCCCCGCACACCTCCTGTAGCACCAGGGGCTTTGCCTGGAATCGCCTGGATGTCGAATTCGACACCGTCGGCTTCAATGAATGACCAGTACTTCCATGGGCCACCAGGCAGGAAGGCGAGCTGGTTGGCGTTGAACAGGTCAACTTCGCCTTGGGTGTCCATCGCTACATCGGACCCGAACTCTTTTGTGGCCTGGCAGAAGGCGATGGCTTGTTCGAGCGCGTCCTGGTCTAGGAGCAGCGACTTGAGATCATCTTTCAGGTCAAACTGGGTCCGGCTGGGGATGCCGGCGTAGAACTGGATGACACGTTCGGCGCCGGATTGGAACGGGTCCGCCATACCAGCGAACCCGGCGTCGTGGACCTGTTTCATTTGGTCTAACCAGCCGTCCCAGCCGTCGATTGGCTGATCTGGGTCGATGCCGGCCTGCCTGAGAACGTTCAGATTGCGGTACAGCACCGTGACATAGGCGGTGTACGGCACTCCCCAGCGGCCATCGTTACGTCCCATCAGATCAACAAAGTCTTTGTCGAACTGATCGGTGTAGCCCGCTCCGGCTGCCGCCCATTCCTCGGAGATGTCTTTCAGCAGCCCGGCGTAAACCAGGCTCGAACCAGCGTTCATCTGGGTTGAGATGACGTCCGCTCCGGTGCCCTGGCCAGCGTTGGTGACCGTGCCGGAGACTATGTCTTCGGCTGGTTTGCCTACCAGTTCAATCTTGATGCCCGGATTGGCTGTCTCAAACTCATTGATATAGCCCTTGACGATGTCGCCTTGCTCGCCGGTGGTGAACTCGGAGAACGTCCAATATTCGATGGTTACATCACCGCCACTGGCTCCGTTGTCATCACCGGCGGTGCCGCAACCCGCCGCTACTGTGCAAACCGCGGCCAGAACGGCACAGGCCGCCCAACCACGGGTCTTCAAACCGTCTACGACACGCATTGCGCATCCTCCTCTTTGAGGTCGGAAGAGAACATTTGGGAGTTGTTCCCTAGGTGTCCACGACTCTAGGCCAAGGCGGGAAAGATGTCAACTGGTTGACCAGTTTGCTATAAAACCGGCTCTCCGACCGGACCAGTTCCAGCTCTCCGGCCGCCCGTGTTATGGTCTACTGGTTGACAGGTTTGGGCCGCCCGAGGCACGGACGGCCTGACCCACCACAGCGCAAACCGGCCGCGGCCCTCGGCCGCGAACTGAGTAAAGGAGGCCCCTCATGGCGTTCAGTATTGGGATCATCGGCGCGGGCGAGTTCGCTGAGCAGTTCGTGCCACTCTTCCAGCTTCACCCCGACATCAGTGACGTCGCCATCGCCGACTTGATTCCGGAACGCCGCGAAGACTACGCCAAACGTTTCGGCATTGAGCGAGTTTTCGCCTCAGCTGACGAAATGTTCAATTCCGATCTCGACGCTGTCGGCATCTTCACCCAAAGATGGACCCACGGCGAATTAGCGGTCAAGGCTTTACGAGCCGGTAAACACGTCTATTCGGCCGTCCCAATGGCCTACAGCACCACGGAAATAGGACAAATCATCGCCGAGGTGAGACGGAGCGGTTTGGTTTACATGATGGGTGAAACCTCCTACTACAACCCGGCGGCGATCTATGGGCGCCAACGCCAACAAGATGGCGGTTTTGGCAGGCTGTTCTACGCCGAAGGCGACTACGTCCACGACATGGACCACGGCTTTTACACCGCCTTTCAACGAGGTGGCGGCGAAAACTGGCGCGGGACGGCATCGTACCCACCGATGCACTACCCAACTCACTCACTTGGCGGAGTGCTTTCCGTAACGCAAGACCCAATTACCTCGGTGTCTTGTCTCGGGGTGGAAGATGACCACCCGGACGGTATTTTCAACCGCGAATTGTCGATCTTCGGCAACAGTTTCTCCAACCAAACCGCCCTGTTCCAAACTAAGTCAGGCGGCGCGGTCCGCATCAACGAAATGCGGCGCGTCGGCTACCCAACCCATATTCGCGAATCACGTTTCCGTTTCTTCGGCACTGAGGCGGTTTTTGAACAGACCGCGCGGGTTAGCGCCTGGCAAACCAAACACACCTATGAGGACGTTAGTGACCTGTTACAGGTCCGCCCGACAGCCCAATTAACCGCCGAACGGGCGGCCGTTTTCGCGGCCGACGTCAAACGGGTTTTCCTCGGCGGATATTCGCCGCTACATGACCGTTCACGGTTACCTCAGGGCTATGACGCGATCCCGAACGGGCATGAGGGGTCGCATCATTTTCTGGCGGCGGATTTTGTTGAGGCCGTCATTACCAGGACGATGCCGTCCGTCAACGCTTGGGTGGCCGCCCGTTTTACGGTGCCGGGCATTTTGGCACACGATTCATCGCTGGCTGGTGGCGAACGCCTGATGGTGCCAGATTTTGGTGACGCCCCGGTCTAGTCGGGTGTCGGTTGGCACCCGCCTAAGCCGCTGCGGCGCGCCGGGCGTAAGGGGCTGATGGCACCTGGGTCGCTAGTTTGCCACCGGATACGTCAATCACCGTGCCAGTGATATACCCGGCACGGTCAGAAGCTAAGAAACACACCAGGTCAGCGACTTCTTCTTTGGCGCCCCAACGGCGCAGAGTCAGCATGTCAAGCAAGCGGTCCTGTTCCTCCTGGGAACGTTCAGTGAAATGGTTAATGTCTGTCGGCACCATGCCTGGGGCGTAAGCGTTAACCGTGATGTTCCAAGGGCCCAGTTCACCCGCCAAAGCGCGGGTCAGCTGCACTACACCAGCCTTGGCGGCGGCGTAAGCGCCGACACCAGCCATCGGCACAATGGCGGCGAAGGACGCCGCGTTGATGATGCGGCCCGCGTTTTGGCGTTTCATGATCGGCATGACGGACCGGCTCATCAGCCACAGTCCCTTCAGGTTGACGTTGAAGCAACGGTCCCATTCAGATTCGGTCAGCTCATCGAGTGGCTTGTCGGCACCGACTCCAGCGTTGTTTACCAGGACATCGATCCGGCCGTAACGTTCGGCTACAGCCTTGGTGGCAGCGGTGATTTGAGCGGCTTGGGTGACATCAACCGTCAACGCTTCCCATTTGGCACCGGCCGTGGTGATGGCCTGTCCAACCTGTTTCAGGTCTTCCTCCAAGATGTCGATCCCAATGACACGGGCACCTTCCAGAGCGAAGCGTTCAGCCAGGGCCGCGCCGATGCCTCGTCCGGCTCCCGTTACTATGACCACCCGGTCAGTCAGGTCGATCAGCACGGCTCGCCCTGCCTTGGTTCGCCTGGACCTGATGTCGCAGATCCGGCCGACCCACAACCGGGCAGCGCCAAGCTGGGCAGCGCCAAGCTGGGCAGCCCGGCCGCCTGGCGGCGCTGTTCAAGCGGTTCCACCCTGACAGCGGTTGAACCATCAAAATAGGTTTCCCGCGCCTGACGTAAGAACTTAACCGATTCGGTCAGATCAGCCATCCCGTTGACACCATCTTCGATCGAAATCCAGCCGTCATAACCATGCCCGGCCAGAGTCTGGAAGATGCGCTGGTAGTCGTTCAGGCCACGCCCAATCACACCGTGACTGAGTTTAGGCGAATAGCCCAATGTCCCATCCTGCAAGCGCAAGTCATCCAAGCTGGCGCCCGGCTCTAGGAAACGGTCCGAGGCTTGCATTGTGATGACACGGTCAACCACAAGGTCAAGGAAGTCAGCCGAATCGACGCCCGCCACGATGGCGTTCGACGGATCGTATTGCACACCAAAGTTAGGTTCATCGCCGATCAGCTTCAGCAGGTCCAAGAAGACGTCCGTCTTCTGAGCGAATTCGGGATAGGCCCAAGCTCCGTCTTTGTAATGGTTTTCAAGGCTGAGCAGCACATCTAACTGGCGGGCCAAAGGGAACAGTGCCTTGATTGAGCTGGCCGCCCAGTCCAGTCCTTGTTCGCGGCTGACGCCAGGATGGCGCTGGCCTGACAGGACACGGACCGCCACGCCCGGCCCAGAGATGCGGTGGGCGAACTCGATCAGTTCAACTTCCCGGTCAAATTCAGCTTGGCGTTGTCCGGCGTCAGGATTGGTGAAGTCTGTTGAAACGCACAACATGGGCATAACCTGACCGGCGTCAGCTAGTGCTTGTGCCACTCGGTCAGCCAGGGTCAGACTCGGCCGCGGAAACATACCGGACCAGAGTTCCAGCCCATCGCATCGCAGTGGCGCGGCCAGCTTAATCCAATCGAACACACTCATTTTCCCGCTGGCTAGGTCATCTAGCTGACCTTTGGGGAAAACACTAATCCTCACTGAAACTGGCTCCTCTCATTGCCGCAACGGCCTCATAATGATGGATTGACCTGCACCTTTGGTGCACCTGGCTTGGGCTGACCGGTCACCGCCGCGAAAGCTTGGCTGACCTGATCAAGGCTTATGACTTGGCTGACCAATGAATCTGGTATCACGTCGCGGCTGCCATAGGCCGCCAAGGCGGGCCTCAGGCCAAGCGACCCGCCCAGGATCCCGATGGCTGTGATGTCGTTGGTTACAAGGTGACGGGTGTCTATCAGACTGGCTTGTCCGGCCACGCCGATCAGCACTAACCGGCCGCCTGGTTCAACACTCATGGCACAGCGCCCCGGCGCGCTCGCCGCACCGGACGCTTCAATTACGGCGCTGTAACCGTTCCAGTTCGCTCCGCCCGCCCGCGGCACTTCATCGGGCTGCCAGATGCGGTCAGCACCGGCCCGCTCAGCGGCCTCGGCGCTGGCTTGGCGCCGGGCCACAACCTCAACTTCAGACCCTGCCGCCTTGGCGAACATGACGCAGAGTAGACCTATAGTCCCGGCTCCCCAGATCAAGACGTTGCCGCTGGGACTCGCTTGGGCGGCATCGACCGCTCGCCAGGCGTTACCGCCTGGCTCAATCATTGCCCCGGCGGCGGCTGTCAGCTCTTCTGGCACCGCTATCAGACTTGAGACGGGCAAAACCAGTCGCTCGGCGAGCGCACCGTCGCGGCCGCGAACTCCGACTTCTAGGCGGTCTGGGCAAACGTAGTGGGCGCCTCGGCGGCACAGCCCGCAATGGCCGCAGCCAATCATGCAGTCACCGGTGACGCGCCGCCCGAGCCATTCGGGGCCGACCCCTGGACCAGTTGATTCGACCCGCCCAACCCATTCGTGGCCTAGCCGCAAGGGGTAGGCGTCTTGGCCTTGGTGCAGTTCAAGCATGGCGCCTTCGAACAGTTCCCGGTCGGTGCCGCAAAGGCCGACCCGTTCAACTACCGCGACGGCCTCACCGGGGCCGGCTACGGGTTCGGCTACGTGTTCGGTTGCCCCCTGACTTGGCCCACGCACTACATAGGCTTTCATTGCTTCGCCTCTCTTGCGCTAGCGGCCGGTTTTCTGCAAAGCCACCGTGCCACAACCCCATTTATTTGTCAACTGGTTGACCAGTGGTGGTGAGGCAAGTCTGATTTGTCCGATGCCGCCCCAAGACCTCCCAGCAGCCCGCCAATTTCCACCACCGCCTGGTTTTGGCCTCCCCAGTTCACACCACCGGCCGGTATTGGCCACGGGCCGGTTCGCACCACCCGCCTGGTTTTGGCCTCCACCGTTCACACCACCGGCTGGGTTTGGCCAGGCGGCGCCGCGCCGCCTAACCCAGGCTCACAAGTTCAGGCTGACGCCTCCGGGCTGGCGGCCGCCTCGGTCAGCACCACAGCCAAGGCCCGGCTGGAATCGTCCATCAGGCGGTTCATCGCTTTGGCGGCCGCGTCGCCGTCGCCTTGGGCGATCGCTTCGAGCACCGCGCCGTGCAGTTGGACAAATGAATCTCCACGCCGCTCGCGTTCATTGACTCGCACAATCCAGACCCGCAGCAACGAGCGGACGGACTGCCACAGGTCAAACATCACGCGGTTGTTGCAAGCTTTGATGATGGTTTCATGAAAGGCCAGGTCATCGTCGATCGCTTGGGCGGGTTCGATCGCCCCCTGGGAGAGCCGGGCGAAGATCTCCTTCAACCTGGCGAGTGTCTTCGGTTCACACTGTCCAGCTACCAGGTAAGCGGCCCGCACCTCCAGGGCGGCCCGCGTCTCAAAGACATCCATTGGAGCTTTCTCACCTAGGAGCAAGCCCCAAGTGATGGCCTTGGGCAGCATTTGTGATGTCAGGCCGCGCAGGTAATAACGTCCGCCGGGCACGGCCTCGACCACGCCGAGCAGTTTGAGAGCCGCCAGAGCCTCCCGTACCGCGCTGCGGCCAACGTTCAACGCCTCCATCAGTTCGCGTTCGGACGGCAAGGCGTCACCGACTTTAACGTGACCCGTTAGGAGGTGATCAATCACAATTTGGGCGACCTCAGCTGAGATCGCCTGCCGTGCTACGGGCCGCCTCAAGGCGTCCAGCCCGGGGCTGCCAGCCATGCCGCACCGCCTTACTGTTTAACCCAACAAAGATAGGCATCAAGATTACCAAGCCGCCGTCGGCCTGACCGCCAAATGGGTCAACCGGTTGACAGGTGGCTTGTTATGCTTGCTCCATGCTCCAGTCCCCGTCGGCCACCGGACCAGGCGAAAGGGACCCGCGGTTCAGTTTTCTGCCCGCCACCGGCCCATTCCGCTACCACCATTAGGTTCGCCCGATGCCGTCCCAAGTCTTTGACCAGCTAGTCCAGTTAGCCTCCCACCTGTCAGCCAGCAACCCGGCCGAAGGCCGCCCGGCCCGCCACCTGCTCGGCATTACCGGTGCACCTGGCAGCGGCAAATCAACCCTGGCGAGCCAGCTGGCCGATGCGCTGAACCAGCTAGGCAAACCGACCGCGCTAGTGCCGATGGACGGGTTCCACTTAGCTGACGTCCAACTCGAGCGGCTGGGACGGCGTGGCCGGAAAGGCGCCAGTGATACTTTCGATGCCGCTGGCTATCTCGCACTGCTTCAGCGGCTGCGCCAAGACCGTTCAGCGACCATTTACGCTCCCGGATTTGAACGCGACCTGGAACAACCATTGGCCGCCGCGATCGCGGTTGAACCCGATGCTGACCTAATCATCACCGAAGGCAACTATCTGCTCTGCCCTGGCCCGCCGTGGCCGGTCATCAACGACCTGCTAGACGAGGTCTGGTTTGTCCAACTCCCCCAAACCACCCGCCTGGCCCGGCTGACCGCCCGTCATATTCGGTTTGGCAAGAGCCGTGAAGAGGCCGAACTCTGGGTCAGGCAAGTTGACCAACCGAACGCCGCCGCTATCGAAAGCTGGCGCGGGCGGGCCAGCCGCCTGATTGACCTGGAAACCCTGGAACTGGCCGGCCCCTCCGCCTAACCCAGCACTTGCCGAACCATTCTCGGCGCTGGTTTGACCTGGGCCCTATAACTGGCTCACCCCAACGCCTAACCCAGCACCCAATCCCGCGCTCATCCCCAGACCACGCCACCCTGGCCAGGCCAACAGCGAAACCGCAGGTCAAGCGGGTGTGCTCATTGAACCAGCAACACGCCATCCCGGGACTGAAGTCTGAAAGTGGTCACAGTGGCTGTTTTAACCCCACTGTGTCCACTTCCCGACCATGTGGCCCCGACCAACCCAGCCAGCCTTCCCTCGGATCAGCAGGGCCGCCCGCGCCAAGACCAGTGGAGTCACACCTGATCCTGACGGATCGGCGGTAATTAGCTGGCTGCCGGTTCACCGCTGAGCCGGGTACGGCGGTTCCCGCTGGCGGAATGGGCCCAGTTCGCTGACCTGCGGATTTACCGTCAACTAATTCCCCGGAGGAATTAGTTGACGGACGGAAGGACTGGGTGGGGCCTAAACGCGGGGCACGGGACTGGTGTTCGGGCTGGTGCCCGAGGGGACGGCATCGTCCCGGCGGCGGCGTGGTGAACGCCCCCGGCCGCCGCCGGCTCATACCCCGGTATGAGACCAGCCGGAACACTAGCCAGTTAGGTTCATGGCTAGGGTCCTCCGGTAGTTTTGCGGTGCGGCTCTGGACCAGCACCAGGCTGATCAGGCTGCCGTTAGGCTTACTGGCAGTTGCCATCTGCCCGTTGACCTACTACTTGACGTATCACCCGGACTGAAGAAGAGGACTGCAATGCTAAAGCGAACATGGGGAATCGGACTGATAACGGCAGCGGCACTAATCCTGGCTGGATGCAGCAACGGTGACGATGTAGCCACCCTCAACGGCGACCAAAGCGCCAGCAGCCAAACCCAAGCCGACCGGGCGCGCGACATGGTGAAATGCCTGAACGACGCGGGTATTGAGGCCACCGCCGAAGACTATGGATCAACCAACGGGGATTTGGGCCTTCAGTTCGATTCAACGAAGCCTTACGCCTTGTCTTACGGTAATGGCGGCTCGGAAATGGGCGGCGGCAACGCCACCACTGAGGCCGAACAAGAGGCCATCTGGGAGCACCTCAACGAACTGGTTGCCAAATATGACCCATATATCAACGGCGGCGGGGGCGCTGAAATGGTCATCGAAGCCGGCGGAGCGGCAGGCACCACCGGCGGGACAGTAGGAATAGGCGCCGACCCGTCCGAAGCCAGCGATACGGCAAGCCAAGAACCGAGCGAACAACCAGGTGAAGAACCAAGTGACGAGCCAAGCGATGGCGAGGAAGTGACCGAAGAGTTCCCCGTAACCCCGCCGTACTTGATAATCGGCGACCAGGACTACACCGAATCATTCGTCAAATGCCTCGAAGAAACCGGCTTCACCGAACCTGAATACCATGTTGACCCGGCCGAAGAAATCGAACAGAAACAGCTAACACTCGAAGCCACCAACGAGTGGATCAAATGCGCCCGCGAAAACGGTTACCCCAATCTGAAAGACCCACCAGCGCCGAAAGCTGACGAATGGATGACCCAGCCGACCGCCGTGCTGCCCGTCGAAATAACCCCAGCCGAGTTGCGGGCGTTACTTGAAGTCTGCCCCAACTTCAACGAGGAAGACCACAAGGCGGTCGATGATGCGACCATGGACCTCGACTATGACGCCATGACCACCTCCGAGCTGATGGACTTCTACCGTGATCTGCTGAAACAGTATCCTGGCGCGACCGATCCCCAAATCGGGTTTGATGTCCCAGGCTGGGACGGGACCAGCAACTGGAGTGACGAAGTAGATCAGGCCACGATGGACAAACTGGATGAGCTTCAACAGGTCCTCTACGAGAAGATAAACGCCTACTACGAATCGCTATCACCCGAGATTGGCTGATGGGAGCCGCAAATGAGCAAGAAAGCTTGGATCACCGCCGGGGCGGTAGCTGGGGTGCTGGTACTAGGCGGCGTTGGAGCCACCATTTGGGGTGTGATCCAATCCAGAGAATCAGACCGGCCGGCCGCCACCATCCGCACCGCCGTCGTGGAACGCCGCTCGCTCGCCTCCGGCCTTGAGATCCGCGGATCATTGGCTTACGGCGAATCACAGGAACTAGCCGGGGCGGACGGTATAGTCACCAAAGTGCCAGGGCCCGGCTCAACCCATAAAGCTGGCGAGCCGCTCCTCGAAATTGAAGGCAACCCAGTTTTCCTGCTTGAAGGCTCCATCCCGCTGTGGCGCGACATGAGCGTTGGACTGTCCGGAGTGGATGTTGACACACTGCGCGCCGCGCTGACCTCCCTAGGCTACGCGGCTGGCTCAACCAGCCCAGCCGTACCCTATGACGAGGCTTTAGCGGGCGCGGTTGACAAGCTTTACGCTGACGCCGGTTACCCCGCGCCATCAACCCGGCCAGCCGCCATAGCGAACCGGGCTGAAGCCGCCAAAGAACTTGACGCCGCCCGTGAACAGTTAGCTTCAGCCCAGCAGTCATTGCGGACAGCCCGCCAAGGGCCAAGCCAAAAGGACCTGACAGACGCCCGCAACGCAGTCGCGGCGGCTCAACGCGCACTAACCGTGGCTCAACAATGCACCGCCCAGGACCGGCAAGACAACCCCGAAGCTGGTGGCCTATGTGATGTCGCGGCCGCCCGTGAAAACCTGGCCTCAGCTCAGGCCGGGCTGAGTGATCTGCAAAAAACACCAGACACGTCAGCTGAGAGCGCCGCTGTGACAGCCGCCCAAAGCGCCCTAACCGCCGCCGAAGCTAAAGCCTCTCAAACCTCCCTCAGCACAGTTGGGCCTAAGGACATCCTCCTGATCCCAACCCAAGAAATGCGGGTTGATCAGGTCATGGCTAAGATTGGCCAAACCGCGGCTGGTCCAGTTGTGACTTGGACATCGACCCGGCTGTCAGCCAGCGTTGACCTGACTGACGCCCAGAAAAAACTGATCGTGGCCGGCGCTGAAGTCGAAGTCACCCTGCCGGATGGCACAATCCTGGCAGGCATAGTGGGTGATGTTTCAGCCGCCCGCGAAGACCCTCAAACCTATGAGTACATTCCTCCCCGGGCCCGGATCGATATCGAGGACCAAGCCAGGTTGGCGGAAAACGGTGTCAGTGGCGTCACCATCAGGCTGATCCAAGATGAAGCGTCCGATACTTTGGTGGTCCCAGTGACCGCTCTGCTGGCCTTATCAGAAGGCGGTTATGCCGTTGAACTGGCCTCCGGCGGCCTGGTTGGAGTTGATATTGGGCTGATCCAAGACACTCTGGTCCAGGTCATCCCGACGGCCGGTGATCTTAAAGAAGGCGACGAGGTGGTGATCGCGTGACCATGGCACACCTAGCGCTGCGCCAGGTGTCCAAGATCTACCCGACCAAACCGCCTCTGGCGGCCCTCAAGGACGTGACTCTGGATATCGACCGCGGTGAACTGGTAGCTGTGGTGGGCCCATCTGGTTCCGGCAAGACAACTCTGTTGTCGCTCATGGGCTTGCTTGACACGCCAACAGCGGGCGAAGTTTGGATTGACGGTGTCAACGCCGCCGCTTTGAGCGAGGCTGGCCGCTCCCGCGCCCGGTCAGACCAGATTGGCTTCGTTTTTCAGCAGTTCTATCTGCTGCCAGCTCTGACAGCGCGGGACAATGTCGCCACGGGGATGCTTTACCAGGGTCTTTCCGCCGCTGAGCGCCGCCTGCGGGCTGATGCCGCCCTTGAACGGGTCGGTTTGGCGGCCCGTTCAAAGCACCGGCCTGGCGAGTTGTCGGGTGGTGAGCAGCAGCGGGTGGCGATCGCCCGGGCTATCGCCGGTGACCCGTCGGTGGTTTTCGCCGATGAGCCGACCGGCGCCTTAGATCAGGCTTCTGGCCGCATGGTGGTTGACTGTTTGAAGGACGCTAACCGGGCTGGTGCCACCGTTGTGGTGATCACGCATGACCTGGCTTTGGCTGAGTTGTTTGACCGCCAGGTCCATGTTTTAGACGGCGAGGTGAGGCAGTGAGTACCACCCCGCCCGGCCGCCCAGCGCCACAGGACCAGCCGACCCCCGAGCCGATCACCCAGCCGATTCCTCCAGTGCCCGATGCCGTCCTCCGGCCTTGGCAGAAAATGGCGGGTTCCGCTTACCTTGCCCGGGTCGCTGGCCCACCGTCAGCTACTCCGGAACCAGTTCCGGTTCGGTCAGCGCAGGACGGTGGGCCGGTTTCCCGGACCGCACCAACTCCGCCGACTGGTTTGCCGGTTGTTGATCCGCCACTGGCTGGTTCAATTGGGGATGGTTCAACGGCGGCTGGTTCATCTGTCGCTGGTTCAATTGGGGATGGTTCAACGGCGGCTGACCCGGACGCGACCAGTTCGACTCCCAGTGCGGCCCAGTCCACTCCATCGCCACGGCATTTGGCTCCCCGTCCACCCAGCCGCCTGTCGCTATCTGGCAAAGGCGCAACCGCCCAGCTAGGCACTCCCGCATCCCAGGCGGACGCCACCACACCCCAGGCTGACACCTCAGCATCCCAGGCGGACGCCAGCACACCGCCGCCGGACACATCCGCATCCCAGGCGGACGCCAGCACACCCCAGACAGATGATCCGTCCGCCACGGCAGAGGCCCCAGCCCAGCCTCCCGCCAGACGATCCGTCCGGCGGTCAAGGAAAACTAAACCCGGACGGAAGAACCAAACCGGGGGGACGGCATCGTCCACTGGTGGAACTGATCTAACCCTAGAAGGTGTCGCGACAGCCTCCGGCGCTCAAACCTCCCCACCTCCCCGGCGCCGCAAACGAGCCGAAAAGAAAACCAAACGCCGCATGTCACTGCCGGATGTGGTTTCAACCGCCCTGCTCGGCCCACGCACCAGACTGGTCCGGACAGCGCTATCCGCGCTCGGTATAGCCATCGGAATCGCCGCGCTGGTCGCCCTACAAGGCATCCCAGCCTCAGCCAAAGCTGAAATAGCGGCCGAAATGGACCGCCAAGGCGCCAACCTGATCGTGGTTTATCCCGGCAACCAAGACCGCTGGAACCCCAACTCGCAACCAACCCCACTACCAGTCACAGCACCAGAAATGATCTCCCGGATCGCTCCAGTTCAATCCGTCGCCACCCGGCGTGACCTGCCTGACGTGCGCGTCTACCGAACCAGCATGATGCCAGAAGGCCAATCCGGGTCGATCGCGGCGTCACTATTGGACGGCGACCTGCTCTCAACACTGAACGTTGAAATGGCTCAAGGCAGTTGGTTCACATCCGCCAGCCAGAGCCTGCCAACTGTCGTCCTAGGTGAAGGCGCCGCCCGCCGTTTACGGGCCGAGGTTGGATACCGGCTCTGGATCGACAACCGCTGGTGGGCGGTAATCGGTGTGCTTGAACCGCTGAGCTTAGCCGAAGAAATGAACTCAACGGCTTTCTTAGCCCCGGACTATGCCCGCCAGTTCTATCCTGACCTGGACATTAGCTCAATCTATGTGGCATCAGCCCCCGGCAAGTCCGGTTCAGTGCGGAACGTTATCGCCGCCACCGCTAACCCGGCCGACCCGTCAGGTGTCGACGTCACCCGTCTTTCCGAATATTACGAGGCCGGCCGCATCATGGACCGGATGTTTACGACTCTGTCACTCGGTTTAGGTGCTTTGTCACTCTTGATTGGCGGGATCGGAATCGCCAACACCATGGTGGTGGCGGTGATGGAACGGCGCGGCGAGGTTGGTCTGCGGCGCGCCATGGGGGCGCGCTCCGGTCAAATCGCGATGCAGTTTGTGCTTGAGGCCGCCGTGATCGGCTTTGTTGGCGGCGTTTTCGGAGTCATTCTTGGGGTTTATTCGACTTACATTTACACCGCTGCCAATCACAGCGCCTTCGCGGTTCCTTGGTGGGTGATCGCGGCCGGGCCAGCCATATCAGTCGCGATTGGGGCCTTAGCTGGGCTTTACCCCTCACTCAAGGCCGCCCGGCTCTCGCCGACGGTGGCGCTGCGCGCCATCTAGGTGGGTGTTGGTTAACACCCACCGGCCGTGTTGACGCGATGTGAGCGGAGCTCTCACCAGCGGAAACGCGGCGATAAGGCGCTGGGGGACCACCTAGGAGACTGTCGTAAGACAGGCTCCTAGGTGGGTGTTGG
>JAIRYJ010000017.1 GCA_031267825.1 Bifidobacteriaceae bacterium
CCCCCCCGCCCCCACGGCCCTGAAAACTGATAAACCCAGCGCCGGGAGTGTCTGGTGGACCACCAGATGCGGACCTCCCGGAGGCCTACTAGCAGAGCGGACCGGTCCACCGCCACACCGGGGAGTAAGGAGTTACTCGTGCCCACGTTGACCGCAAGGGAGCGGCCCGCAAAGGAGCGGCCCGCCAAACAACGACCCACCAAACGTTCCGGCTTTACGATCACCCGAAAGCAGAACCTGATCGGCTGGGGTTTCCTGATACCAGCGGCACTACTGATCTTCGCGATGAGTTTCCTGCCAATGTTCCAGGCCCTCATCATCTCGCTGCGCACCGGCCGCGGCGCCAATATGAACTTCGCCGACCCGCTGTGGATGAACTATGAGCGGTTGTTGAGCGACTCCGTGTTCAAGCTAACAATGCAGAACACGGTCATCTATCTTGTGATTCAGGTGCCGATCATGCTGATCACCGCCCTGGTCTTAGCTAACTTGCTGAACAGTCGGCGGCTGCGCCTGAAAGGTTTCTGGCGGACAGCGATCTTCCTGCCTTGCGCCGTATCACTGGTGTCCTACTCGATGGTGTTCCGGACCATGTTCTCCAATGACGGCCTGGTCAACGACGTCCTGGTCGGGGTGGGAATACTTGACACACCGGTCCACTGGTTGAATGAGACCGGCACCGCCCGGTTCGTCATCATTGTGGGCCTGCTGTGGCGCTGGACCGGGTACAACATGGTGTTCTATTTGGCTGGTTTGCAAAGCATTGACCCGTCCACCCTTGAAGCCGCCAAAGTTGATGGTGCCGGACCAATCCGCACCTTCTGGTCTGTCACGGTACCGCAGCTCAGACCAATGATTCTGCTGACTGTCATCATGTCGACTAACGGCACATTGCAGTTGTTTGACGAATCCTTCAACCTGACCAACGGCGGTCCATCCAACACTTCGATGACCATGTCGCACTACCTCTACGAGTTGTCCTTCCGTAACGCACCGAACTTCGGTTACGCGGCCGCCATCTCCTACGTCATTTTGATCTTGGTCGCTGTACTGGCTTTGATCCAGATGAGAGTAGGTGACCGCCGTGGCTGACATGACAGTTCCAACGGGCTCAGCTCTACTAGACACCCTGCCGTCACCAGCTAACGGGCAACGCCGCCGCAAGCGGCGGCGTTCAGCGGCTTCACGCTGGCGCCAAGTGCCAGGTTATGTCTTCCTATCGTTAGCGGCGGCGGCTTCGCTTTTCCCGCTTTACTTCATGGTTGTCTCAGCCACGAACACCAGCCGTGACGTCCTAGATTCACGGCTACTGCCAGGTTCTAACCTGCTGGCTAACCTTGAGTCCCTGACAGCGGGCCAGAACTTGGTCGGCGCTTTGCGTAACTCCGCCATCATCGCGGTTCTGACAACCGTGCTGGCCTTAATAGTCTGCTCCGTGGCGGGCTACGGCTTTGAAGTGTTCCACACTAAAGCCAAGGACCGGCTGATGGCGGTACTGCTGATGGCGATGATGATCCCGTTCGCCGCCACCATGATCCCGCTGTTCCAGATGTTCGCTGAGGTTGGGTTGTTCAACTCGTGGTGGGCGGTGATTCTGCCCGCCATCTCAACGCCGTTCCTGATCTTGCTGTTCCGCCAGTCGGCCCGCAGCTTCCCGCATGAGATTCTTGACGCGGCCCGGATTGACGGCTTGAGCGAACTCGCCATCTTTGTCCGCATCTTCATGCCGACCATGCGGGCGACCTATGCGGCCGCCGCGGTCATCACCTTCATGGCCGCCTGGAACAACTTCATGTGGCCCAAGGTGATCTTGTTGACACCCGACGCCCAAACCATGCCCATGTTGATTTCCAACCTGATCGCCGGGTACGTCACTGACTACGGTGCGCTGATGTTAGCGGTGCTATTAGCCTCACTGCCCACCATGGTGATCTTCCTGCTATTGCAACGCGCCTTCGCTGAAGGCATCACAGGAGCCGTCAAATGACCTTCGATTTCGCCCGCTTAGCTGATCCAGAGTTCTTCGCTCAACACCGGCTGGCGGCCCATTCTGACCACCGCTGGTTCGCCTCGGCTGAGGAGGCGGCCATCGGCCAGTCCAGCTATGAACAGTCACTTGATGGGTTGTGGAAGTTCCATTACGCCAAGAACCTGTCACTGGCTCCGGAGGGTTTTGAGGCGACAGCTGTTGACTGTTCCGCCTGGGATGACATCCCAGTGCCGTCCCATATCCAGTTCCAAGGCTATGACCGGCCGCAATACACCAATGTGCAATACCCGTGGGATGGTCTTGAAAGGCTGGTTCCGGGTCAGATTCCGTTGACTTACAACCCGGTCGCGAGCTATGTCAAATACTTTGAACTGGACCGTCCGCTAGAACCAGGCGAGCGCTTGGCCATCCAATTCGATGGCGCTGAAAGCGCGGTGGCGGTCTGGTTGAACGGTGTTTACATTGGTTACGCTGGTGATTCGTTCACCCCTTCGGAGTTTGACATCACCAGTGCCATAGCCGATGGCGAAAACAAACTAGCGGCCCAGGTTTACCGCTGGACCAGCGGGTCGTGGATCGAAGATCAAGACTTCTATCGCTTCTCTGGCCTGTTCCGCGGTGTCAGGCTGAAGCGCCGCCCACGGGCCCACGCTGAGGATATTCGCCTCGAAGCGGAGTTGACGGACGACTTGTCGCAAGCCGAGGTCCGCCTTCAGGTCAAGACCAATGGAACCATCCGGGCGCACTTGACGGGCGTCGGCCAGCTAACCAGTTCAGCCGACAAGTCAGCCGACAACCCAGCGGGCAGCGTCCCAGCGGGCAGCAACCCGGGCGAAAACCCGGCGGTGCTGTCCATTACTTTGGACCAACCTCAGCTTTGGAGCGCTGAACAGCCGCAGCTCTATGACTTGACGGTGCAGGTCTTTGGCCCGGCAGGCGAACTGACTGAGCACATCCCGCTCCACCTTGGTGTCAGGCGCTGTGGCATTGAAGACGGCGTACTCAAAATCAACGGCCAACGCCTGGTCATAAAGGGTGTCAACCGGCACGAGTTTGGTTTGGATGGCCGGGTCATGACCCGCCAAACCACCGAATCCGACATTAGACAGCTCAAAGCGGCCGGCGTTAACGCCATCCGGACCAGCCACTACCCGAACAACTCGTTCTTCTACGAGCTTTGTGATCGCTACGGGCTTTACGTCGTCGATGAAATGAACCTCGAATCGCACGCCATGTGGGATTTGATCCGCTGGGCTGGCGCCCCGCAGGAGACGGCTCTACCCGGTGACCGGCCTGAATGGTTGCCGGTGCTGCTTGACCGGGCCGCGTCAATGTTTGAGCGGGACAAGAACCATGCCAGCGTTATCATCTGGTCCTGTGGTAATGAATCCTTCGGTGGGCGCGACATTTTGGCGGTGTCGAACTATTTCCGCCAAGTTGACCACCGCCCAGTTCATTACGAAGGCGTTCATTGGGATCCGCGCTACTTGGAAACCACCGACATTGTCAGCCGGATGTATCCACCAGCCGCGGAGGTTGAGGCCTACCTGGTGGAACACCGCGACAAGCCGTACATTCTGTGCGAATACGCCCACGCCATGGGCAACTCGTTCGGAGGGGTGGAGCGGTACATTGACTTGGCTTACCGTGAACCACTCTTCCAGGGTGGGTTCATCTGGGATTTCGCCGATCAAGCGATCGAACTGCGCGATCGTTACGGCCAGCTTTACTTCGGTTACGGCGGGGACGCCGGTGACGTGCCGAACGACGCTGATTTTTCCGGTAACGGCATCTGGTTCGCTGACCACACCCCCAGCCCCAAATTGCAGGAGGTGCGTTACCTTTACCAGCCGCTCAAGATTGAGATCGGGCAGGGCGGGTTCAGTGTTTCCAACCGGCATTTGTTCACCAACGCGGCCGATTACCGCTGCTTTGTGACCTTAGGGCGCCAGGGCCGTCCGGTTCGCGTCGAAGAAGTTGAAGTGGACCTCGCGCCGGGTGCCTCAGCCAGCTTTGGTTGGCCTTTCGCGCCCCCTACCGCGCCTGGTGAATACACCGTGGACGTCTCGTTCCAGTTGCGCCAGCCGACCCCTTGGGCGCCAGCCGGTCATGAGGTCGCTTACCAGCAGGCCGTCTTCGCTGCCCAAGCCGGAAAATTAGACGATGCCGCCAACCCGGCGGGCGGCATCGGGCAAAGTCGCGTTTCACGCTGGCCCGAACTAATTGACGGAATCCACAACCTTGGGGTGCGTGGCGAACACTTCACCGCTTTGTTTTCACGTTTACAAGGCGGGCTGGTGTCTTACCGTTTTGGGCTGACCTCAGATGGCGGACGTGAACTGCTGCGTAGTGTGCCGCGACCGAATTTCTGGCATGCGCCAACCTCGAACGAGCGCGGCTGGAATATGCAGGCGCGGGACGGCCAATGGTTGCTGGCCAGCCGCTACGCCCGGGCGGATGGGCCTGGGCCGCACGGCACACCGGAGTACTCCAAGACTGACGGTGTGGTCGAGGTGCGCTACGCCCTGACTCTGCCAACGCGGCCGCCGAGCCGGGCTGACCTGGTTTACCGGGTACACGGTGACGGGCGGATTGATGTTGAACTAACCGTCCGCCCAGGCGAAGGCCTGAGCGATATGCCTGAACTGGGAATGCTGTTCACCGCTCCAGCCGAGTTTGACCGTTTGCGCTGGTACGGCGAAGGCCCCGAGGAAAGCTATGTTGACCGGCGTGGCGGGGCTCGGCTCGGCCTTTATGAAGCTTTGGTGGCGCAGCAGTTGACTCCGTATTTGCGTCCCCAGGAGGCCGGTAACCACACTGGCGTGCGCTGGGCTGAGGTGACTGACCGGCGCGGCAACGGTTTACGGTTTGAAGCTGGCCCGTCCGGTCCGGAAGATCAGTTGCCGGCTGGCTGGTCCGGCGGGATGGAGTTTTCGGCTTTGCCGTGGACTCCGTTCGAGATTGAGAACGCTGACCATCCGAATGAGCTGCCCGCTATTCAGCGCACCGTGCTGCGCCCAGCACTAATGCGCCGTGGCTTAGCTGGTGATGATTCTTGGGGTGCCGAACCTCACCCGGAGTACCGCCTGCCCGCCGGCCAAGAACTGGTCTTCCGGTTCAGCTTGATTGGTTTGCGCGGCTGAAACCCTTAGCGGTGAGCTGATCCGCGGTAAAACCGCTGGTCAGCTCACCGATCCGGCAGGCGGCGGCGTAAGGGAAACCCTGCCCATCCAGCGGTACCCGACTGGACCACCCGAGCCTGGAGGGCGGCATCGGGTGGCGTAGCTGTTGGACGGTGCTAGGAGGGTGTTGGATAACACCCTCCGGCCGTGTCGTACGCGGTGTGAGCGAAGCTCTCACCAGCGAAGACGCGGAAGACAAACATGGTCCTGTGGCTAGGACCGTGGTTTTTCACCGCGGTCCTAGACGGCCTGTAGCGGCGACCCGGGCGGACGGCATCGGGTGGTTGATTCACGCACCACCAAGGTGACGCCTATCTCTTCCGACCGGGGTGGTGAAGACCCTTCCACGGCACCTAACAGCAGATCGGCTGCGGCCCGGCCTTTGCGTGTTGTGTCCTGGGCGATTGTGGTCAGGCGGGGCGCTACGAAGCGGGCCAGTTCGGTGTCGTCATATCCCACAACGGACACCGCGGTTGGCACTTCAAGTCCGCCTAGGGTCAAGCCGTGCATCAGGCCCACCGCTAAGATGTCAGCCGTGGCGAACAGGCCTGTCGGCCGGCCAGCCCGCTGGGCCAGAGTAGTTCCAAGAACGCATCCGGCTTCGTAAGTGGTGTTGGCGTCAACCACGCTCACCGCCTGGTCTTCGATTCCACGCGCTGTGGCTCCGGCGCGGAATCCCGCCAGACGGTCCGATACGACTTGGCTCCCCCGGCTGACCGGCCCGCAGAACATGAGCTGTCTGTGCCCGAGTGATGTCAGGTGCTCAGCCGCCAACCAGCCACCGTTGAAATCGTCCGACCGGACATGCCACAAGGGAGATCCTTCGTCAAACCCGGAATCAATCACCACTGTTGGTACCTGCCCGTCCAACGACAAGGCACGCAGTTCATCATCGGTGAATCCCATAAGGATGATTCCGTCAAGTGCCCAACGCTGAACGGAGTCACGCAGTTCATTGGAGGTGGTGGCGCCACGCAAGATGAGGTGGTAATCGCGCGCCCGCAGGGCGGCTTCGATTGATCCCGCGACCGCTGAATCATGTGGTGAAACCAGCAGGCTAATGTCATCTGACCGGGCTGGCAGCACCAGTCCGACCAAGCGCGCGCTGCCCGCCACCAGGCTGCGGGCCACGGCGTTCGGCACATAACCAGCTACGGCTATGGCGTCCCGCACCCGCGCGGCTGTTCTGGGAGAGACGTGGGCGGTGTGGCCGTTGACAACGTTGGACACTGTCATGACACTCACCCCCACCTCGTGGGCGATGTCCTTGAGGGTAACGCGGTTCAGGTGGCACCTCCAGATCACTTGCGGCGGATAGGGGATGGTATTGAACCGCCGCTTGACATAATACTGACGTTTAGCGTTACACTAAATGTTATGCGGTCCCTGTTGGGCCATGGCGGCCCCACTCTGTGCCTTGAGGCGACAGGTCGGCCCTGGGCGGCGGCCAGGCCACTATTGCCTTCTAGCCGCGAACTTCGGCCATGCGACACGAGCCGGCCCAACCACTCGCGTCAGGCAGTGATACCCAAGAGATGCGGGATCGCCGACTAATGCCAAACCGGCCCAAGCCCCGCAACCGCCGCCAGACACTGCGTTACGGTCTGACAGTCGCCGCCTTTCTGCTGCCCAGCGCGCTGCCACTGGCCGCCTTTGTCTATTACCCACTTGGTCAGGCCATTTGGACCTCATTCCAGCAATGGAACCTGATCAGCCCACAGAAGTGGATCGGCTCGGACAACTACAAGTCCCTCTTGGCGGATCCCAGCACGGCGGCAGTCTTTTGGCATTCAGCTCAATATCTCATCGCTTACCTGCCACTGGTTTATGTCTTTGCCCTGGGTATAGCTCTGGCGCTGAATTCGCGGCTGGCGGGACGAAACTTCTTCCGCAGCATCTACTTCTTACCGGTGGTCACTAGCTGGATCGCGGTGGCGTTGGTTTGGCGCTGGCTGCTGAACCCTAACAGCGGCGCCGTCAACGCGGTCCTGGGTTGGTTGGGTCTGCCCGGGCCAGGTTGGTACAACGACCCGCACTGGGCGATGGCTTCAGTGGTTCTGGCATCAGTTTGGAAAGACACCGGCTTCGTCATGGTGATCCTGCTAGCCGGGCTCCAGTCGATCCCAGTTGAGATCGAGGAGTCGGCCCTGTTGGACGGAGCCAACTGGATCCAGCGCCTGACCCGCATCACACTGCCATTACTTTCGCCCACGACCTTCTTCGTCTTGATAATCTCCCTGATCAGCGGCTTCCAGATCTTCGATCAGGTCTATGCCATGACACAAGGCGGGCCAGCCGACGCTTCCAGGGTGGTGGTGCTTGAAATCTACGACCTCACATTCCGCTACGGCCAAGCAGGCCGAGCCTCCGCCTTATCCATGATGCTCTTTGTTGTCATCCTGGCGATCTCAGTCATCCAGCTTCGCGGCCAACGCCGGTGGGTGCATTATGCCTAACGAACACTCAAGAGGACGGCCCGCACTGGGTTCACGCTGGGCCCAAGGCCTGCTCTTCGGCGTGGTCAGCGTTGGCGCGGCGGCGATGTTCTTTCCGTTCTTGTGGACCCTCATCACATCTATCTCCTCCCGCATCGGAGTCTCCGCCAAGCCATCACTCATCCCGCAAGATCCTTCGTTGGACGCCTACCGCCAGCTTTTCACAGAGTTGCCCTTTGGCAGAGTCGTGCTCAACTCCCTCGGCATCGCTTTTATTGTCACGGTTTGCCAAGTTCTGACCAGCGCCCTGGCCGGATACGCCTTCATGCGCTTGCCCTTCCGTGGCAGGGGGATCATCTTCGCCGCTTACCTAGCAACCATGATGGTGCCTGGCCAAGTGTTGTTGGTTCCGCAGTTCGTCATCATGAAAGACCTTGGCCTGGTCGATACCTATCCCGGCGTCATACTGCCGTCAGTTGCTTCCGTCTTCGGTGTTTTCCTGTTTCGCCAGGCCATTGACGCCGTACCTAGAGACCTAGATGAAGCCGCCCGGCTGGACGGAGCGGGCCACTTCCGCATCTTCTGGCAGGTCATCCTGCCGCTGCTCGGCCCAACAACGGCAACTCTGAGCGTGTTTGCTTTCATGGGGAGCTGGAACAGCTTTCTGTGGCCATTGGTAATCCTGCGCTCAAGAGAAATGCAAACTCTCCCACTCGCTCTAGCTGGCCTGCAAGGCCAGTACACAACGCATTGGGATCTGCTGATGGCGGGCTCCGTCATAAGCATTGTCCCAATGCTCATCATCTACCTGTTCGCCCAAAAATACGTTGTCCGCGGCGTCGCTGGAGCGGGCCTCAAATAGCTCTCAACCTACCATCCACCGGTTTCAGGCCGGTCCACATAACTAAGGAGAAAACATCGTGAAACCTATCCAAACCGGAGTCATCGCCATACTGGCAGCGGCCGCGTTAGCCGCGGGCTGCGCACCAGCCGAACCGGCGGAGCCCGGCTCCACACCCAATGTCACCCTGACCTACACCACCTTCATGGCGGTTGGCGGTCACGAAGAAGACCTCAATACGATTATCAAAGCCTTCGAGGCGGACAATCCCGGCGTCACTGTTGACGCCAAGTTCAATCCCTACACCGACTATTTCACCGCGCTTCAGACCGATATCGCGTCAGGCACTGTGACAGACGTCTTCGACATTGAACATGCCAACTTCCGGGCCTACGCCGAAAACAATGTGGCGGCGCCGTTGACGGGGATCGAAACTGACGTCTTCAAACAAGGCATCCTTGAGGCGTATCAGTTCAACGGGACCCAATACGCCCTGCCGGCATCTTTCTCGACAGTTGTCCTGTTCTACAACAAGGACTTGTTCGATCAAGCCGGGGTGTCATATCCAACGAACGACTGGACCTGGGATGATGAAATGAGCGCGGCTGAGGCGATGACTGACAAAGTCAACGACACCTGGGGAGACTACCAACCAGTCACCTACAACGAGTATTACAAGACGGTGCAACAAGCCGGCGGATCGTTCCTCAGCGATGACGCCAGCCAAGTGACGTTCGATAGTCCAGAAGGTATCAGCGGCGCTAAGTTCCTGGTTGACAAGGTTGGCACGGTTCAGCCCGGAGCTGGTGATACTTCAACTGACTCAGACTTGGACTTGTTCGCCAGCGGCCGTTTGGCTATGTGGCACAACGGCATCTGGCAGTTCGCCGGGCTTCAAGAAGCGCCTTTCGATTGGGACATAGTTGTTGAGCCTGGGCTTACCCGGCAGGCCAGCGCGATGTTCTCCAACGCTGTGATGGTGTCCGCCACATCAAAGAACATCGAACTAGCCACGAAGCTCGCACAATTCATGACCAGTTCAAAGACGGCGGTCGATGTCCGGCTGGCGGCCGATTGGGAGTTGCCCCCAATAGCGGACAGCTCCTTGCTGACGGCCTATTTTGACCGTGGCAAGCCGGCTAACCGGCAAGCCGTTTTCGATTCTTTGGACGCCGTGGCACTGGCCCCGTCAATCGGGGACGGCCAGGCTGAAATGAGCGACACTGTGACCAACTTCTTGAGTGAGGCCGCCGCCGGCCGTCTCACGGCCGAGCAAGCGGTCACGCAGGCGGCGGAGGCGGTCCGTCCCGTCCTGCCTAAGAAGTAGCGCGTCTTATGCGGTCCCGCCAGAGATGGCCACTGTGATCAGCCACCGGCCGCCAGGTTCAGGGCACGCCTACCGGCGTGACCCTGACCAGCGCTTTCCTGTTCATCCCAGTGCTGGCGAAGAGGTTCATCTTGGGGTGACTGGCTCCGATGATATCCAGGACTTGACCGCTGAAATTGAGGTTACGCGACCTGGCGGCCAAGTCAGGCGTCTAGCCGTTGATGCTCAATCAGTGACGGGCTCCGCCCCCGGGATCAAGCTAGCTGACAACCACCTCGGAGCCTCCCAGTCAGCCAGTCTGGTGGCGTCGGCTGGCTGGGAGGTCCGGCTGACAGTTGAGGCACGATGCCGTTACCGCTACCGTTTCGTGGCGAGGCGACCCGACGGAACCGAACGAACCGAGTGGTTCTCATTCAAGTCTTCACAGTGGCTTGAACGGAATGTTGTCGCTCTGGCCCCCGATGGTGGACATTCCCAGCTAGTGGAAGGATCTGAAGCCTGCCTAACTGACGGTGAACGAATCTGGGCGGCCCGTTTCGCCTTCAGGCTTGATCCGCGTGAACACGTTGTGGGATTCGGTGAGCGCTTTGACCGGCTCGACCAGCGCGGTCACCGGATCGATAGTCAAGTCTGGGAGCAGTACCTGAACCAAGGCCAGACCGGCCGGACCTACTTTCCGGTCCCCTTCGCTCATGTCATTGGCGGAACTGGCTGGGGTTTCCACGTCCAGACTGGGGCCCGGACTTGGTTCGATATTGGGGCGACCGATCCTTCCCAACTCAGGATCGAAGTGAACCTCGACCTGCCGGACAGGCCGGGGCCGGTGCTGAGTTGTGCTGTCTATCACGGCGGTCCGGCTAAAGTCCTTGATGCCTTCTGGAAAGACACCGGTCGGCCGACCGAACTACCGCCTTGGGTGTTCCGGCTGTGGGCTAGCGGAAACGAGTGGAATACCCAGGCGCAAGTGCTGCGCCAGGCTGAACTCCATCGCTCCCATGGCATCCCCCTCGGGGTGATGGTTGTCGAAGCCTGGAGCGACGAATCAACTTACACGGTGTTCCGGGACGCCCAGTATGAGGTGCGCCAGGACGGTGCACCACAAAGCTTGCATGACTTTACCTTCCCAGCGGATGGGGCCTGGCCTGATCCGGTTGGGATGGTCAATCAATTACATGCCGCCGACGTGAAACTGATCCTCTGGCAGGTACCCATCATCAAAGTGGCCGATGACTCTTTACCTCAAACCAAGGCGCACGCGATGTCCGCCATGCGCGAAAACATCCTGGTCCGCGTCAGAGACCCGGATGGCCGTCTTGTCCCATACCGAAACCGTGGCTGGTGGTTCCCAGGTGGATTGCTACCGGATCTGTCAGATCCCAGGGCCGCCCGCTGGTGGACCGACCGGCGCCGCTACCTAGTCGATGAAATCGGCGTGGACGGATTCAAGACGGACGGAGGCGAACACGCCTGGGGCAGTGACCTGGTGTATCTGGACGGCACTAACGGCACCATGCGAAACAACGAATACCCGCGGCACTACGTGGCAGCCTACGGCGACCTTCTGGCGTCAAACGGTAAAGCCCGCGTCACCTTCTCGCGAGCCGGCTTCACCGGGTCTCAGGTGAATGGCGCCTTTTGGGCTGGTGACGAACGGTCCACCTGGGAAGCTTTTCGCTGGTCAATGCTGGCTGGTCTCAATGCTGCCGCCTCCGGTGTGATCTATTGGGGATGGGACATCGCTGGGTTTTCTGGCCCGATTCCCGATGCGGAGCTTTATGTCCGAGCGATGGCCGCCAGCGTCTTTGTCCCCGTCATGCAATACCACTCTGAATACAACCATCACCGGTTGCCCTCACGGGACCGGACACCCTGGAACATCGCTCAGCGAACCGGCGGTGCCGCCCTGTTAGACGAGGTGCGCCGGTTGGTTAATTTGCGGGAGCGCCTAGTTCCGTACTTAACCAAAGAAACCAAGGCCGCGATCTTATCGGGCCGACCGCTAATGTGTCCCCTGTACTTCGATCACCCTGACGACCGGCGCGCCTGGACTGTGACGCAGTGGTATCTGGGCCGCGATCTGCTTGTCGCGCCGGTACTCGAGCCGCACCGGGCCGAGTGGGAAACCTTCCTTCCCGCTGGCCGCTGGGTTCACGCCTGGACTGGAGCCCGGGTCAGCGGCGGTTGTGTGGTGACCAGCCCGGCTCCGCGGGACCAGATCCCAATCTACGTTCCAGAAGCCTCTTGGGCCAATGGTCTGAGAACCCTGTTCAACCCATGACTAACGGCATCCGTCCCTCTCTCAGTAGCTCCAAGCCGCCAAACGGGCGACGAACTCATCCAATGCAAGAGGTAGCAATGGACTTAGCAAACAGCGCCGCATCACCCACCAATGCCACGGTCCCATCAGCTACCGCTGTTGCCGATCCAAACGGAATCGTCCAAGGCGAAAGATACCGGGTTACCGTGTTGACCGACGGCCTGCTACGGCTGGAATACTCGCCAGACGGAGCTTTCGAGGACCGGCCGTCTTCGCTGGCACGCCACAGGCGCCAGCCGGTTCCGGAGTTCAGGGTAAACAAGCGGGGTCCGGTAATTGAACTAACGACACAGCGCTTGCGGCTGACCTATGACGGCGGCCCGTTCACGCCAGCGGGGTTGAAAGTTGAGGTCTTCGGCGGATTGACGGCTTTCAACTCGGTTTGGCGCTATGGCGAACCAGCGTATGGTTTAGGTGGCACTAGACGTACACTAGACGGGGCCGATGGCGCGCTGCCGCTGGGACCGGGAGTCATTTCCCGGGACGGGGTCGCAGTTCTCGATGACTCGCGTTCGTTGGTTTTTGAGCCTGATGGATGGGTTCAGCCGCGCGACGGAACGCGTCATGATTTGTACGTCTTCGGCTACGGGCATGATTACCTGAGTGCGTTGCGGGCCTTTTACGCCCTGTCCGGGCCAGTACCTGTGCTGCCGCGTTGGGCGCTCGGCAACTGGTGGAGCCGCTATTACCGCTACAGCGCTGATAGCTACCGCGAATTGATGCGAAAGTTCAGGCGCGAGGCAGTGCCGTTTTCGGTCGCTGTACTCGACATGGATTGGCATGTCACCGACGTTGACCCAGCCCTCGGCTCAGGTTGGACCGGTTACACCTGGAACCGCGATCTGATACCTGATCCAGGCGGACTGCTTAGCTGGCTGCACAGCCACGGGCTGCGTGTCACGCTCAATGTGCACCCAGCGGATGGCATCCGCTCTCACGAGGAGGCATACCCGGCGATGTGCGCCACCTTAGGCCGGGTACCTGACGGCAGCCCGGTCGCCTTCGATCCAACTGACCGCGAGTTTCTCAATGCCTATTTCGAGGTGCTGCACCGCGGCCTTGAAGCCGACGGAGTTGACTTTTGGTGGATCGATTGGCAGTCCGGAACTCACTCAGATGTCACGGGAATTGACCCGCTGTGGCTGCTCAACCAGTTCCACTACCAGGACAACGCGCGCCATCAGGAGCGAGCTTTGATCCTGTCCCGTTATGCCGGACCGGGAAGCCATCGTTACCCGGCTGGGTTCTCCGGTGACACCGTTATTTCTTGGGATTCACTGGCTTTCCAACCGTTCTTCATGGCCTCCGCTTCAAACATCGGCTTTGGCTGGTGGAGCAACGATATAGGTGGGCATTTTCACGGCGTCAAGGATGACGAACTGGCCACCCGCTGGGTTCAGCTAGGTTGTTTTTCACCAATCCTGCGGTTGCACTCGTCAGACAACCAGTTCACTGATAAGGCGCCTTGGGCTTTCCGACCAGAAGCCCGCGAGGTTCAGAAACGCTTCCTGCGCCTGCGTCACCGCCTGGTCCCCTATCTGCACACTATGAACCACCGCGCGGCGCGGCACGCGACGCCACTGGTATTACCGCTGTATTACAGCTGGCCCGAATCCAAACAGGCTTACCGGATCGAGCACCAGTTCCTTTTCGGTTCCCAGCTTATGGTCGCTGCCATCACCTCCCCGGCAGACCCATCCACAGGACTAGCCAGTGTCCGAGTGTGGCTACCAGCAGGCACTTGGGTGGATTTGTTCACTGGGCAGATCTATGACGGGGAGCGCATGATGGATCTTCACCGAGGGCTCGATTCGTTGCCAGTTCTGGCTCAACCCGGTGCGATTATTCCGCTTGACGGCGAATCCGTGCCGCCCAATGATCCGGTGAATCCGGTCAGTCTCGACGTGATTGTGGTGCCCGGGGCGGATGGAGCTTTCGAGCTGATCGAGGATTGTGGCAGCGGTGACTTGTCGGATCCAGATTCGGTGGCCACCACACCAATCCGCTACCTTCAAACTGGCTCTTGCGCTGACCAGGACATTTACTGCGGCAGCCGCATCGTTATTGGCCCGGCTAGCGGCGATATGGAATGTCTCCCAGCGTTCCGGTCCTGGACAGTGTCCCTCGCCGCCGCCGATATTCCGGCTGATGCTTTGGCCTGGGCCAGGATCAACGGCCGCGCTGCGGCGGTCAACTCCGAACGCGCCGGACACGCGCTCCGCCTGACCGTCCAGGAAGTACCGGCCACCGCGCGCCTCGAGATCGGTCCGGGTTGTATGGCTGGACTCACACCTGGACTAGCTGAGACCCGCTTGTTCAGTATCCTCGACCGGGCCCAGATCGAATATGACCTTAAGTCCGAGGCCTATCAGGTAGCGACATCTGACCTGCCCTTGCATGTCCGTCTGGCACATTTGCGCGTACTTGATCTGCCCGGCCGACTGGCCTCAGCCCTTGACGAGATTCTGCTCGCCCGTTAGCTTGGCCGCCGGACGGGTAGCGGCCCGGGAGAGCGGCATGGTGGTGGCCAAACTATTGGACGATGCCGCCCAACCAAGTCCCGTAATCAGCTCGGCTCATGCTGTGGGTGGGGGACGGCATCGGGTGACGTAGCTGTTGGACGGTGCTAGGAGGGTGTTGGATAACACCCTCCGGCCGTGTCGTACGCAGTGGGATCGAAGCTCTCACCAGCGAAGACGCGGAAGACAAACGTGGTACTGTGGCTAGGACCGTGGTTTTTCACCGCGGTCCTAGACGGTTTGTTGGAGCGAACCGGATGGACGGCACCCGCCACCTGAAACAACCAAACACGGCGGGCGGCGCGTTGCGGCCAGGCGGCGGCGCGCGGCCGGTAATGTTGTGCCGGCAACCGCCACACCATCTCTGCGCGATTGGACAACCTGATATGCCACTGTGGACCCTGCACGGCACCGGTAAAACTCTTGCTCCTGGAGAGGTGGTGAACCCGGACGAACGCCTGCGCTGGCCACGCACCATATCGATTGGCTTGCAGCACGTTGTGGCGATGTTCGGCGCCACCTTCCTAGTGCCGATCATCACCGGTTTCCCGCCCGCCACGACCTTGTTCTTTAGTGCCATTGGCACCGCACTGTTCCTGGTCATCACCGGAAACAAACTGCCCTCCTACCTTGGGTCAAGTTTCGCTTTCATCGCGCCTATCATGGCGGCGCGGGCCGGAGCCGACGGATCAATGGGCCGGGCGCTGTTCGGCGTCTTGGCCTCGGGCATCCTGCTGGCGATAGTCGGCGGGATTGTTCATGTGGCTGGCTCAGGCTGGCTCAACTCCTTCATGCCGCCAGTCATGACCGGAACCATCGTCATGATGATCGGTTTCAACCTGGCCGGTGCGGCCTGGAAAACCACCGGTGAAGACGGTCAGATCACCGGCGGCCTGGCGGCCGCACCACTCACCGGCTGGATCACCATAATCGCGGTGCTGCTGATTACGGTCTTGTTCCGCGGTCTGATTGGCCGCCTGTCAGTTCTTCTGGGAGTTGGCTGCGGCTATATCGCGGCCCTGATCCAGGGCCAAGTTGATTTCGAAGCCATCAGCCAAGTCGGCTGGATCGGCTTGCCGCCGTTCACCACCCCAGTGGCTGACTGGACTGTCCTACCGATGTTCTTACCGGTGGTGCTGGTCCTTGTGGCGGAGAACGTCGGCCATGTCAAGTCAGTCGCCTTGATGACGGGCCGCGACTATGACAAGTCGATGGGCCGGGCCTTGCTGGCTGATGGTGTTGCCACCACGATCGCCGCCTTGGGTGGCGGTTCTGGAACCACCACCTATGCCGAAAACATTGGTGTAATGGCCGCCACCAAGGTTTATTCAACCGCTGTCTACTGGGTGGCCGCCGCGACAGCTTTGCTGTTGTCCTTCATTCCGAAGTTCGGCCAAGCCATCGCGACAGTTCCAGCTGGTGTGATTGGTGGCGCTGGTGTGGTCCTTTACGGCATGATCGGTTTGCTCGGGGCGCGCATCTGGGTTGAGAACAAGGTCGATTTCTCCCGGCCGGTCAACCTTTTCCCAGCGGCGGCCGCACTGATCCTCGGTATCTCTGACGCGACCTTCACCTTTGGTCAGGTCACGATCACCGGAATCGCGGTTGGCACGATAGCCGCACTGGTTCTGTACCACGGCATGCGGGCGATCGCTAAATGGCGTGGCACCGACGTGGCGGGCTGACTCAGTCCAGTACAGACCCGCTAGGCGGTCCCCCAGCGCCTTGTCGCCGCGTTTCCGCTGGTGAGAGCTTCGGTCACACCGCGTCAACCCGCTAGGAGGGTGCCATCCGACACCCACCTAGCGGGTCATGACAACTTCGACGGCTTGTTCTAGGCCGGCGAAATCGTCCGGGTTCGCCGTGAAGAGCGGCAGCCTATTGGCCAGGGCCACGGCAGCGATCATCAGGTCGAGTCGGCGCGGTCTTGGACTACGCCCGGCCGCTGCCACCAGAGCTGTCAGCTCTCCGTATTTGTCCGCTTCGGCCACCCCAAAGGCCAGCGGCGTGAACAGCGTTCTGACCCTGGCGTAGGCCTGTGCCCGCCGGGCCGATTCGACCGGGTCGCGCGCCAGGGCCACTCCGTAGCTCAACTCGGCCAAGGTGATAGCACTAATCAAGGAAACGGCCGGGAGGCGAAATGGCGCCGGGCCACTTTCCAAATCAATCAGCGCGCTCGTGTCCAACAAGCCCCGCAGCCACCGCCTAGCCAATGCGGTCGGCATCGTCGGCGAAGAAGGTGTCCGCTTCCGCGCGCATGGTGGCCCAATCTAACCGTGGCAAGTCCGCCATCGCCGCGACAAGCTCCTCAGTTGGCACTTCGTGCCGTGGTCCTAAAATCGGAACCAACTCCGCGACCGGCTGGCCGTTGCGGGTAACGGTGAAGTGTTCACCTCGTTGCACCCGGTCCATAATCCCAGCCGACCCGTTCCGCAGTTCACGCTGCGTGATTAACGTCACCAGCCCAGTGTAGCCCGTGGTGCTACACGTGACTCACTCCGGCGGGAGTAACCCGGTCCTGGTATCGTCCAATACCAGGCGAACCCGTTTGGTTATGAACCGGGTGCGGATCTGCCGGTCTGCGCCAGTCATGCCGCCATGATGGCCCGATTTATCAGGCAAAACGCCGCTGTATTCGCCAATCTGACAGGTCTAACTCGCCAATTGCGCAACCTAGACTCGCCGATTCGACGGGCGGAACTCGCCATTCGCTGCAACTCGGTTCGCCATTGGCTGGCGTCCAGCCCGCCATAACAACCCTGTTAGGGCCAAATGGGCAGGACATAACAATCAGCCCAGTCCAAGGCAGAGCCGTGCCATGCTGGAGGGCATGTCTATGCCGATGGGCGGCCCAATGTTCCGCTCTTTCCGCGAAGATCCGTCAGTTGCTCGGGCCAAGATTTCACCTGGCACAATGCGCCGGATCGCCCGTTTTGCCCGGCCTTACCGGGCCGCCATCGCTGTCTTTCTGACACTGATCGCGGTTGATGCGGCCCTGGGCGCCATCACGCCTCTGATCTATCAAGCGATCATTGACCGGGGTATTACTCCTGGCCGCATGAAGCTGGTCATCGCTTTGGCTGGTGTGCTGGCGGGTTTGGCGTTGGCTTCAGCCGCCCTGGGATTAGCTGAACGCTACCTCAGTGCCCGGATTGGTGAGGGGCTGATCTTTGATCTGCGGACCAAGGTTTTCAGTCACGTCCAGGAACTCAGTTTGGCGTTCTTCTCCAGGACTCACACCGGAGCTTTGACTCAACGCCTCAACGGCGACGTCCTGGGCGCCCAGCGGGCGTTCACTTCGACTTTGTCGTCACTTGTTTCCAACACGCTGACAGTGGTTTTTGTGATCGCGGCGATGGTTTCACTGTCCTGGAAGATCACCTTGGTTTCACTGGTGTTGTTACCAGTGTTCATCGCGCCGGTGCGCTGGGTTGGGCGGAAACTGGCCGCCATCGCCCGACGGGCGATGGAGTTGAACGCGACCATTTCGCAGACCATGACCGAACGTTTCAGTGTGGCTGGAGCCACCCTGGTCAAGAACTACGGCGATCCGGACCGGGAGTCAGCCGTTTACGCCGATGAGGCGGCCGCTGTGCGAGGCATCGGCATCAAGTCGGCGCTCTATTCCAGTGCTTTCCGTATCGCCATGACCTTGGTCGCCTCGATCGCGGTGGCATTGGTTTACGGCCTGGGCGGGTCGCTGGCGGTCCGCGGCGAGCTGACTGTTGGTGTGGTTGTCGCCCTGGTCACGTTGCTGAACCGGCTTTACGGGCCGATCACCGCCCTGAGCAACGTCCAAGTCGATGTTATGACCACATTGGTTTCGTTTGAACGGGTCCTTGAAGTGCTTGATCTCGAGCCTCTAGTTCAGGACATGCCCGATGCCGCCGACTTGGTTTGGGATTGCCCGCCCGTACCAGCCCCCACGGCCAAAGGTCAGTCGGGTGGCGGCCGTCCAGCTTCAGGTAGCGACCAAGGTGCCGATCAAAGCGGTGACTTGAGTGATGACCCGGCGGTGGGCGTCAGATCATCCGCCAGCCAGGGCCGGAGCGCGAATGGCGGCGCGGCCCATCGGTTTGTTCCGGCGATCCGTTTTGACTCGGTCTGGTTCGCTTACCCGTCTGGTGATCAGGTTTCGCTGGCTTCTTTGGAAGGTGGTGGCGCGATCGAGGCGGAACAACCCGGCTGGACCCTTCAGGATGTGTCTTTTGAGGTGCCGCGCGGCTCAATGGTCGCGCTGGTTGGCCCTTCCGGGGCCGGTAAATCGACCGCGTCATTACTGGTGTCACGGCTTTATGAGGCTAACCGTGGGGTGGTTGAACTGTGTGGCCATGACGTCCGGCGCTTGACCAGCCGGTCAATCCACCGAACCATCGGTGTTGTCAGCCAGGATGCTCACCTTTTCCACACCACTCTGCGGGACAACCTGGTTTACGCTCGGCCGGATGTCAGCCAGGGCGAGATTTGGCAGGCGTTGGAACGGGCTCAGGCTGGTTTTGTGGCTGGACTGCCACAAGGCTTGGACACGGTGGTCGGTGACCGTGGCTACCGTTTGTCCGGTGGCGAACGTCAACGGATCGCTATCGCCCGGCTGCTGATCAAAGCACCAGATGTTGTGGTCTTGGATGAGGCGACCGCTCATCTTGACTCTGAGTCGGAACTGGCGGTCCAGCATGCCTTAGCTGAGGC
Organism: Bifidobacteriaceae bacterium; assembly: GCA_031267825.1. GTDB lineage: Bacteria > Actinomycetota > Actinomycetes > Actinomycetales > WQXJ01 > JAIRTF01. The sequence goes on from JAIRYJ010000017.1 coordinate 19,301, forward strand.
CTTACGGGGACGCACCTCGCTGGTGATCGCTCACCGCCTTTCGACTATCCGCCAAGCCAGCCAGATTGTGGTCCTTGATCAGGGCCGAGTAGTTGAGCGTGGCACCCACCTAGAGTTACTGGCGGCCGATGGCCTCTACGCCGATCTGTACCGGGTCCAGTTCGCTGAAGCGGCCGCCAGCCAGCCACAGTAGGCCACCCTGGGCTGATCTGAGGGACAATTGCCCGGTGCCTTTGACGATCTCTTACCCGCCGGAGCTGCCTGTCAGCGCCCGGCGGCTGGAGATCGCTCAGGCGATTGAACAAAACCAGGTTGTGATCGTTTCGGGTGAAACTGGTTCCGGCAAGACCACCCAAATTCCCAAGATCCTGCTTGAACTGGGTTATGGCGCTGGCCGCGACGGTCAGGCCCGGCCTGGCCAGCGGGCCAGAGCGGCCGGACAGACCAGCCAAACTAACCGGACCGGTCAGGACCCCCCGGACGGTGGGACTAGCCGGGACGGTCTGTCCGGTCGGCGGCGGATGATCGCCCACACCCAACCCCGGCGGATCGCCGCCCGGGCGGTAGCCGAACGGATCGCCCAGGAAACGGGCACAACCCTGGGACAAGACATCGGCTACCAGGTCCGGTTCAAAGACCACACAACACCGGCCACCCGGTTGAAAGTCATGACCGATGGCGTCCTGTTAGCTCAAATCCAGTCCGATCCACTACTCAACGCTTATGACGCGATCATCATCGATGAAGCCCATGAACGTTCCCTCAACATTGATTTCCTGTTGGGCTATATCTCCAACCTGCTGCCCCGGCGCCCGGACCTGAAGATCATCATCACCTCAGCGACGATCGATTCTGACTTGTTCGCCACCCATTTTGGACCGTCACCTGACCAGCCCGCACCTGTCATCCACGTCACCGGCCGGACCTATCCAGTTGAAATCCGCTACCGGCCTTTAGGCCAAGACGGCATCCCAGAAGATCAACCAGCCGCGATTGTGGCGGCCGTCCACGAATTGATGCGCACCGGCGATGGCGACATTTTGGTGTTCTGCTCCGGTGAACGTGAAATCCGTGACGCGGCCGACGCCCTGGCGGCTGAGTTCATCCAAGCTGGCCCGGCCAATCCAGGCGGCCAGGTTAGTTCCGGACCGGGCAGGCAAGCGGTCCTAGAACTGTTACCGCTTTATTCGCGGCTGTCAGCCGCTGAACAACACCGTGTCTTTGAACGCCACCCACGGCGGCGTGTTGTACTGGCCACCAATGTGGCTGAAACTTCACTCACCGTACCGGGCATCCACTATGTGATTGACACTGGCACAGCCCGCGTTTCGCGTTACTCCAAGGCCACCAAAGTTCAACGCCTACCAATTGAGCCAGTCTCGCAAGCCAGCGCCAACCAACGGGCCGGACGGTGCGGGCGGATCGCTCGTGGCGTCTGCGTTCGGCTTTACTCTGAAGAGGATTTCGCTAGCCGTCCTGAATACACCGAACCAGAGATCCTGCGCACCTCGTTAGCTTCAGTCATTTTGCAAATGATCGCGGTCGGGGTGGCCAAATCACCGTCAGATGTGGTCCGCTTCCCGTTTGTGCAGCGGCCCGATTCACGTGGAGTGTCCGATGGCGTCAAACTACTTGAGGAGCTCGGCGCGATTCGCCTTGAAGCGGGCCGGGCAGTGTTGAGTGATGTTGGCTGGCAGTTGTCACGGATTCCGTTAGATCCTCGGCTGGCCCGGATGATTGTTGAAGCCGGACGTTTAGGTGTGACCCGTGAAGTAACAATCATCGCGGCCGCCTTATCGATCCAAGACCCGCGTGAACGCCCGGCCGACTTCAGGGCCCAAGCTGACCAGGCTCACGCCCGTTTCAATGACCGGTCAAGTGACTTCCTCAGCTTCCTGAACCTCTGGCAGTACCTGGCTGAACAACGCCGGGCCGGGTCCGCCTCAGCTTTCCGGCGTCTGATGCGCGCCGAATATCTCAACTATTTGCGGCTCCGCGAATGGCAGGACCTAGTCAATGAACTGCGCCGAGCTGTCCGGCAAGCCTCCCGCCACGGACCCAGAAGCGACGATGCACCGGACTTGAGGGACGGCATCGGGCAACAACTAGTAACCACGGCGGCGGACCCAACTGACCCGCCCAACTGGCGGCGGACTTGGCCGGGCGATCTGATCCACCGCGCTTTGGTGACGGGTTTGTTGTCGCAGATCGGTCAGCATCAGGTGACCGAAGTGGCGGCCCGGCCTGGTGGGCGGCGCCGGACAGGACACGATCCCAAGCCGCGTAACGAATATCTTGGGGCTCGCGGCATCAGATTCCTGATCCACCCTTCATCTGGTTTGAGGCAACACCCTCCCCCTTGGGTGATGGCTGGCGAACTGGTGGAAACCTCCCGCCTTTGGGCGCATCTTTGTGCGGCGATCAATCCGGAATGGGTTGAGGCTGCCGCCCCTCATTTGGCCCGGTCAAACTATGCCGAGCCACGCTGGTCAGCTAAACGCGGCGCGGCGGTGATAACTGAACGGGTAACGGTTTACGGTTTACCTGTCGTGACCGGCCGGGTTGTCCCGCTTTCCCGGATTGACCGTGGTTTAGCCCGTGAGTTGTTTATCCGCTGCGCCTTAGTTGAAGGCGACTGGCACACCAATCATGCCTTTTATCAGGCGAATCGTGACGTCTTGGAGCGGGCGGAAGAACTCGCCAGCCGTAGCCGTTCAGGCCTCAGACCGATCAGCGATGACGATCTGTTTAGTTTTTATGACCGGCGCCTGCCAGATTCAGTTGTTTCAGTGCGTCATTTTGATGCCTGGTGGAACAAAACCCGGCAGACCAAGCCAGATCTGCTGACCTTGACCGATGACTCGCTCGCCGTTGAGATCGTCTCGGCTGGCCAGGGTTTTCCTGATCAATGGATTCAGGGTGATCTTGAACTCGCCTTAACCTACGAGTACTGGTCCGAACCGGCTGATACCGCACCAGCCCGCCTAGCTGACGGGGTCAGTCTTCATATCCCGATCAAATCGGCTAGTCAGGTCCGGCCGGATGGTTTCGACTGGCAAGTGCCGGGCCTGCGCCAGGATCTAATCGAAGGGCTCATCCGCAGCTTGCCGAAGCGTTACCGGGCTGAGTTGATGCCCGCTAAGCAGACCGCCCGCCTGGCTGTTGATCTGCTCGGTGACCCGGCCGGCCACCGCCGGTCAGATGGTTCGATCAAGCTTTTGACCAGCGCGTTAGCTGACGTGTTGGCTGAGGCGAGAGGCGTCTTGATACCTGACGAAGCCTGGGACTGGGATGGCTTGACAGATTACTTGCGCATCACATTCGCGGTTGAGGATTCGAAAGGCCGGGTCATGGCGTCGGGTAAAGACTTGCGTCTGGTGGTGGCTCAGGCGACCGCCGCGGCCAGTGCGGCGATCAGCCGGGTGGCCGCCGCCAGCGCCCGGCCGCGCACCGGGCTTGACGGACCCGCTGGGCCGGGCATGCCGACTGGACCTGGTGGGCTGGCTGGACCTGGTGCGCTGGCTGGGCCCGGTGCGCTGGCTGGACTCGCGGTGCCATCTGGGACAGCAGCGCCACCTGGGCCCCCGGCTAAAGGCGACTGGTTCTACCCAGCACCAGTCCTTGGAGCGTTGAACCAGTTGGCTCTGTCGGCTAAGCGTCTGACAACGCGGCTTACCCCGCGGACGGCGCTTGGGTTGGCGGCATCGTCCTATCCGTCGGTTGAAGCGCTAACCCGTGACGCCCAAGCCGCCGTAATTGAGGCTGCCCTAGCCCAAACCGGGTCCGATCCGTCCGGCCAAGGCGCCACCGCTTGGCCTGCCCGCCTGCGTGACACCTTGGAGGACGCCGTCCACCCTGTGCTGATCGCGGCCAGCGGCTTGATCCTGGAGGGCCGCCGCCTGGAACGTCAGGCCGGCGCCCTGAGCGGTCCAGCGGAATCGTTAGCTGACATTCGGGAGCATCTGGCCAGACTGCTTGGACCGGGTTTCATCAGCCAGGCCGGCCTGGCACGGTTAGCCGACTTGAAACGTTACCTGGCGGTTGACGCTTACCGGCTCGATCGGCTTGGTTCAAGCCAGCAGCGGGAGCAACGCGCCTTGGCCGAACTGTCCGCTCTGCGTTCCGAATACGCTGCCGCCCTGGCCGCGGCGGGCGCCAATCTGCCAACCGAATTGGCTGGAGTCCGCTGGATGCTGGAAGAACTTCGTGTCTCGTTGTTCGCCCAAACCTTAGGCACCGCCTATCCGGTCAGCGCCAAACGCATCCGTCGCCTGCTGGCCAACTGGACCGCATGACGTGATTCCCCCAGCATCAAACCGGAAACCAGACCCAGCACCAATCCCGGTCTGAGACTAAGCCCGGTCGGGGCCCAAACCGGGAACGGCTGGGGCGGTCGGTAACAGGGCGGCGATGATCAGTCCGTCTGGTGGTAGCTCGGTTTGGCCGCGACGCACCAGCCGACCGGACCGGACCAGCAGATCAACCCAGACGGCCGTCACTGTCCCAGCTATGACACCGGCTCCAACTGTGACTGGTTTTGCCCGGCCGGTCCGGGCTGGTGGCGGGACCGGCGGTGTTCGGCCGGACGGTATGGTCTGTGCTGTTTGTGACGTCGGCGAAGCACCACCAGACCGACCGGTCCCGGATTCCGGCAGGGGCCCCGGGGTTTGCGGCACTGGCTGGCCCACGGCCAAGCGGTCCGCCAAGACCAGGTTCTGGCCAGCCAAGAACAGGTTCAACCGGTCTAGACGGCACCGTCCCTGGACCACCACCCAGTGGTTGTCCTCGTCAAGTTCAACCACCTGGTCCAAGGACCTGAGGTCAAGCTGCGGTATGACGGCTGTGATCGAAGGCACGCCAGGGGCTGGGTCATCCGGCCCGTCACGGTATTCGGCCCGGCCAGCGGCGTACAACGAGTCGACTAGCCGTCCGATTCCGTCCGTGTGGTGAAAACGCCCAATCCATTCAGCGGCTTGCGGCGGGCCGGGTTGGCGGGCGAACAGACGCATCAGCCCAGCTTATGACACGGCGGCGGAGCTTGAGGCCGGCCATCTAGCGGGCGGGTGTAACCATCAAGCGGCACAATGGAGCGGTGCGCAAGATTCTGGCTGTCATGGCCCACCCTGATGACATTGATTTTTGGGCGTCTGGGGCGGTGGCGCTTTGGACCGATTCCGGTGCGGCCGTAACTTATTTGATTGTCACAGCGGGCGGGGCCGGCGGGTTCGAGGATGGGTCGCGGCGTGGCGACATGGCCCAGCGTCGCCAAACTGAACAGGCTGAAGCGGCCGCCTGCCTTGGTGTTCAAGATGTCCGATTCTTGGATGGTTACGCCGATGGTTCAGTTGTTGTCAGCCCGGAACTGGTTGGTGCCATTGTGCGCGTCATCCGCCAGGTCCGGCCGGACTTGGTGCTAACCCAAAGCCCAAGCCGGGTTTGGCATGACATTCGCCTGTCGCATCCGGATCACCTAGCTACCGGTGAGGCCACCGCCCAGGCGGTTTATCCGTTCGCCCGTAACCCTTTCGCGTTCCCCAGTTTGGCTAGTCAAGGGTTAGACGCTTTCGAGGTCCGCGAACTTTGGTTACAGGGTGATCCGGCGCCAGACCACGCCGTTGACGTGTCGGAGGTCTGGCCGCGATGCCAGGCAGCACTGGCGGCTCATCGCAGCCAACATCCTGACCTGCCTGCTGCTCTGGCCCGCGCCGCGGCGCAGGCCAGCGCCACCGCTGAACGCTGGGGTTTGCCGACTGGTCATTTGGCTGAAGAGTTCAAACGTGTTCTGATACCCAATTGAGGGCCACTCGAATTGAATGCCCGTCACCAGGCGTCCACTTTCCTGTCAACCGCCAACCCGGTCAGTCGGTCCTAAAGACAAACCAAGCCTGTTCGGCGGGTTAGCCGGGTTCGCCAGCCTATTCAAGGTTGGCGTGATGCTGCCACAAGTCGGCCAGGTCAAGACCGTGAGAGTCAATCAACATGAGTGCGATGGCGTCACCTAGAAACCACAGGCATTGCTCAAACAGGCTGGTCATCGGCTGGCTTGAACTCACCTGACGTGGCGCTGCCAGCTTCGAGGGAACTGGCAGGCGGACAAATATGTCCGCCAACAGCCCGATGCTGCTGTCAGATCGTGTGCCAATGTGAGCCAGGCGCGCCCCGGCCGTCTTGGCTTTACGGGCTATGACCACCGGTACCAGACTCTCTCCGCTACCTGATCCGGCTATCAGCAAGTCACCCGGCCTGATGGCTGGTTCGGTGATCTGCCCCACCACCACCGTGGCTACCCCAAGGTGAGCTAGCCGTTTGGCCATCGCCTGCAAAGCCAAGAAAACCCGACCAGTGCCGATGAAGAAAACCCTGTCGGCGGCATCGATCTCCCCGGCCAGAGCCCTAACTGAGACTTCATCAACGGCGGCCATGGCTTCTGCCAGTTCGGTCATAATCATGGCCTGAGCCTGATGGTAACTTGTCATTGGCCTGGCCCGCCGGTTGACGCCCAGGCGGATCCTAGATTGGCGGCACGCCGCACTTCGGCGGCGTTTTCGGTCAAGCCGCGGCCAGGCAGAAACAGGCTGGTACTGCCCAGAACTAGGTTGCTGGCACCAGCCTCAACCAAGGCGGTAATGGCGTCAAGTGAAACCCGGCCGTCAACTTGGATGGCGGTGTGGAGTCCGTTAGATCTGATTAGCTGGCGCAGCCGGGCGATTTTCGCTAAAGCGTATGGCACACGCTTCTCACCAGGTAGGGTGGCATATCCCGGATTAATCAGCATCAAGCAGATCATGTCGGCTTGATCAAGGATGAACTCAAGAACTGACAGTGATGTGGCTGGGTTGAGAGCCACCGCCGCAGCCGCACCGGCCTGCCGGATCAGGTTGATCTGCCTGTCAACGTGGAGGCTGGTCTCATAGTGGAAGGTCACACTGTCAACACCAACATCAAGCATCTGACTGATGAAGTATTCGTTGTTGACGGACATGACATGAGCGTCAAGTGGCAGTTTGGTGAGTTGTCTGACGCGTCTGACGGTTTCAAGTCCAAGCGGCAGACTGGGGCTGAAAGCGCCGTCAAGCACATCCAGGTGGATCGCATCAATATCCGCTTCAGCTAGATCAGCTAGTGTCCGCTCCAAGTTGGCTAAATCACCGCACATCAAGGAAGCCGACAAGGTCACTCTGGTCATTGGCTCGTTCCTGGTCTTAGTCGCACGTTAGGTTGTCCGGCCGCGGGACTTGTTCGCTGTGTCGAGTGATCGGCCTGACCGTTGGCGGTGCCACCGGCCGAACCGGCGGCGAACGCCGCGACCGCGTCGAGGGCGGCCCTGATCGCTTTGGCTTCTGTCGCTGGATCGGCTGACCGTGTGATCGCCGCTCCCACAATGACAACATCCGGGTCAGCTTCCAGGTATGGTCCAATGCTGGCCGCACTAATCCCACCGGCCACCGCCACACTGGCTGAACGGACGCCCGCCTTGACCAGGTGAAGGTCCTCTAGCGGACCGTGGCCACTGGCTTGCTGGTCTACGCCGGTGTGGACCGCCAAGGCGGTTAGACCAAGGCTTTCAAGGCTGGCCACCGCTCGGGGTAAATCAGGCACGCTGAGCAGATCAGCCACCACCACGCCAGAATGATCCTGGGCGGCCCGCAAGCTTTGACGCAGTGTTGTTTGATCAGCTAGGGCACAGGCGGTGACATAACGCGCCCCAGCCTCGAAAGCTAAGGCGGCTTCATCGTAGCCGCCGTCAATGATTTTCAGATCAGCTAGGACCGGCTTAGCCGGAAAGCGTTGTCTCATCGCTCTGACCGCCGCCATGCCCTGAGCCATGATCAGTGGTGTGCCGATCTCAATCAGGTCAACGTAGTCCGCGACCTCTCCTGCCAGCTCTAATGCCCTGGTCAGTGAGGTTTCATCGAGTGCTAGTTGAAGTTTCATAGTGCCTCCTGCTGGTTGGTAATAGCTGGTTGACCCCATTTCGGGGGAAGGCGTAACAGTCCGCCCTGGCCTCGGCAGGTCCAGGCCGCGACCTCCATCGCCTTCGGCAACACCCGACTCCACCAGTTCTGATCCGCCAGGCTGTGTCTCAACTCAAGCTCTGAGACGATGGCCGCCAGGACGGCATCGCCCGCCCCTAAGGTGTCCGCTACCGGCCGCCGCAACGCCGCCGCCGGGCTGTGCCAGGTGCCACCGTCCGGTAAGTGGACCACAGCCCCAGCCGGGCCTTGGGTCACCAGCACAGTCCGGCAACGTCGCTTGATCTGTTCGAGTAACCCACCCTGGCCGTCTGACAGGAAATGTAAGTCCTCCAGACTTAGTTTGACCAGGTCACTGATGGCCGCGGCGGCCAATAGGCCGTCAAGATACAACTGGCGGTCAGCTATCAGGGCTGGGCGAGGATTTGGGTCAATCAGCCGGAGCCCGCCTGTGGCTCCGGCCGCCTTGATGAACCCGGCGACCGATCTGGGATCCTCGAACGGGAAAGCCGTCAAGGTGACCGCCCCGGCCCGTTGGATCGCCTGGTGGGCTCGGCTGTCAAAACGGTAGCGGCGGGCGGTCATGGCCTGGTTGAAGGAATAGGCGGGTCCGTCCGGTCTGTCCTGGCTAACGGCTGTAGCTATTCCGGTTGGTTGTCCGCTCGGCAAACTAATGAACTTGACACCATGCTGGTTTAGGTGGCGTTGGATGACTCTCCCGGCTGGGTCAAGGCCCTCAAGGTAGATCAACGTGGCCGCACGGCCTAACAGCGTCAAGCCAACCGCCACATTGAGGGCGCCGCCACCTGGCTGTCTGACCAGTCCAGCCTCTCCCGGCCGGCTAATTTGGTCGATGATGGCGTCACCTACCACTACGGTTTTCATCTGTTGCCTTACTGCAAGTTGGTGTGACGCTCGGCCAGCAAGGCCGCGGCGTCGTCAAGTTCTGAAGCGAGATCACCGATCAAGGCGTCGAGCACTATCAGGGCGGCTTGTTCGAACAGGTTGCGCCCGATTTGGTTTGACTGGCCCACCGGGATGGCCAGCACAGTGTTGGCCGCACGGGCCAGCGGGCTATCTGGCTCGGCCGTCAACGCCAAGACGCGCGCTCCAGCTAAGCCAGCCAGATTGGCGAAGCTGACAGTTGTTAGCGTCTGTCCTGAACCAGAAAGAAGTACGATGCCGTCGCCTCGTCTGATCGCTGGACAGGTCGGCTCACCAACAACATGGCTTTGACGGCCGATGTGCATCAGACGCATGGCCGCCATGGCGGCGACCAGACCGGACCGGCCTTGGCCAGTAAAGAACCAGGATCGCGATTTGTCCGCCAAGTCTTGTTTGAAGGTTGTGTAGGACGACTGGTTGATTCGGGTCAGCACTTGGGCTATTTCGGCGGCCACCACCATGTATTGGTCCGCTTGGTGGCGGATATCGCCCTCTGGTTGATGCTGTCCGTCAAATGGACCGAGCGCTGTCATGACTGGCCGCCTTGGTCTGAGGTTTGGCTCTGGTTCAGCCCGGTGATGGCTCTGACCAGCGAGTCGCCTGTGAATGTGGTGGATGGCGCGTCAGCTACGACCCGTCCGAGACGCAAAACCACGATTCTGTCTGTCACCTCCAGCACGTGCGGCAGGGTATGAGAGATCAGCACCACTGCCAGGCCACGGTGGCGGGCTTGGCGGATGACCGCCAAGACTTCAGCGGACTGGCGGGCTCCCAGATGATTAGTTGGTTCGTCCAGCAGAATCACCTGGCTGGCCCATGAAACCGCCCGGCCAATGGCGACGGCTTGGCGCTGCCCGCCAGACAGTTCAAAGACGGTTCGGCCTGATGGTGGTACGGCTATGCCGATGCTTTCTAGTTCAGCTTGGGCCACCGCGTCCATCTGTTTGCTGGCTAGGAAGCCCATCAGCTTGAGGATGCCTGGTTTGAGTTTTTCCCGGCCGAGGAACAGGTTGGCGCTGACTGACAGATCCGGGGCGAGGCTTGAGTCTTGGTAGAGCGTTTCGACACCGGCTTCGATCGCTTCGCGTGGGGAATGCCACGTTTGGCGTTTACCTTCAAGGAAGATCTGGCCGCTGTCTGGTGGGTGGGCTCCTGACAGAATCTTCACCAGCGTGCTTTTGCCCGCGCCGTTGTCTCCCACTAGGCCCACCACTTCACCGCGGTTAACTTGGAAGTTGACGTCTCGCAGGGCAACCACACTGCCGTAGCGTTTTGAGACGGACCGCGCCTCATAGAGTGCTGTCACAGGTCAACGCTCCTTTTGGGGTTTCCGATCGCTTGGACCGCGACCGCCACGGCGATCAGAGCTCCGGTCACGATCTGTTGCCAGGCGGGCGCTACACCGATCAATATCAGACCACTGATGACAGCCGTGATAATGAAAGCGCCGAGGATAGTACCGCCAAGCCGTCCTTGGCCTCCGGCCAGGCTGACCCCACCGATGACGGCCGCCGCTATGGCTTGTAGTTCACCACCTTGACCAGATGAGGGCGAGCCTGAACCTAACCTGAAGTAGACCAGGATTCCGGCCAGTCCGGCTAGCACACCACTGAGCAGATACACCTTTACCAAGTGTTGTTTCACCCCAATGCCAGCTACCCGGGCAGCGAATCTATTGGAGCCAATGGCGTAGGTGTAACGACCGAATCTGGTTTTCGCCAGGAAAAGCCAGGCGATCGCGGTCACACCTAGGACAACCAGCACCGGAGCTGTAAAGACTCCTAGGTAGGTTTTTGATCCGATCAAAATGACGGCCCGTGGACCGCCAGCGATCTGGACGCCGTTAGTCACCACCAAGGTGGTGCCGTAGGCGGCACCCATGGTGGCGAGTGTGGCGATGAAAGGCGCCAGTTTGACCCGGCTGACGAGCAGTCCGTTGACTAGACCGACCAGTAGACCTGTCACGATTCCCGCCATCACCGCCAGACCAATTCCGGCACCGGTTGGCAGACCAGCTTGGTTGGCGGCGCGGGCTGTTAGGGCGCAGATGACACCAGCTAAACCCAGTACTGAACCGACTGACAGATCGATTCCGCCGCTGATGATGACGAATGTCTGGCCGACCGCCGTTAGCAGGACAGGGCTAAAGTCTTGCATGATGTTGGCGGCTGCCGCGGTTGACAAGAATCGTGGATTGAGCTGGGCGAACAGGAATGTCATCGCTACTAGTACCAGCAGCAGAATCAGTTCTTGACGGTGGTGGCGCAGGCGGTGTAGCGGCTTAGCCCAGCCTGGGCCGGCCGGGGTTGGGTCATCCCCGGTCGGCCCGGCACGGCCCTGTTTGACTGCCGAGAGGGTTGTCATGGCTTGTTTGTCTCCTTGCCGACCTGGTCCGTTTGCGAACCCGGCCTCTGGCTGACTACTCGGCGTATTGATACTTTCTGGTATCAGCCAAGTTGGCTTTAGTCATCACGATGTTCGGAATGACAACAGTCCGCTCGATCTTGTCTTTGCCTTCACCGGTGACAGCCGCCTTGGCGTCTTGTAAGGCGAGACGGGCTTCTTGGCTGGGATCTTGGGCGATCAGTGCTGTGAACACACCGTTGTCAAGGTCCGCCACCTGGTTGGCGTAGGCGTCGTAGCCAATCAAGGCGATTTGCCCGGGATTACTTGCGCCTTGCAGGGCCGCCACAGCGCCAGTGCCGGAAGTGCCGTTGATGGCGAAGATGCCTTTCAGATCTGGATAGTTCAGCATCGCCGTGTTGACCGCTGAGGTCGCCTTGGCTGGCTGGCTGAGGGCGTATTCGGTTCCAACTACTTTGATGCCGGGATAGTTGGCCGCCAGTTCTTCTTCGAAGCCTTGAGCCCGCATTGAGTCTGTCGTGGCGGTTGGTGAGCCTGAAATGATGAATACTTCACCTTCGTCACCGATTTGCTCAGCTAGTGTCTTGGCGGCCAGGGCGCCGCCTTGGATGTTGTCGCCTGTGATGTGGGCGGTCAGACCTGATTGGTCGGTCACTGTTGTATCAACTGTGATAACTGGGACGCCCTGGGCTATGGCTTTGTCGACACTGACTTGCAACGAATCCGGGTCGGTTGGCACCAGAATCAGGGCGTCAACTTGGTCAGCCAGAACGGCGTCAACGAAGGGCACTTGGCTCTCGGGCGAATATTCGGTCGGACTGCCTGTCCAAATGAGATCGATACCAAGTTTGGCGGCTTCTTCTTCAGCTCCCAGCCGCATCGCCCTGAAGAATGGATCAGACGTGATCCCGGCCACGAAGGCGACCCGAATCAGGCCGTTACTATTACTAGACGAACTGGTAGAAGAAGGTTTTTCAGACCCGCCGCAACTTGCTAGGGTCAGGCTGAAGGCGATCGCGGCGACGGCCGCTAGAGTTGACTTGAACTTCATAGTTCTCCCCTGTGTGAGATGTCGCGCGTGGTAGTGTGAGAACGATCTCACCGCGGTAGCTAAAACGGTACGATGTTCGCCAGGCCATGTCAAGGCGTCAGATGACGCCTGGTGGCAGATGGCCGGTCAAAGTCCCGGTTATCCGGGAAAACAGGTAGGCGGCGCGTTAGTGGCGCGACCGCCTCAAGGTAGGAGGCAGATGACTGATCAAGTTCCCCGATCATCCGGGCAGGCGGGCGCTCCCCGCATCACAGATGTCGCCGCCTTGGCAGGAGTTTCACGCGCCACTGCCGCCCGGGCTCTCGGCGGTTACGGCAGCGTTAGCTTCGACACCTCGCGGCGTGTCCAGGAGGCGGCGGTTCAACTCGGCTACCGCTCCAATGAGATCGCCCGGGCGATGCGCCTTGGTCACACCTCCACTATCGGCCTGGTAATCGCTGACATCAGCGGCTCGTTCTTCTACCAGGCAACACTCGCTATCATCCGGACCGCTGCCCGGCTCGGGTTCCAGACCCTTGTACTTAACACTGATGAGGATTTCGGCGCCGAGCGCCGGGCTGTCCGCGAACTGCTTGACAAGCGAGTCGACGGGCTGATCATTGTCACCTCCGCCCGGACTGGTCACGACTACCTGACTAATCCACCTCCCGTGCCAGTCGTCTTCCTTGACCGCCGGGCCGATGACGTCGATGCCTGTGTTGTCTCGACTGATGATGAGTCCGCCGCCCGTGAATGTGTCAGCCTCTTTACCCGGCACGGCCACTCACGCGTCGGGTTACTTTGCAACTCATCAACCGTCGACGGCAAACGTCTGCCGTACACCTCCCCGTTGGCCATCTCAACCATGGTTGGCCGGGTGACCGGATGGATGTCCGGCATGAAGCAAGCCGGCCTGCCCGTTCGGTCCGATTGGTTGGTTTTCGCCGAAGATGACCACGAGTCGGCCAAAGCCAGCGCCATCCGGCTGCTGTCTCAACGTGACAGGCCTAGCGCCCTGCTGGCCATCAACTCAGAACTGGCCCTGGCCGCGATTGACGCTTGTCATACATTGAAACTAGAAATCGGCTCTGACATCTCTCTCATCGGATTTGATGACACGGCCTGGGCGCCACTGATCAGCCCGGCTTTGACCGTCGTGTCGCGGCCGGTTTACCGGCTCGGGGCGCTGGCCCTGGAGAACCTGGTGCTGCAAATCTCCGGCAGTCAATTCCGACCGGAATCCGTTGTCCTGTCGGCCAGTCTGATCGAACGTGCCTCAGTGGACGCACCACGCGGTGGTTGAACCATTCCACTCGTCCCAGTCGGCCGACGGCTGACTGGGACGCCGCGTCTGAGGCACGTACTAGGCGGGCGGCGGCGGTTCAGTGTTGGCGCTCGGGATTGGCTCAACTGGCGGTTCAGACGGTGGGCTGGTGACTGGGTCTGGTTCTGGCTCGGACGAAGGTTCGTCACTTGGGCTTGGACTTGGACTCGGGCTCGGCTCCAAGCTTGGATCAAGGCTCGGTTCCAGCGTTGGCTCGAGGCTCGGCTCCAGGCTGGGCGGCAAGCTTGGCGGCGGTGTGGCCGGCGGCGTTGGATCAGATGGCGGCTCGGTTGGCTGGTTGATGAAGGTTGTCTTCCGTCCCGAATCCTGGCCAGTCAGCTCGTCTGACAGCGGCTTGCCCATGAGCAGTTCCAGGCCCGTCACAACGGCCATGATGAGCAGGAAGACAGCCAAGCCGAGGGCCACCATGGTCCGGACAGTGCCATGCCGGGCGAGCATCTGAGCGAACCACGCCGGGTCAGCCGCGTCAACCGTCACCTCGACCGGCTTGGCGACGGGTAAACCAATTTGGACGATGCCGTCCGCCTGGTCCGCCTCCTTAACGGCGGTTTGTTCACTCGCTAAGCCCGTTCCGTCCTGTTCGGCTTGGCCCGCTCCTAGCGGGCCCGCTTCGCCCGGCGCGGTCGCCACGGCCGTGCCTGATTGCTTATCCGCCGCGGAATCCGCGGTCGGCTGTCCGAGCCTGACCTGAGAGGAAACCGAACTGGCGGCATCGTCCGGACCGGCCGTCACCGCTGGAACTGGCTCGACGGCATCGTCCGAACCGGCCGCCTCTGACCCGGTGGCGGACCGCTCGGCCGGGTCTTCTTCGCCGGATGTCGCGGCCGGTCCCATAACTCGCGAGGCGGCTTGTTGCGCCAAAGTCCTGACCGCCTTGTGGGTGCGGGACAACGACCGGCTGTAAACATAGTTGCCAACAACGGTGATGACCGAGGCGAGCGCCGCGCCCAGGATGGTCCCAGCCACCCCCAGGTAAGACAACGCGAGCGTGGCTGTTGCCGCCGCCAGGGCACTGGCCAGCACTTGGACAAAGGAGATGGTTCCTCCTGGTCTGTTGTCGGCCGCCACATTGCCACGTTACCGCAGCTTGGCGGTCTGGTGCATGATTGACGGATGCTCTACTCGCCACCGTCCGGGTCGGCACCGGCCAGGCCGACCACGCCCGGCCAGGCCATGCCCAGCCGGAGTTGGTACGGGCCGGTCGTGGGCCTGTTCACCGCTCTGCTGGTGATCTCGAATGTTTCGGCCGTCAAACTGATTGGTCTGGGCCAGATTGATCTGTTTGGCCTGAAGCTGGCGTTGACGATCGACGGTGGCGCTTTCCTTTTCCCGCTGACCTACATCCTGGGGGACCTGCTGGCTGAGGTCTTCGGTTTCAAGGCGGCACGGCGAGCCATCGCATTGGGATTCATTTGTTCAGCCGTGGCGGCCGGGTCTTTCTGGCTGGTCCAGGTCTTACCGTCAGCCGCTAACTGGCACGGCCAGGTGGCCTATGAGATGACCTTGGGTTTTGTGCCACGGATTGTTCTGGCTTCACTGGCGGCCTACCTGGCTGGGCAGTTGATCAACGCGTCCGTTTTGACTGGAGCGAAGCGGCGCTGGCCGGGCGGGCCACTGTGGACTCGGCTGCTGGGCTCAACAGTCGTCGGCGAGTTGGCTGACACGGCCGTCTTTTGCACTGTGGCCTTCCTCGGAGTCATTCAAGGCGCGCAATTTGTTGGCTACATTGTTTTGGGTTACCTCTACAAGTGTTTAGCGGAGGTCGCGCTCTTGCCAGTGACTTACCGGGCTGTGGCCTGGGTCCGGCGCCACGAGCGGCAGGCTGACGCTATCACTGACGCCGCCACTGCTTCCGGAGCTGCCATGGCTGCTGGTGCTCGTACCAGACCTGCCGCCACCACCGCCACCAACGGCGACCCGCCTAAACCGGACGCTTCAAGACCCCAGGATCCGTTGGATCAATCAGACCAACAATCCGGTTGAGGTCAGCCAAAGAAGCGAACTCGATTGCGATCCGGCCTTTGGCTTTACCCAGTGTGACGGTCACCTTGGTGTCAAGCTTGTCCGCCAGCCGGTCCTGTAACGCGTCCAAGGCGTCGCGGCGGCCTCCTGGGCGCACAACGGCACGTTTAGGCTGTTCGGCTGGCGGTACCTCACCAAGCGCGACCAGTTCTTCGGCTGTCCGGACGGACAGGCCCTCGGCGATGATCCGCTGGGCAAGCCGCTCCATCGCCGCTGGGTCTTCCAGTCCGAGCAACGCCCGGGCGTGGCCAGCCGATAACACTCCAGCCGCGACACGGCGCTGAACCAACGGAGGTAAGCGCAACAGGCGAAGCGTATTTGAGATCTGCGGCCGGGACCGGGCGATGCGAGCGGACAGTTCCTCTTGGGTGCAGCCGAAGTCGTCGAGTAACTGGCGGTAGGCGGCGGCCTCCTCGAGCGGGTTGAGTTGTGTACGGTGCAGGTTTTCCAGCAGAGCGTCACGCAACATGTCAGATTCATCGGTCTGTCGAACGATCGCCGGAATCTCGGTCAGCCCGGCCAGCCGGCTCGCCCGCCAGCGGCGTTCCCCCATCACTAGTTCGTAGCCGCCGTCCGGCCCGGCGGCGGCCCGGCGCACCACAACGGGTTGCAGCAGGCCGACTTCTTTGATTGAGTCAGCCAGTTCTTGCAGGCTGTCTTCGTCAAAGGCGGCCCGCGGCTGCCTCGGGTTAGGGACGATGCCGTCTAGCGGTACCAGCGCGAATTCGGCTCCCGGCACAACAACAAGGTCCGTGCCAGAATCCGCCTCAACTAGTGATTGACTGTTTCTGGCTGACTGCCCACCGCTCGCCGTGGCGGTCCCATTTGGGCCGGTCCTATCTGAGCTGGTTCCATCTGGACCGGTCGAATCAGCCGCCTCGCCAGTCCTGGCGAACAGCAAATCGACTGGCCGCCTGGCGGTGCCAGTCCCACCTGGCGCCCGGCGGTCCTGGCCGCCGACGGCCGGGTTGACAGGAGGTATGAGGGCCCCGAGCCCCTTGCCTAAACCTGTTCTGCGTTCAGCCATTAGTTCCTCCCGCCGCGTTCGGCTAGTTCAAGCGCGGCTTCTAAATAGGCCAACGCTCCAGTTGAGTTCCTGTCGTATGTTATGACGCTTTGGCCGAAGCCTGGCGCCTCCGAGATCTTGACCGACCGCGGGATGGTTACAGCCAGTGCCTCATCGCTGAAGTGAGTCCGGATCTCCTGGACCACATCGCGGGCCAGATTAGTTCTGCCGTCATACATTGTCAGCAAGATGGCGGACAGCCTTAGTTCAGGGTTGAGAGCCGCCCGTATCCGCTCGACTGTGTTGAGTAGCTGGGACAACCCTTCAAGCGCGTAATACTCGCATTGAATCGGGATCAGGACTTCGCGCGCCGCCACAAAGGCGTTCAGTGTCAGCAGACCCAATGAGGGCGGGCAGTCGATGATGACATAGTCAAGTCCGGGCTGCCCGGCGTGTTGGAGGGACTGGCGTAGCTCGGTCAGTCCTTGATGGAGGCGGAACTCTCGCTGCGGCCGATTGACGAGTTCTATCTCCGCTCCAGCTAACTCAATGGTCGCCGGAACGCACCACAGATCACCGACATCCTGGCAGGCCTGGACTGTTTCAATCATTGGGCGGCCGCCCAATAGAACCTCATAGACTGACGGAATCTCAGAGTGGTGCTGAGCGCCCAGGGCGGTCGAAGCGTTACCTTGCGGATCAATGTCAATCAACAGCACACGCAAGCCGTTGGTCGCCAAGGCAGCGGCCAAGTTGACAGCGGTCGAAGTCTTGCCAACCCCGCCCTTTTGGTTGGCCACTGTGATGATCCTGGTCTGGGCTGGCCGGGGAAAAGTCTTACCACTGAGGCGCGAACGGCGCTGAGCGTCAATCGCCACCTGGTCGGCCAGGGGTGTCTCACCCACCCCAGCTGAGGGCTCTTCCGCCGTGGCGGCCGCAGCGCCGGGCTCCGATGTTTCACGTGAAACATTCGGCCCCGGAGCCGATGCCCACGGTGGCCAAACCACCGCCGTCTGGCCAAAGACGCCGCCCTGACCAATTGTCTGGCCGCTCACCCCGCCCTGGCCACCTGCCCTGTCAACGTCTTCGCCTCGATCCCGCGTCATGCCAATGCCTTCATCCTGGTTCGCCGTCCTGCTCTCACTTCCGGCCGCTACGTCCTGCCTTGTCGTTGGTTCGTCATCGCCTCTTGCGGTCCAGTCGGATCGTCTTGTCGCAGCGTCAAGTCCGGTCCTTCCGGGGTCAATGTTTCACGTGAAACATTGACCGTCCGACTCAGTCCCAACCAACCCACCAAGTATGGACTACGCCTCTCGCCGACTGGCCCCTCGTCACCCGAAGGCTGCCCATCAGCGCCTCCAGGCTCGCACCACATAGCTAATTCCGCCTCTCGCGGCCGAACCGACTTCCAGCAGCTCCGCGTCACCTAGTCCTCGCCGCTCCAGCTCAATCCGGAATCGCTCCAGCTCCTCGGCCGCCTGGCGTCCCTTCAACGCCAAGAACACTCCCTTCGGTGCCAATAGCTGGCTCGTCAAGCGAGCCAGCTCAGCCAGGCTCCCAACCGCCCGTGACACCACCCCGGCCGCATCGCGGCCTCTCAACTCCTCAGCCCGTCCCCAGGTCACCCGGACGTTTCCAAGCTCCAGCTGACTCGTGGCGAAGTCCAACCAATCGGCCCGGCGCCGCTTCGAATCGACCAGTTCAAACTCCAACTCCGGCCGCATCGCCGACAGCACAAGCCCGGGCAAACCGGCGCCCGATCCAACATCAATCACCAAGCCTGACGGCGGCAGCAACGGCTCCAATAGCGCGCAGTTCACCAGATGCCGCTCCCACAGCCGGTCCAACTCTTGCGGACCAAGTAGTCCCCTGACCTCCGCCTGCTCTTCCAGCAACTCGGCCAGGCGCCCAACTTTATCTATTGACGGCCCGAAGACATCCTTCAACCAGTCCTGACCGGCCCCGGCGTCACCCAGCATTACTGTTGGCGGACAACCACAAAACGGTCCGCTCCCGTGCCCGATGATTCGCTAACCAGACCGGCGTCGGCGACAGCATCATGAATCACCTTACGTTCAAAAGCGTTCATCGGCTCAAGGGCGACTTCTTGTCCCGTCGACCTAACCTCAGCCACGATCTCAGCCGCCTGCTGGCGCAACACGGCTTTGCGTTGTTCGCGGAATCCGGCCACATCAAGCATCAGCCCAGACCGTTCGCCTGATCTGGTCTGAACCGCCAGCCGGGTCAGTTCCTGCAGAGCGTCGAGTACCTCGCCGTCCGCGCCCACTAGCCGCTCAAGCTCACCGCTTTCAGCTTCGTCAGCCACCACCGCGACGACCGCTCGGCCGTGTTCAACATCAATATCGATGTCTCCACCGATATCAGCTATGTCGAGCAACTCTTCCAAGTAATCGGCGGCGATCTCGCCATCTTCCTCTAGCCGCCTGACACGCTGGCTCTTCGCCACCGCCTCGCCATCTTCACTCATGGCGTTCTCCTTACTTCCGCTTTCTGCGCGGCCGCCTCTTGGGCTGCTGCCTGACACTTGGCTTGCCTTGCCCGCTGTCCTCAACTCTGTCGACGGTCGTGCCGCCACTGTCCTGTTTCTCTCCGGCCGTCCTCGGTCTTGAACCACCAGTCCCGCCCGCCTGACCAGAACCACTAACCGGGGCGACGGCATCGGACCGCTTTCCCCCGCCCCGCCCATCACCGCTCCCGGCGCCAGCCTTCTGGCTGTGCTTCTGGTCGCCACCACCGCTCCGCCCGAAGTCCCGCAAATCTGGTCCACTCCGAGACGGACGCGCCGTCTTCCCAGCCTTAGCTCCGCCTTGGTCATCAGTCTTCTTACTGGTGGCTGGCCTTTCTGGCTCTGCCCTGGTCGCATCGGCCGTCTCAGCGACCTCACTGGCGGCGTCTTCCGGTTCGATTTCGCGTCGTGGTCCATCGGCTCGCGGCGACGGGTTCGCCGCCTGCAGCGGACCTGACCGCCTCTGGGCGCGGGTCGTTCGCCTCGGCTGAACCCGCTGGGTCCCGCCGTCGGCCTCAGTATCCCCGGCCGCCTGCCCACGCCCACCGTCATCTTCATCCTCAGGGCCTAGGCCTTTACGTTCTCGGCGCCGGGCCTTGCGCTCAGCCAACCGCCTTTCGGCTTCTGACCCTGGCGCAGGCATATTGCGGATAACAAAGAACTGCTGCCCCATCGACCAAAGGTTCGTTGTCAACCAGTAGATCAACACACCGATCGGGAAATTCACGCCCGACACCGCGAAAACCCCTGGCATGGCGTACATCATCATCTTCTGCATCCGGAACATTTGGTTGTCCTTGGCAGAATCTGGCATGTTCTTCATCGTCAGTTGCCGCTGCGTGGTAAAGGTTGTGACTGACATCAGAATAATCAACACAACTGTCACTATCCGCACCGAAACAGAATCGGCCCCGGCCCAGCTATTCTGGTTCAAGAAGGTCGCTGATAAGGGAGCACCAAAAAGGTGTGTTCCTTGAATCTGTAACGCTACATCTTTGGTAATCGGGCCAACCGCTGGCCGCCCGTATGTCCCATCGGCTAACCGACCCAACGAATACAGCACCCTAAACAAGGCGAAAAACAGTGGCGACTGAGCCAGCACCGGCCAGCATCCACTCATCGGGTTGGACCCGTGCTTACGGTACAGCGCCATTGTTTCTTCCTGCATGCGCCGCCGTGAAACCGGGTCAGTCTTTCCTTTGTACCTCTTCTGGATTTTCTGCATCTCTGGCTGCAGCAACTGCATTCCGCGTGACGACTTAATCTGCCGCACAAACAACGGAATCATAATCAGCCGCATTATTACAACCAACACCACAATTGACAGTACCCAAGAGATATCTTGGTTGATTTTGAGACCTGATGCGGCCTCATGTACCAGATACATGATCCAGGCAACAGCCCACATGATCGGCCGCAGTATCGAGTCAAACCAATCCATTAGTCACCTCCCGGCCCGCCGCTGTCCAGTCTTCCAGGTTCAGCCTCGACTCACCCGCACCACGCCACTTCCCTTTGACTGGCACATGATCAACTCCTCCCGGATGGAAAGGTTGACAACGCACCAAGCGCCACATCGTGAGCAGGCTCCCCTTGATCAGCCCGTGCCTTCGCAACGCGACCAGAGCGTAATTTGAACAGCTCGGATAGAACCGGCAATGCTCACCCAACAGCGGTGATATGAACTTTTGGTAAGCCACTATTGGCATGCCAGCCAACCGTCCTGGCCAACTCATCAGGTCCCAACCTGGCCAACCATTCATCATGTCGCCGCTTTCACCAAGCACCACCGCACCGCTTGGGCTAACCGCTGGAAACTGACCTGACCGGCTGGCCTCAGTGCCCGGACCACAATGTCCCAGCCGATCGCTGAGTCTGTCATTTCCGCCGCCACAATCGCCCGCAACCGCCTAGTTAAGCGGTGGCGTTCGACAGAGTTACCGACAACCCGAGAAACCACGAAACCAGCCCTCCAGACTGGCCCCGAGGTCGGAGCTAAATAAACCACCACCGTTCCGGTTCTGGCTCTTCGTCCCGCGCCCATGACCGCCCGGAACTGAGCTGAACCGCGCATCTTGTGTTCCCGGCTCAACACCGCCGAAACCTACACCGCCAACTTCGAACGCCCTTTGCGGCGCCGACCAGCGATGATCGACCGTCCCGCCCTGGTTCGCATCCTCAACCTGAACCCGTGCGTCCTAGCCCGCCGCCGGTTGTTCGGCTGAAACGTTCTCTTCGTCACACGACCACTCCCTGCCCATTACTAGACCCACCACCTGCGCTCACGATGGGCTTGTATCAATCTTGTGCTATCCCCTTGACCCACGCAGCAGGACCCCGCAAACGGGCAGGGTTGAGCACATAACCGCAACAAACCTTAGGCCGCCCAGACCAGCCGGTCAAACCCGCTCCAGCATTACCCGGCAGACCAACACCGCGCCCATCGCGTGACCGACCCCTCCCGCTCGAAGCCTTTCAGGCGTTACCCTTCTATGTGCAGGCGCGCCAGAAAGGAGACCTCGTGACTGGTCCACAAAACATCGAGCAAATTTGGAGGCATGTGCTCGACTCCTTAACCGCCTCTGGCCGCATCACCGGCTCTGACTTCGGTTTCGCTGCCCTCGTAACACCTGTTGGTCTGGTCGGTGACACCGTACTACTCGCTGTGGCCAGCGAATATACCAAAGACCATATTGAACACTACCTGCGTGAACCACTAACCGAAGCTCTTTCGTTGGCGGCAGAACAGCCGGTCACGTTCGCCATCACAGTTGATCCCCAACTAGCTGACATTGTCCTAACTGATCTGCCACCGCGCGAGCCAGCTCCCCAAGTGACCCCAGAACCACCGCGTCCGCCCCACCCTCAAGCCGCCTCCCATCTTCAAGCCCGCTATACCTTTGAAACCTTTGTTGTTGGTACATCCAACCGTTTCGCTGCCACCGCCGCCCGGGCGGTAGCCGAATCACCAGCCAAGGCTTACAACCCGCTCTATATTTTTGGTGGCTCCGGCCTTGGTAAGACACACCTAATCCACGCCATTGGTAACTACGCCCTGGCCTTGTCACCCCAACTGCGCGTCCTCTACACCACTTCTGAAGACTTCGCCAACGACTTCATCTATTTCCTTGGCTTACGTAAGATGGAGGATTTCAAACGCCGTTACCGTTCAAATGACATCCTTCTCATTGATGACATCCAGTTCCTCATTGGCAAAGGACAAATCACTGAGGAGTTCTTTCATACCTTCAACTCCTTATACAACTCTGGCAGCCACATTGTTATCACCTCTGACACGCCACCCAAGCAGCTCTCCGGTTTCCAGGATCGGCTCCGCTCCCGGCTTGAATGGGGTCTGCTAACAGACGTCCTTCCTCCAGAACTCGAAACCCGCATCGCGATCCTTCGTCAAAAAGCCGTCAGTGAAGGTCTGGACGCTCCCGCTGAGGTCCAGCATTACATCGCTTCACGTGTTTCCTCCAATGTCCGTGAACTTGAAGGTGCCCTTATTCGGGTCACGGCATTCGCTAACCTAAACCACCAACCGGTTGACTTAGCCTTAGCTGAAGTTGTCTTACGCGACCTGGTAACTGATTCACAAGCCGTCATCACACCAGCTCTCATAATTGGCCAAACAGCCAAATACTTCACCCTTACAGTTGAAGACATTTGTGGACCATCACGCCGCCGTAACTTAATTGACGCCCGCCATATCGCCATGTATCTCTGCCGTGAACTAACCGACTTATCACTACCAGCGATCGCTCGTGAATTTGGCGGCCGCGACCACACCACCATTATGAGCGCCTGTCGTAAGGTAGCTGAAACACTGTCTGAAAAATCAGCCCTCTTTAATAAGGTTTCTGCCTTGACTTACCAAATCAAACAGGCCGCCGCCCAGCAGTAGTGGTCGACGCCTGTTGCGGCTATTCTTTAATTCATTCATTATTCCCAGGTGTGGGTAAACTGTGGAAAACTATTGCTAGTCTAGTGCTGTTGACATCTCGGTTGACCTTAGGGACGTCCAAATGGTAATTCAACTCACTTGTGGATAAGTCTGTGGAAACCTGTGAATAACTCGACCGGACGGCATCGTAACCTACCCTCCACTGTGGAGCCCGTAACCTACCTCTTGGTCCTATCCCCAGCCACCGACTCATCCCTCCACCACCAACCCACCACCTATCCACAGGCCGACTACCACCTAGATCAGCCAGTTCACTGGTCCTCCCAAGAATCCACAGCCTCTATTACTATTCCTACACGATCAATTAACTGGCAACTCAGACACGCCAACATCGCGCCAACCTGGTCACCAGCCCGACATCACGACGCGCCGCGGCGTACTCTTAACGGACTAACACTAAAGATTTGGAGGAACACCATGAGGCTCATGGTTGACAGAGACGTCTTGGCGGACGCCGTCGGTTGGGTCGCACGTGCCTTGCCCGCCCGCCCGCCTAGCCCTGTGCTGGCTGGGGTACATATCACAGCCACTACCGCAGGAGCTGGTCTGGTCCGGCTGACCAGCTTCAACTATGAGGTTTCAGCCAAGGCTGAAGCGGCGGCTGATGTTTCGCAAGGTGGCGAAATCTTGGTTTCAGGACGTCTGTTGGCTGAAATCGCCAAATACTTACCCGCCAAGCCGGTGTCGATTGTCTTAGAAGCCTCAAAAATAGTTCTGACCTGTGGGTCATCAGTCTTTACGCTACCAACGATGCCGCTGGAGGACTACCCGCCGCCGCCGGCACTACCCAACCCCGCTGGTACAGTCAACGCCACCAGCTTCGCTAACGCTGTCGCCCAAGTGTCAATCGCCGCGACCAGGGATGAGACGTTACCTCTACTAACCGGTGTACGCCTAGAGATTCAAGGTGATCATCTGATTCTGTTGGCGACCGATCGTTACCGCTTGGCTATCCGTGAACTTGAATGGCACCCAACATCGCCTGACGCGTCACGTGTCGCCCTAGTTAAAGCCAGAACACTAAGTGACGTGTCGAAGTCTTTTGGTGCGACTGAGGACGTTCAAATCTCACTCGGTGTACCTGACGTGTCAGACATTATTGGCTTCGCGGCCGATGGTCGGGAAACTACATCGCTGTTGATTGACGGTGACTATCCTCAGGTCCGCAGTCTCTTCCCTGACTCGTTTGAGGTTTCAGCCACGATGGATTCGACTGAGTTGATAGAAGCGGTTCGTCGCGTCTCTCTGGTAAATGAACGCAAGTCGCCGGTTCAGATTGTTTTGTCACCTGGACAAGCCACTCTCAACTCCGGGGCCGGTGATGAGGCTCAAGCTTCTGATGTGATTGAAGCTACGCTTGATGGTCCCGAAACAGCCGTCGCCTTTAACCCGCAGTATCTACTAGACGGATTGACCGCGTTAGGTACACCTGAGGTACGGCTATCGATGAACACCACGACTAAGCCGGTCCTGTTCCAAGGAGAGATTGACGGTCAGATCGTGGCTGACTATAAGTATCTCCTCGTGCCAATTCGTTTTGGTGTCTGACCCGCCGGACAAGTAGTGTCGCGTAACCGCCGTCAGGCGGCGGTTGGTTAAGGTGTAGCAATGTATTTGACAGATTTGGCACTAAAGGACTTCCGGTCACACCGTGATGTCTTGGTTAACCTTCAGCCCGGGGTGACCGCCTTGACTGGTGCTAATGGACAAGGCAAAACGAACCTAGTTGAAGCCATCGCCTATTTAGCGACTTTGTCATCCCACCGAGCCAGTAACAGTTCATATTTGGTTCGCGATCAGGCGGGATCCGCCCAAATCCGCGCCAAGTTGGTGCGAGGTGAGCGGGCCCTAGTTATCAGTCTTGAACTAGTACCTGGCAAAGCCAGCCGCGCCAAGCTTGGGAAGAACTCTGTCCGCCCAGCTAACCTCCTCGGGTTAACCAAGGTGGTTTGTTTTGTGCCTGAAGACCTGGCCCTTGTAAAAGGTGGCCCCGAGGTACGCCGCCGCTATTTAGATCAACTACTAGTCCAAATGAGGCCCGCTCTTGCTGGTGTGATGACTGATTATGAGCGGGTTGTGCAACAGCGGACTTCACTGTTGAAGTCAATTGGGGCGGCCAGCGGTACAGCCCGGCAAGAAGCCATCAGCACACTTGAAACTTGGGATGAACGAGCGGCCACATTTGGAGGCGGCCTAACCGCTAACCGGATGGCTCTGGTTGATGACCTTGCTCCACTGATTAGCTCCGCTTATCAAGCGATCGCGCCCGCTGGGCAGGTTGTGGCCGCTTATCATGGTGTGCTTGACCTGGTTGGGCGGCCAGAGGCGGCTGTTGTGACGGCCGGACTGTTGCAAGCCATGACACAAAACCGACAAAAAGAGATTGATAGAGGTGTCAGCTTGTTTGGACCCCACCGGGAGGATCTAGCTCTCAGCCTTGATTCCTTGCCGGCCCGCGGCTATGCCTCACACGGCGAAAGTTGGAGTCTGGCCTTGGCGCTCAGACTTGGTTCGTTCCAGTTGATGAGACAAGACGCTAAAGATGATCCGATCCTGATCCTAGATGACGTCTTCGCTGAACTTGATAACGCCCGGCGCTACAGACTAACTGGTTTGATAGGTGATGTTGAGCAGGTCATAATCACCGCCGCTGTACCATCCGATGTGCCGACCGGCCTGGTTGACCGCTGGTATCAGGTATCAACTGAAGGAGTTGAACCTCAAGACGGCCCAGATGGGCGAACTGGTAAGACTGGACCAGAACCAGCCACAGGAGCGGCCGATGAGTGATGACCAACCGGTCAGGCGCGGTGCTGAAGTCGCCGCTCTAGACCGGGTAATGAAAGGCAGGCGGCTGGCGCGGCCTAATTCGACCCGGCCGCGAGCCGCCGAGGTGCGGGATCCTAAGCCGGCCGGTGACCTAATTGATCAATTGGTGAGCCGTGAAGGCTGGTCATTTGAGGTTTCGCTGGGTTCTATAGCGGCCGACTGGGAGAACATTGTTGGTTCTGATGTGGCCCGCCACTGCCAGCCAGAAACTTTCAATGAGGGTCAGTTGACAGTCCGGGCTGATTCGCCGCCTTGGGCGACCCAAATTCGGTTGTTGTCATCTAGCCTGTTAGCCGCCTTGGCCCGAACCATTGGTGATGGTGTTATTACTGAAGTTAGGGTCCTGGGTCCGGCCAAGCCGGCTAGGCCATCCCGCTACATCACGTATCAGCGGCGCTCTAGCACCTCCTGACGGCTCAAGCCGGTAGAATGGATGGTGGCATTTCCCTGTCTCTGCGGCATCCTAGGCCTTGGCCCGTCAGCTACGGTCAGGACGCCGCGTCGGCGCTCTCAGCTTGGGTTAGCACCTAAAGCGAGAGGGTTACGTTGATCAGTGCCTAAGTTCGTGGCCAAAACCACGGACCGGGGTGCAGCGCCACGCTTGTTCGCGCGTCTTGGCGTGTCACGCGATCTGTTGACCGCTTGACGCCGCATGACACGCGACAGGCCGCCTCATAGCGGCCGCTTGACGCCGTTCAACACCAATCCGGCTGGAGGCGCCGCAAAGCGCTGACCCAGCCGGGCCCACAGGGGAGCTCCTGGACCGCCCAGGGACAACTGACGCTCAACCTAGAGAAAGCTCGCTGACGTGACCGATACGTCCACTCCGCCTGTTCCGCCTCTGACTGAACCCGCTGGCCACTATGACGCCGACGACATCACAGTGCTGGAAGGCCTTGACGCGGTCCGTAAACGGCCCGGCATGTACATTGGTTCAACTGGTGAAAGAGGCTTACATCACCTGGTCTATGAGGTGGTAGACAATTCAGTTGATGAGGCTTTGGCTGGGTTCGCCACCCGCATTGAGGTCATAATCTTGCCGGACGGAGCCGTCCGGGTCGAAGACAACGGCCGGGGTATCCCGGTGGCCGAACACACCACCGAACATAAGCCCGCCCTAGAACTGGTTCTGACAGTGCTTCATTCAGGCGGCAAATTTGGTGGCGGCGGGTACACCGTCTCCGGCGGGTTGCATGGCGTTGGGGTGTCAGTTGTGAACGCCCTTTCCAGCCGACTTGAGGCTGAGGTTTACCGTGATGGCTTTGTTTGGAACATGTCCTTCGACCACGGTTCACCAGTCGGCCAAATGAGGCGAGGGGCACCAACCGACCGGACCGGTACCACTATCACTTTTTGGCCCAACCCAGACATCTTCGAAACGGTTGACTTCGACTTTGAGACACTACGTTTGCGTTTTCAACAGATGGCGTTTCTCAACAAAGGTCTGACCATATCGCTGACAGACCAGCGGCCCGGCCATGACACCGGTGAAGAAGGACCCGATGAAACCGGTTCGGTCAGAGCCGTCACCTACCGATTCAACCGTGGCCTGATCGATTACGTTGAACACTTCAACGCCGCCCGCAAGAGCGAACTAGTCAACCCTGATGTCATCTACTTCGAATCAGAAGCGACTGATTCGACGATCTCCGCTGAAATCGCTATGCAGTGGACGACAGCCTATTCCGAGGCGGTTCACACATTCGCCAACACGATCAACACAACTGATGGTGGCACACATGAGGAAGGCTTCCGGGCCGCCCTGACATCACTGATCAACCGCTACGCCCGCGACAAAGGCATCCTCAAAGACAAAGATGACAACCTAACCGGTGACGACGTGCGTGAGGGTCTAACCGCTGTGATCTCAGTGAAACTAACTGAACCGCAGTTTGAGGGCCAAACCAAAACTAAGCTCGGCAACACCGAAGCCAAGACGTTCGTTCAGCGGGTCGTCAACGAACGCCTAGGTGACTGGCTTGATTCGCATCCAAGCGAAGCCAAAGACATCATCCGCAAAGCGATTCAAGCCAGCGCCGCCCGGGTGGCGGCCCGCAAAGCACGTGAAGCGACCCGCCGTAAAGGCCTCCTCGAATCAGGTGGCATGCCTGGCAAACTGAAGGACTGCTCGTCACGAGACCCGGCCGTCTCAGAGGTGTTCATTGTTGAAGGCGATTCGGCTGGCGGTAGTGCCATCAGGGGACGTAACCCGGAAACTCAAGCCATCTTGCCGATTAGAGGCAAAATCCTCAACGTTGAGAAGGCCCGCCTTGACCGGGCCCTATCCAACGCTGAGATTCAAGCCCTGATCACGGCTTTCGGCACTGGCATTGGAGAAGATTTCGACCTGTCGAAGCTGCGGTACCACAAGATAGTGCTAATGGCTGACGCTGACGTCGACGGTAAACACATCCAAACATTGCTCTTGACCTTGCTCTACCGCTACATGCCGCAACTGATCAAGAACGGCAACGTTTACCTTGCCCAGCCGCCGCTCTACCGGCTCAAATGGACTAACTCGGAACATCAGTTCGCCTATTCGGACCGGGAACGTGACCAGATGCTGTCGGCTGGGATAGCTGAAGGCAAACGAATCCCGAAAGAGAACGGCATCCAACGGTATAAGGGTCTCGGTGAGATGAACTATCAGGAACTGTGGGAAACCACAATGGATCCGGATAGCCGCACGCTGCTGCAGATCACGATGGAAGAAGCCGCCGCCGTTGAAGAAACCTTCTCCATTCTAATGGGTGAGGATGTCGAATCCCGTAAAGCCTTTATCCAGCGTAACGCCCATGAC
Source organism: Bifidobacteriaceae bacterium (assembly GCA_031267825.1). Classification (GTDB taxonomy): domain Bacteria; phylum Actinomycetota; class Actinomycetes; order Actinomycetales; family WQXJ01; genus JAIRTF01. The sequence continues at coordinate 48,109 of JAIRYJ010000017.1, forward strand.
GTGCGCTTCCTTGACATCTAGAGGACAGCTGTGACAAACAACGATTTGACCGGATCAGACGGCCAGGCGGTACCTGGCACAACCGACGCGGACGGGACAGGCGATACCGCCACGGCCAGCGCCACTGGCACACCGCCAGCCGCCCTGGCAACCCGGGTTGAACCAGTTGACCTGCAAACTGAGATGCGCCGGTCATACCTTGACTACGCCATGAGCGTGATTGTGGGCCGGGCCTTACCAGACATCCGGGACGGCCTTAAACCAGTCCACCGGCGGGTTGTTTACGCCATGTATGACGGCGGGTTTAGACCCGACCGGGGTTTCTTCAAATGCGCCCGGGTAGTTGGTGACGTCATGAGCCAATACCATCCGCACGGCGACTCAGCCATCTACGACACCTTGGTCCGCCTGGTGCAGGACTGGTCAATGCGTTACCCGCTAGTTGACGGGCAAGGTAACTTCGGTTCACCCGGTGATGATGGCGCCGCCGCGCCGCGTTACACCGAATGCAAAATGGCGCCACTAGCCCTCGAAATGGTGCGCGATATAGAACGCGACACAGTCGACTTCCAAGACAATTACGACGGACGCACCAAAGAACCCGTTGTCCTGCCTGCCCGCTTCCCTAACCTGCTAGTCAACGGATCCGCTGGGATAGCGGTTGGGATGGCGACCAATATCCCGCCACACAACCTGCGCGAAGTCGCGGCCGGCATCCAATGGCATCTGGACCATCCGGACGCCCCCCGGGAAGAACTCCTCGAAGCACTAATTGAACTGATTCCCGGGCCTGACTTCCCAACCGGCGGCATGATCCTAGGTAGCCGTGGCATTAAAGACGCCTACCGGACTGGCCGCGGTTCAATCATCATGCGGGCAGTGGTTGAAGTCGAAGAAATCGATGGACGCAACGCCTTAGTCGTGACAGAACTGCCCTACCAGGTTAACCCGGACCGTCTGGCGGCCAGAATCGGAGAACTAGTCAAAGACGGCCGCATTCAAGGAATCGCTGACCTGCGTGACGAATCATCCGGCCGGACCGGTCAACGACTGGTCATACTGCTCAAACGGGACGCCGTACCGAAGGTCGTATTGAACAACCTCTACAAGCAAACCCAGCTCCAAGACACTTTTGGGGCCAACATGCTAGCCCTGGTTGATGGTGTGCCACGGGCCCGCAAACTGGACTCTTTTGTGCGGCACTGGACCGCTCACCAACTAGAAGTCGTCACCCGACGGACCAGCTTCCTGTTACGCGAAGCCGAAGCCCGGGCCCACATTCTGCGCGGCTATCTCAAAGCCCTTGATGCCCTTGACCAGGTCATAGCACTAATCCGGGCGTCATCTTCAGTTGAAGACGCCCGTCGAGGCCTGATGGCACTACTAGAAGTCGATGAAATCCAAGCTAACGCCATCCTCGAAATGCAGTTGCGTCGCCTGGCGGCCCTTGAACGGCAGAAAATCGTCGATGAGCATGCCTCAATTGAAGCTAGGATCGCGGATTACCAAGACATCTTGGCTAACCCAGGACGGCAACGCGGCATTGTGGCGAGCGAATTACAAGACATTGTTGACCGTTTCGGCGATGAACGGAAAACCCGGATCCTGCCTTTCGAAGGTGAAGTCACCGATGAAGACCTAATCCCCGAAGAAGACGTTGTTGTGACAATCACCCGAGGCGGATACGCCAAACGCACCAGGGTTGATTCTTACCGCTCACAACGCCGCGGCGGTAAAGGTATCAAAGGCGCCCAATTACGTGAAGATGATGTCGTTGAACATTTCTTTGTCACCACAACCCATCACTGGTTACTGTTCTTCACTAACTATGGCCGGGTTTACCGCACCAAAGGATATGAGCTGCCAGAAGGTGGCCGCGACTCCAAAGGCCAACATGTGGCCAACATGCTCGCCTTCCAGGTGGGGGAACGGATCGCTGAGGTGCTGGCCATCAAAGACTACGGCCAAGCTGAGTATCTGGTCCTAGCGACAAAACGCGGACTGGTGAAGAAAACACGTCTCGAAGACTACGATTCGCCACGTTCAGGTGGCCTGATCGCGGTCAACTTACGGGAAGACGCTGAAGGCCAATCCGATGAAGTGGTCGCCGCCCGCCTGGTCGACCCAACAATGGATTTGATCCTAGTTTCACGTAAAGGAATGTCCGTCCGGTTCACCGCTTGGGATGAAACACTCCGCCCAATGGGGCGGGCCACATCAGGTGTTGTCGGAATGAAGTTCCGGCCCGGTGATGAACTGCTAGCAATGGATGTTGTGCGCGAAGGCTCCGACGTGTTTGTCGTAACAGAAGGCGGTTTCGCTAAACGCACCCCGGCGGCCGAATATCGGGTCCAAGGCCGTGGTGGTCTTGGCATTAAAGTCGCCAAACTATCCGATGAACGCGGTGACCTAGTTGGTGCGCTAATAACAGACCAAGGTGACGAAGTTATGGTCATCATGCAAGGCGGCAAAGTGGTCCGTTCACGGGTTGATGAAGTACCAGAAAAAGGCCGCGACACGATGGGCGTGGTTTTCGCTAAACCGGACCAAGGTGACAGGATTATCGCTCTGGCCCGTAATGTTGAGTCAGTCGCCGTACCAGAAAACGGGGACGATGCCGCCACCGCGGCTACCAGCCCCAGCAACGGGGACGTTCAAGACCAGCAGGCCGCTAGTGGACCGCCTAACCCGTCCAAGGCGCCAAACGAGGCAACGGCGGAACCCGGCCCGGCGGCATCGTCCGATTGAAACCACACCGATGCGGCCAACACACTGGAACCTGAGGAGAGCGACACCAAGTGCGACCGGAAAGCGGACAATGTCATGTACCGTGGTGACGGGCCGCTGTGGGGTGGCGGCCCGCGGCGCTGACCGGCCCCCACCGGCGGCCGTACCTGCGACCGCAGGAGCGGGCCACCCGGGGCGGCGCCGCCGCGCACAAGAGAGTGATGGCAAATGAGCAGTGACACCGAAGCACCGGGTTCTGGCGTCGGCGATAAAGCCGCGGCCAAACCGGACAGCGCCAGCCGGGCGAAGGCAGCACCGACGCCGGACGCACCTCCGGCAGCGCGCAAACCCGCCAGCGAACCCAAACATGAGGCTAAACCTAAAGCTGACGGCGTAGCCAAACCGGCTGAGCCGGCCAAATCAGGCAGCCAATCGAAAACTCCACCAGCCAAACCGGCCGGAACCGCTAAACCACGGCGCCAAGCCCGTGGCAAACCAACCCACACCAGCGAACGTAAAGTCCCTGAGGCGACCGCCCGTAGTGCGGCCGCCGCCAGCCCGCCACCCACACCGCCACCAACTATCCGGCCGAAAACTAAACCCAGCCCAACGGCTGGCTACGGCAACATCAAACGTGTTGGCCACGCCGATGGTGAACCACGCCCGGCCCAAAGTGGTGCTGGGTTGACCCCAGGTAGCCATGGCCCGCGCCGGTCCTACCGCACAATGACTCAAACCGGTCTGGGACCGGTCCCCCCAGAAACCGCCACCGCGACGGCCCACCGCCCACCAGTTGAAACAATAACTAGCCCACCGGGTGAGGTTAGACGAGTCACCACCAAGGTGGTGGCGGCCGCCGCGACTGAAGCTAAAACGCCAATACCGCAAGTCCCGCTCACAATGACTGGACCAGGCGGTATCAGCGCTACTGTCACACCCGAACCAGACGCGAGACCACCCAAAAAACCGGTTACGAAACGCCGCCGCGTCAAGTTGAACGTCGGCTATATCGCGCCACTGTCAGTCATGAAACTGTCCTTCCTGATGGCGATCGCGCTTGGCATCGCGTTCGTGGTGGCGGTGTTCATTTTGTGGCAGGCCCTAAACGACCGTCACGTGTTCGTCACCATTGACGAAATGATCACCGAGCTAATTGGCGCCAGCCGACCGGAATCACTAGAAATAATGCCTTATGTTGAACTTGGCCGTGTCATGTCAGGGGCGACTATTTTGGCGGTCATCAACGTGGTTCTAATCACAGTCATTTCGACTCTCCTGGCGGTGATCTACAACATTGTGGCCGCCCTGGTTGGCGGCGTTTACGTGACACTGCGCGAAGACTGACGCAAGCCCGCTGGCTAGCCAGACGCCATGCATGTCAGCATTTTGCACCCAGGCCAGCATCTGGGATAGTCTCGCGTGTCGTTAGCATCACGCGGACGGGCCTATAGCTCAGGCGGTTAGAGCGCTTCCCTGATAAGGAAGAGGTCGGAGGTTCAAGTCCTCCTAGGCCCACCCTCCTAAGATAACCCTTAGGCTCACCAGTCAACTTTCTTTGGCCTGACGGCCAAAACCTCTACTGCCTAGCCTGCCACCCCGCTGTGCCGTCCTGTAGCCCCACTGGAAGCGGGGGCCGTTACTGTGCCATTCACCCATCTTGTTAGAAACCAACTGAGACATGGGTTGATGTCGGTGCCGTGGCTGGCTGGGTTGGTGTGCCCGGAGCGAGCAGAACGCAATTCCTGATCCATTTCCCGGTCTGATCCGCCCCAAGCTGACCGCGGAAAGTGGTCACAGTCGCTGTTTTGACCCCACTGTGTCCACTTTCCGACCACCCAGGCACAACCTCCCTGGCACAAACCACCTAGTCCCACGGTAAAACCGCAGGTCAACCAGCCACGCCCATTACGCCATCAACACACCATCCTGGATGAGAAGTCAGAAAGTGGTCACAGTCGCTGTTTTGACCCCACTGTGTCCACTTTCCGACCACCCAACCCGGCCCGGCCCGATCCGAAAGCCTGACGAAACCCACTAATCAAGCCGAGTCAGCGACCAGACCGCGAACACCCGGATCAACCCCAAACTACCCCGGCGACATAGACAACCCCTACGGAGACAGCTTTCCAGACCCGCATGGTAGGCTCCCTGCGAGGGTCAGCGCCCAGCACCGGGCAGTAACCAGGTGCGACTGGACGGGAGTTGACCACCACAAGAACACTGGCCGCGACTGGCCAAGACCGGTACAACTACGGCTGGGAGGTTGACAATGAAAAAACTGCTGGTGATCGCGGGCTTGGCCCTGGTTGGTTTTCTGGTTTACCGCAAGGTGGCACAAGACCGGGCAGAACTAGACCTCTGGGCGGAAGTGACAGACCCGATCGCCTGAAACCCAGACAAACAACCCAGGCAGTCTGTTGCAAGCACCAGTCAGCCGGTGACGAATGGTCAAACCTGAAGCCACCATCTGGCAACCCAACCAGAGGATGAGATTCGCTGCTCAGCGAGGGGCCGTGGCGCAGTTGGTAGCGCATCTGCTTTGCAAGCAGAGGGTCGCCGGTTCGAGTCCGGTCGGCTCCACCTTTAGGGCGTAGCCGTCCGGACTCGGCCGATGCTTGTTGGCACTGCTTCGCAATAGCGTCTCGGCTCCACCTTTGGGGCGTAGCCGTCCGGACTCAGCCGATGCTTGTTGGCATTGCTTCGCAATAGCGTCTCGGCTCGACCTTTAGGGCGTAGCCGTCCGGACTGGCTCGGCCGTCACCTAAACAGTTCCGCCTCGACGCCGGAGACGGAATCGGAAGCGATCTTCCGAGCCAGATCCCTCCAAATCCGCTGGTATTCCAGGTACGGGATGCGATGCCTGTGGCCAACCATGGTCGCGCCGATCTCACCTTTGGCGACGCGACGGGTAACTGTCGAACGCGACAGGCCTAGCCGCCTCCCGACCTGGGCAGGGGTGAGCAGCCGAACGCCGGACGTGACGGTCACGGTCTCGTCCGCCTCAGCTGCGGTGGGGACCCGACGGTCGGCTAGCATTCTCTTATGGATGTGGGCCAGTCCCGGAGGCCAATGCCGCAGCACGGCTGGCCTTGGATCGCGCCCCAGACAGGCGGACCACGATGACCGTGGTAATACCCGAAAACGGAAAAGACAAACGGCGACTAGTCCTGGCTGGCTTGCTCGGCGCGATCGGGCTGGCACTGCTAGCGATACTGGCTTGGCTGGCCTTGTTTTGGGCTCTGCTAGTCCATCCAGCCCAAGCCGCCCCACCAGTGCCAGTCGAAGTCATTGTGACACTGCCGCCACCAGTCGAGGCGAAGCAAGCCCCACCCGCGGCCCAAGCCGAAGGCCCCTTCCGGATAGCCCACCTGACCGGGGATGTGACGGCCTACAGCGAACCAGGTGGCACTGCCAGCGGCCTGGTCGAGGGTAGCTGGTGGACTTACCCGTCAGCTCTGCCAGTAATAGATGAACGCGACGGTTACCTGCTGGTACGTCTCCAGCAGCGGCCCAACCAGTCGACCGCTTGGATAGCGGCCGAAGGTATCGAAATCACCGAAACGCCTTACCGGATCGTTGTTGATCTGCGCACCCACCGGCTCCGTCTGCTTAACCGCGGTGAAGAAGAAATGAATGTGCCAGCGATCATCGGCCGCCCAGCGACACCGACACCGGCCGGGCACTATTTTGTGACGATGTTTCATCCAGGGGCATCACCCGGCTACGGCAAGTGGGTGGTTTATCTTTCAGCTCACTCCGAAACGATCGACAACTGGATGGGTACAGGAGATGCCATCACCGCGATCCACGGACCGCTCGGCGATGAGGCGTCAGTTGAAGCGGCCGGTGCGATCTCCAACGGGTGTATCCGCATCCACCTAACAGACCTTGACCAGTTGGTGGCGACTGTTCCGCCGGGCACCCCTGTTGACATAGAAAACGGCTGACCGAACCGACCCGGTCCGCTTAGCTGGCTAGGACGGCATCGTCCACCAAACTAACTGTCAGACCCGGGTGATGGTGTGGGGCTGTAAACCTGACTGATGGACGGTTCGGGTGACATGCCGTCCTCAATTGTGACGTTATTGAACGGCAAATAGGGCGAGACCCAGGGGAAAAAGTAGATGAAGCAGACGGCCACAACCGCCGCCGCCAGAGCCGCCAAGAAAAACACCTTAACAAACCAAGGTCCCGGCAAATGACGCCACAACCAGCCGTACATCGTTCCCCCTAACCCTCTTCCGCCAAGACGTCGAGTTGTCCTTCAGATTTGTCCACCCAATACGTCATTTCGCCCCAAACTATGTAACGCTGCCTGGCGGAGAACATTGGATGACAAGTTGTCAGAGTGATAATCCGTTTAGTTGGCACAGCGTTTTCTTCATTTGGTACCGGCCAGATGACACGAACTTCATGAGGGTAAACAATCTCATAGCCGTAAACCTCGTAGACAAAGTAATAGTTGTCAGTTTCGACTATCAGCGGATCGCCGTTTTCTAGTTCAGCCACCCGGTTATATGGCTTACCGTAAGTGGTTCGGTGGGCGGCGGTCGCGAAGTTACCGATCCGGCCCGGCCCGGCGGTGCCCGGATAGTGTCCAATTAGGCCCTTATTCAGGATTGTGGGACGGTCAATCCCTTCAACCATTGGCACAACATAATCCGAACCCCAGCGAGGTACGTGCAAAACCGCCCAAGTTTCACCAAGTGGCGGGGTGATCAGTGGATTGTCATCAACTGGGGGCGGATCATCAGCCGGATCGTGATGCGGCGCGTTGGGGCTGTTCTTGTCCGGATGGATCCAGGCGGGCCGGTCAACAACTGTCTGGATTACTTGGATCGCTTCCTGGTTGGCCTCAACATCAGTCCAAACGAGTTCCCAAGCGACATATAGCCCAAGAATCACACCTAAAGTGATCAGGATTTCCCCGAATACACCCAAAATGATCGCACCGGCGTGCCGTCGCCGCCGCTCTTGGCGTTCGCGCCGTGAGACGGGATGGCCGTCTGGGGTGACAGTGGGAGGGACGATGCCGTCCGCTCGGGTTGGCGGCACCATCCCGGCGGGTCCGCCCGGGCCGCTCAGGGCGGCACCGCCGCTGGGTCCGGCGCTCAGGGCCGGTGCGCCAGTCGGAACTGATGGGCCGCTGAGGCTTGGTCTTCCGCTGTTACCAGGCAGGCCAGCGCCAACTGGGCGCCAATCGGGGTGTAAGGCGGGTGGTTCAACTGGTGGCAGCATCGGGTCTGCCACTTGTGGTTGGCCGGTCAGACCGGTACTGGTGGGCGTGGTGGCAGTAGCTGATGTACCGCCAAACCCAGTGGGTGACCAGACCTGGCTGTCACCAGCTGGCTGAACCGGCGGTGTCGCGGCAGGGATGGGGTCGGCATTGGCTGGGGCGAACCGTGAAGATTGACTAGCCCATGGCGGGGACGCCTCAGTCGAAGGCAGCGCGGCGGGCGGCGCGAACTGGCCGGGCTGGGCCGCCCGGATGACCCAGGGTGATGATTCGTCTAGCTGATATACAGGTGGGAAGGTGGTGCCAGTGGAGGGGAAAACACTAGCGGGCGGCTCAACCGGTTGCCCGGCGGAAGGGTCGGTCGGCGTGCTGGAGGGAAAGACGGTGGCAGCGGCGGGCGGCTCAACCGGTTGCCCGGCTGTGGCACGCTGACGCAATACCCGTCGGGTGAGCGGCTGGTCGTCAGAAGATCGCTCTGGTGGTGGAACTGTCATGGCCGGACGCCGTCCAATCGCGCCGCGGTGGTCTGGGCATAACGCAGACGCGGTGGCCCTGGCAGGTTCGCCATCATAGTCAAATCGTTCTCCCCACTGACCTCCCAGGTCAAGCCAAGCCGTGTGGCCCGGTCACGGTAAGCGACCACCATTGGGGCGGAAGCCAACGCCTGGCGCATAACCTCTGGCGGACCAATCGCGCTGATCGAATATGGTGGCGAGTAGACCCGGCCGGCTACCAAGATCACATTGCCGACGCACTTTACCACGGTGTTGGACACCACCCGGTGCCCCTGTACTGACATCGCCTCGGCGCCGCCACGCCATAAGGCGTTCATAACCGCATCAATGTCTTGTTGGTGGACTAGGCGTTCAGCCGGGTTAGACGGCGAATCGGGCAAGATGGCGGAATCGGCCTGGGAATCGTCCAACCTGACAGTCAACCCGGCGCCAGTCACCGCTACAGTGCCGGCCGCTAGTCCAATAGCTGGGTCCGCTTCGTCTGGGCCAGAACCAGCGTTGGCCAGTAGGTCCGTCACCTCATCGAACAATTTAGCCCGTTGGGCTTCAAGGTTTTCAACCTGCCGGTTGCGGGCTGTCGCCATGCCGCGTAGTCCTGGAGCGTCACGTAAGTCAGAACTAGCGGCGGATTGCGCGTTGGTGGCGAACAGTAACCCGGCCAGGGCGGCCACCAGCCCAACAGGCACACTGCCGGTGCGCCAAAGTGGTTTCCGGCGTGAATGACGCCCACGGGCCATGGTTCGACTGCCTCCTTTGTCCGCGAAGTCTGTACCCTGTAACAAGATAGCCAACGACTCCACTCCTCGGTCTCAGACACGGATCTGTTCTGGACCCGAGGAAGAGGACCAATTAGGAGAAACCAAGGTGCCTGAATCTAGGTCGCGTCAGAAGAAGAAGCAAACTTATATCGCGCCGCCCACCCCCAAGGCGCCCCGGCCGTCACCGACCTGGTGGGCTCCCACAATGGTGGCGGTTATGCTGCTCGGCCTGGTCTGGGTGGTTGTCTACTACCTGTCTGGAGGCCTTTGGCCGATTCGTCCGATCAACGCCTGGAACTTGGCGATCGGCTTTGGCCTGATCCTGGGTGGGTTCGGCATGACAGCGGGTTGGCGCTAAACGTCAAGCGGACCACCGACCGCCCGTTTGGTCTGAAAGGCCCGCCGTAAAGCTTCCCACGGTGTGGTTCACTACCCATTGACCGGTTGAGCGACTCAAGCCTGGGCAGCGGGCGGGTTAACGGACGGTAGCCATCCACACCGGGGGATAAAGCTGGGGATAACTACACCTCTGTAATTATTGACCAGTCCCGCCCTCCACAGACCAATCAGCAATTCGCCGCCCAGAGGCGGTTTTTTCCACAGTTTTATGGCAGTTGTCCACAGGATGGTCCAATAGTGGGCTGCGGATCTGTGTTTCTACCTAATGCATGGTATGGCCTGTGAAGGTCACCCAAGAGACAGTCAGGGTAACGGCGAGCGACTCAGGGGAGAACTTCGATTGAACTGATCACTACATCTTCAACCGGCCGGTCCTGGCGTCCGGTGCGGACCGCGCCAACCGCCCGGACAACGGCCCGTGAAGGCTCATCGGCCACCTCACCGAAGATCGTGTGATTGCCGTTCAACGAAGTTGTTGGTGCCAGGGTGATGAAGAATTGTGATCCGTTGGTTCCGCGGCCGTTAACGATCCCAGCGTTGGCCATGGCCAGCAGATAAGGCCGGGAGAAGGTCAGGTTTGGGTCAATCTCATCGTCAAAGGTGTAGCCCGGGCCGCCGCTGCCGGTTCCCTTTGGGTCGCCACCTTGGATCACGAAATCCGGAATGACACGGTGGAAGATCACTCCGTTGTAGAGCGATCCTTGGCCGTTTTGACCGCTACGCGGATCCGTCCAGGGGGCGGAGCCATCGGCCAAACCAGTGAAATTGGCTACGGTTTTAGGCGCTGAAGTGGGGAAAAGGTCAAGGCGGATATCGCCCATAGTGGTGTGGATAATTGCTTGCATCGGGCAATCCTCCCACGGAGATGGCGGATCCGCCGGGCTGACACACAGGGCGGGGTGGCTCCGGCGCCATCGAAACAGCCGTACCATGTGATGAGGCGGACCCGCCCGCGGTCCAGCCAAGAATCAAAGGAGAAGCCAATGCCTAATTTAAGCTGTTATCCCGCCACCCAGGCAAGGCGTTTGGTGGGAGGTTCATCCTGGACAGAACGTGCCGCCGAGCTTGGTGGCAGTGCCAAAGCCGCCGCCCTGACCGCCAGTGAGACAATCGCCGCCAAGGCGGCTCCGAAGGTTGCCGCGGCCTGGGAATGGGTATCGCCGCGGGTTGAAGAAGCCTGGAGCAGAGGTATCACAGCAGCCGCACCAAAGGTGGAAAGCGCCGCCAAAGCCCTCGCGCCACGGGTTGATGAGGCCCGCGACCTAATTGTTGAACGAGCCTTGCCAGCTATTGTGGCGGCCGTCGATTCGGCCGCCAAGGCCGCCACCGGCGCGGAAATCGAAGCCGCCAAGAAAGCCCGCAAGCGGCGTACCCGGCGGATCGTCGGATGGAGCATGGCCGCTGCGGCGATCTCCGCCATCGCCTACTGGTTCTGGCGCCAAACCCGGCCAGTCTCCGACCCGTGGGCTGAGGAAGACTGGGAAGACGTTGACCCAGCTCCGGATGAAGACTTGGCGGATGCCGCCGGTGACGCCGTTGAAGCGGTTGGTGAGGCCGCTGGTATGGCGGTACGGGCCGTGGCCGATGCCGCCAGAAAAGCGGGCGATGCCGTCAAGAAAGCCCGTGGTACTGGCAAGAAGACCACCCCCGGGGAGGCCGAAACAGCCGATTCACCAGACGAGAGCTGAACTGGTAAAGCCCGCCACTTATGGCCCCAGGGGCCCGTCGTCCGACGGGCCCATCAGGCGGGTGTTGATAACACCCTCCGACCGCGTCGTACGCGGTTGCGCGATAGCGTGACCAGCGAAGACGCGGAAATAGGGCGTCGCTTATGGCCCTAGGGCTGTCACAATCGCCTCGGCGGGAGTCTGATCAAGGAAAGTGAATCCGGCCCGAAGGAGGCCCGCTGGTTCAACTGGTTGCGAAGCCAGCATCAGTTCTTGGGCGGCCGGTCCTAGGCTGGCCCGCAACAGCCCAGCGGGTAGGCGCAACCAGTATGGCCGGTGCGATATCCGCGCTAGGAGATGACCAAGGTGCCCGGCGCTGGCCAGTTCCGGACCAGCTAAGTTGACTGGCCCTAACAGGTCGGAGGCCTCCAAAGTGAAGGCAATGGCTCGGACCTCGTCGCGCAGCGAAATCCAGGGCCAATATTGACGTCCATCACCGAAACGGACACCCAAACCGAACCGTGTCGCCAAGGCGAGTGGTCGCATCAGCCCAGCCGGACCCAAGACAAGTCCAGTGCGGGCCAAAACCAGGCGGCAGCTAGAAGCGGCCGGCCAGGCGGCGGCTTCCCAGGCCCGGACCACTCCAGCTAGGAAACCAGTCCCCGATGGTGCGTCTTCGCGCAGCGGCGGGCTGTCTGGAGGTAAACCGCTGCCGTAGTAGCCGCAAGCCGAAGCGCTCACCCAGACGGCCGGTGGCGAAGCTGATTCCCGGATGCTACGGGCGATGGCACTGGCGGTGTCAACCCGTGAAGCCATGATTACTTGCCGCCGACGCTTAGTCCAGGGCAACTGAGCTAACGCCGCGCCGTTAAGTGATACGACGGCATCGGCCCAGGCGATAGCGGCTGGGGGAACCGAACCCGGCAGACCCGTCCAGTAATAGATGGTGTCCTGCTCTGTCTGTTCCGCTGGATCCTTGGCTGGCTGGTCCGGCGCGGCCCGTAAGAGGGGCCGCACGTTCTGGCCAGACAAGGTCAAGGCGCGGCCTAAAGCCTGGCCAATCATGCCGGATTGGCCGGCCAGGAGGACTCGCATGGCGCCAGTTTAGCCTGGGCCAGTTACAGAGATTTTTATCGCCCGAGGTGGGTTGCCCGCCTGGCGGGATCAAACGCGATCAGCCCAGTGCCGGGCGGGAAACCAGGCATCCTGGCGGAAACGCGGCAAGAATCGATGGCGTGGGCTCCGGCCGCGCCCGCCGCGGGACAGGATAGAAAATGACGGCACTTGTAGTGACTGAAAGTTACTTCGGCAACACCACTGCGATAGCTGACGCGATAGCTGATGGGTTGGCTAGCTCCGGGCGGATGAGTGTTCAATCCGTCGCGGTAGGCAAAATCCCACCGCGACTTCCGCCGGGTTTGGGTTTGCTGGTGTTGGCCAGCCCAACCCACGATTACGGCTTGCCGCGGTGGCGTAGCCGACGCCAAGCCGAAAAGCGGGGCGGATACCGGGCCGAAACCCAGGGTACGCGGGAATGGATCGCCGGTCTGGAACCAGATCCGTGGCTTAAGGTGGTGGCGGTTGATACCGCCCTGCAGAGCGTATTCACGCCATCAACGGCCGCCAAGGCCGCCGCCCATCTCCTGTTGAAGGCCGGTTTCAGGGCGGCCCGGCGCGGGCCGACCTTCTATGTTGGTGGCTATAGCGGGCCGCTGCTGGAAGGAGAAGCGGCTCGCGCCCAGTCTTGGGCAACCCAGTTGGCGGCCGGATTAGCGGCCGCCCGGCACAGCGCCAAACTTTGACCTGGTGCACCCAGAGTTCGCCAGGACAACCCGGCGGGGCGCCAAACTTTGACCCAATCACCTCAAACTAGCGGCGGGCCGGGTTTAGGCGGCCCGCCGCCAGTTCAAACAGGGTTCAAACACAAACGGCGTTCAAACAGCGTCCGAACAGGGTTCAAACAGAAACAGCGTTCAGACAGCCAGCATCCGGACCGCGCCAATGGCGGCGAACAAGACTTGGTTTGAAGATTTGCTCACGCTAGTCGGGCTGGGACTGCTTGGTCCAGGTCCGGCCGATACCCTCAGCCGGACGGTATCTCCCCGTTTAACGGAGGTGTTAGCTGGCGGGTCGCTGCTAATCACTAAGCCAGCGGCCAAGGTGGTGGAAGGTTCCGTCTCAGCGTAGGCGGACAGGCCAGCTCCATCGAGCCAAGAGCGGGCCGCATCTTCAGTCCAGCCCGCGAAATTCGGTAAGACCTTGATATCGGCGGCCTTGGCGACCACCACCACAACCGGTGTCTTTTGATCGACCGTGTTACCGAACGGTGGTTCGGTCCGCAGAATCGAACCCTCTGTCTCATCTGATTCTTCTTCCCTGAACTGAGCTAGAACCAGACCCGCTTCTTGCAGCGCGGTTGAACACTCCTGCTGTGTTTTACCAGTGCAATCCGGCACGGTGGTCTTACCGTTGGAGATCAGCAGGACAATCTCATCACCTGGTTTAACAACTTGACCAACCGCCGGTTCGGTGCCCACCACCCTATCTATCGCCACAGTCGGCGAGTTGACCGACTTGGTCGTGCCGGCGACTTTCAAGTTAAGCGCCGTCAACTCGGCGCGAGCCTCCTCCTGGGTCTTATTCTCAGTGGGTGGCACGGTCACGGCGTTGGCTCCGAGCGAAACGATGTACTTGACAACCGAACCGGCCTCGACGTCACGCCCGGAACGCGGGTCAAACCGGATCACTTTGCCAAGCTCAACCGTGTCAGATCGTTCCGGTGTGCCTTCTTCAGCCTTCAAGTTGGCCGCCTTGAGAGCTTCGATCGAATCCTCGACAGTGCCGGAGGCGGGCACTTGCGGAACCCGGACTTGGACCGGTGTCGATTGTCCGCCCGGATCAGGCTCCTTGTCACCGCTGAGCAGCGCGAAGAGGCCAAGACCAATCAGAATCAAAGCGACAACTCCGCCAACAATGCTCCAAATGATGATTAGGCGCTTGCGTTTGGCGGCGTCAGCCGCCTCTTCTTCTTCAACTTGTTCAGTTGGTGGCAAAATACCCGCGTTTTGGAAAGCGCCGCCAGGCCCCAGCGGCGGTCCGCCTGAACCAGGTGGCGGGAAGCTAGCCATGCCGCCACCGAGGGCGCCCCCAACTGGTGCGGGCGCTATCACTTGGGTCGCCTCAGGTGAAGCTCCGCCCGCCACAACTGGGGCTGACACCCGGCCACCATGTTTGAAAGCTTGCAGATCAGCTAGGAACTCGGAAGCCGTCGAATAACGCTGGTCACGGTGTTTGGCTAAGGCCTTCATCACAACCTGGTCAAGGGCGGCGGGCACATCAGGCGCGTAGGCTGACGGCGGGGCCGGGAACTCACGGACATGCTGATAAGCGATTGACAGTGCGGTATCTCCAACAAAAGGCGGCCGCCCGGTCAACAACTCGAACAAAACACAACCAGTCGAATACAGGTCAGACCGGGCGTCAACGTTTTCGCCACGGGCCTGTTCAGGGCTGAGGTACTGCGCTGTACCAATAACAGCTTGGGTTTGGGTGACAGCATCGGAGGTTTCCGTCAAAGCCCGGGCAATACCGAAATCCATCACTTTGACTTGGCCGGCTGTTGTCAACATGATGTTGCCCGGTTTGATGTCGCGGTGAACAATTCCCGCATGATGGGCGTATTGCAGGGCCGAAAGAACACCGATTGTGATGTCTGTCGCCTCATCAATCGGCAAGGCGGCGCCATCATGCATCAATTCGCGCAGGGTGTGTCCCTCAACGTATTCCATGATGATGAACGGCACATGCCGGGTGGCGCCCTGAGCATCCATCGTGACATCTTCGCCAGTGTCGTAAACCGAGACGATGGCCGGATGGTTTAAGGATGCGGCAGCTTGCGCCTCGCGGCGGAACCGGGTCTGGAAAGAAGGATCACGCGCCAGATCGGAGCGCAGCAACTTAATCGCTACAGTCCGGCCAAGCCGTGTGTCCCGCCCGACATGCACCTCAGCCATGCCGCCGCGGCCAATTAGTTCACCAACCTCATATCTGCCAGCGAGAATCCTTGGGGTCATGTCCGCCACTGCGCTACCTTTCCCTGAAAAGCGCCAAATCCGGCGCGTTACTAGCCAACATTATTGTGTCTTGGGACGCAACCAGCGAACGGACTGTTTCCGTAGGCGTAGTAGCGCCCGGTGTATTATCCGCACTGAGCAGGGTTAAAAGCCCAATCAGTAGTATTACCACCAACCCGAGGGCGACGATTACCGGCGCCCACCAGCCGGGCGAAAATCGCCGCGCCCGCTGGTCAGGGGCCTGGCCGCTGGGAGGTGTGGCGGCATCGAAGCCGGTTATTGTGCCCGATGCCGCCGGTCCGGCTTGTTCCCCCAGCCCGTTCGCCGCATCCCCAGGTTGGGTTCCGCCCGCGACACCGCCCGCCGACACCCGCTGAACTGAATCAGGTTGGTCGGGGCTAGCTGGGGTTTGGTTGGTTCCGCCGTCCGGTTTGGTGCCTTGACTTGATTCTCCAGGCTGACTGGCGGAATTCGGCCGGTGTGGGTGGCGTACTACCGGCCGGGGAGGCCGAGTGGAACCCGCTGGCGCCGCTGCCTCGTCACGCCGGACTGGGCGATCCAGCGGGGCTGCGCTCGAAACTGGCCGTGCGGTTTGGGTCCGCCGGGGAGCTTCCGTTGACGCCACTGGCGCCTGGTCACGCCGGATCGGTTGATCTAACGGTGGGGAGCTGGAAACTGGCGTGGGCTGGAGAGACCGGGGGGCGGCATCGGACACTGGTGGGGGCGTAACTTCTGGCGCCGGGCCGCTATCTTGGGGTGCTCTTGGTGCCGGAATCGCGTCACGCCTAACCGGCTGGCGCAACATCGGGCCGGGAACTGGGCGCTGGTGGGAGGACCCGGCCTCTGAACCGCCCACCCGGGCGGGCGGCGGTGTGGCCAAACCAACCGCACCATTCCCTTCCGGCTGGCTCGCCGAAACGGGCGGAACCTCAGGCAAAGGTACCGCCAGTTCGGGTTGACCGGAAGCCGGACGGCGCCGCGGTGTGGGCCGTGAGCGTGGTTGACGTTCAGGCGGGTAAACCCGGGGCGGAGCGTCCGCCGGCAAGGCCGGCACAGTACCAGGATCAGTCTCAAGTTGGGCCACAACCGGAGCTGGAGCTGTTAGCGGAGCTTCAGCCGGTTTCAGAGCCGAAGCTGGCAGGTTGACATGATCGGCTGTGTCAGTCGGTTCAGTTGTTCCGGTACGTAACGGCTCACTGGCTGGGCCGCCACGCCGGGTGGCGAGCAGACGGCTAGCCAACTCACGGTGAATCTCAAGGATTTCGCCTAACAAGCCAGCCAACTCGGCGCCATCGGCCGGACGTTTAGCTGGATCCTTCTCCATCAGGCGTAACACCAGGCGGGCGAGTGACTTTTCGACCGAAGCCGGCAACGGCGGTGGCGGCTCGTTGACCTGCGCTAAAGCGATCGCCACATAGTTGACACCACGGAAAGGCCGCTCACCGACGAGCGCTTCATAAGCGATCACACCAAGCGCGTAAAGATCTCCCGCCGGTGTCGCCGGGTTACCTAAGGCCTGTTCAGGGCTGAGATATTGGGCCGTTCCCATGACCTTGCCGGTATCTGTCAAAGGCATCTGGCCAGGTGCGATCGAAATACCAAAATCAGTTAGTTTCACCTGATCAGACGGGCCAAGCAGAATGTTGCCGGGTTTGATGTCGCGGTGTACCACCCCGGCGTCGTGGGCGGCCTGCAAACCTAAGGCGGCTTGAATCAGGATCGGTAACAGCCGCAACGGAGCGATTGTTGAATGAGTCGCTAGGACATCAGCCAGGGACTGGCCTTCGACATATTCCATGACAATGAAGCCGGTGCCATCAATCTCGCCATGGTCAAAGACCCGCGTAATGTTCGGGTGGTTCAGCATGGCGGCGTTACGGGCCTCAAAACGTAAACGCTTAAGTGAGACTTCATCGTCGGTGTATTCAGGTCGCAGCAGCTTAATCGCCACCGGAGAATCAGCCAACAAGTCATGGGCCCGCCAAACCTCACCCATACCGCCAACCGCGATGCGGGAGATGAGCTTGTAATGGCCGCCCTTCAGCAGCATGCCGCTCTTCACGATCATCCGAACACCGCCCGCAAGATCGAAGCCACCGCCGGTGCGGCCACACTGCCACCAGTCGCTGAACTACCCCGGCTGCCGCCATCCTCAATAACCAGCGCGACCGCCACAGTGCGTGCCTCAACCTCACCGAAGGCAACCGTCCAAACATCTGGCGCCTGGCCGGCCGCCTTCTCGGCCGTACCGGTCTTCGCACCCACGGTGACGGCATCGACCTGGGCTTGGCGGCCTGTCCCCGCGGTGGCCGTCTGGATCATCATGTCGCGTAAGGCGTTGGCGTTGGTTTGGTTGAGTGGCCTTGACAACTCAGCTGGTGACACCTCGGTCACCACTTTGAGATCATCGTCACGTTCTGACCGCACCAGATGCGGTTCCATCAGCCGTCCACCATTAGCTATAGCGGCCACCACCATGGCCATTTGGAGCGGCGTGACACGGTCATTGAACTGGCCAATAGCCCCCAAAGCGGTTTGGGATTGATCAACGTCACTCGGGAAGACGGACGGCCGGACGTATAACGGGATTAGCTGGTCCTCACCAAAACCGAAACGTTCGGCCTGGTTAGCGATGGCGGCGGCACCTAATTCAAGGCCCAGCCAGCCGAAGGCCGTGTTACAGGAAATCGCCAGTGCGTCAGCCATTGTCATGGTGCTCGCGGCGGAACAACTCGAATCACCGTAGTTGGTCAGCTTGTGTGAGGTTCCAGGTAAATCCAACGCGGTCGGGGCGGACAGTTCTGAATCTGGTTCAAAATCGCCAGATTCCAGTGCGGCGGCGGCTGTCACAAGTTTGAAAGTTGAACCCGGGAAGTACAAGTCACCGGCGATGGCGCGATTATTCAGCGGTTTGGAGGGGTCTGATTCGTAGGCGTTGTAAGCCTGTTGGACGGCTTCCGGGTCATGGCTTGCCAGGGTGTTCGGGTCGAAAGCTGGTTTAGAAACTAACGCCAGGATTTCACCGGTTTTCGCGTCCAGCACCACAGCGCTGCCGTGGTTGTCACCGAGAGCGTCCCAAGCGGCCTGCTGGACGGCTGGCACTATGGTCACCTCGACCGCGCCGCCGGTCGGGACTGTGCCAGTGAAGAGGTTTTCTAGTCTGACCCAAACTGAGAAGAGTGAATCGGCTGTGCCTAGCAGAACCTCATTTTCAGCTAGTTCCAGGCCGGTGGGTGGGCCAACCACTGTGGCGTAGCCGGTGATGCTGGCGTAAAGTGGGCCGTCCGAATAGATCCGCTGATAGACGTAAGCGTCACCGGACTTCTCTGAGCGGGCGATGATTGTGCCGCCTTGAGCCATGATGACGCCACGGTCCCGGCCGATTGAGTCATAGAAGGTGCGGGCGTTGCGCGGATCGGCCCGCAGGTCGGCCGCTACGCCAAACTGGATTGTTGTGGTCGCCACCAGCAAGGCCACCAGCATGGCGGCCGCCACCAGGGTGATGCGCCTAATTTCACGGTTCATGGCCGGGCCACCGCCTCAGTGCTGAGACCGTCTTGGCTAAAACCTGGGCTTGGGCTGGAGCTAGAGCTTGGGCCGGAGCTGGAGCTTGGGCTGGAGCTTGAACTGGAACCGGCCGCGGCTTGACTCTTAGCTAGCTGGGCCGCCACAGCGGCCAGATCGATCTCCGACGTGGCCGGTGGGGGCCGGCGGGCGCCATCGGAGATGCGTAACAGCAAACCAACTACCACCCAGTTCATCAGCAGAGCTGAACCGCCATAAGCCAAGAAAGGTGTCACCAGGCCGGTCAACGGAATGAGGCGAGTAACACCGCCGGTGACGATAAACAACTGGAAGGCCAAGGTGAAGGCCAGACCAGCGGCCAACAGTTTGCCAAAACCATCACGCGTCCCGATGGCCGTCCTAAAGCCACGTTCAACCAGAATCAAATAGAGCAGAAGAATAGCGACTGACCCGGTCAGGCCGAGTTCTTCACCGAGGGCCGTGAAAATGAAGTCAGAGTAGGCCAATGGCGTCAGATCGGGCCGTCCGTGACCCCAGCCAGTACCGAACAAGCCACCTTCAGCCAGGCCAAACAGTCCAGTCACGAGTTGGCCTGAGCCGCCCAAAGGTCTGTCATAAAGGGCGTTGTCAAACGGGTGTAACCAAACTTGGACCCGATCTTGAACATGGGGGAACAGACGGTAGGCGGCGGCCACCCCACCGGCGAACAGTCCCAACCCTAAGATGATCCAAGACGGCCGGTTAGTCGCGACGTAAAGCATCACCACGAAAAGACCGAACAGCAGCAGCGATGTGCCCAGGTCACGCTCAAACACCAAGATCCCGAGCGAAGACAGCCAAGCCACCAGGATCGGGCCAAAATCACGCAACCGTGGTAAACGCAAGCCAAGGATCTTTGGTCCAGCTAAAGCCATCGTGTCCCGCCGGGTAACTAAATAGCCCGCGAAAAACACAACAAACAAAATCTTTGAAACCTCAGCTGGTTGGATCGACAACGGCCCAATCCGCACCCAGATGCGGGCGCCGTTAATTGACCGGCCAATCAGCGGGAGGAACGGAGCTATCAGGCCTATCAAACCCAACAGTCCGGATAAGAAAGTTACCCGGCGTAACAGGCGGTGATCGCGGAGAAAGAAAACAGTCAAGGCGGCCGCGGAAACACCCAAAACCGTCCAGATCATTTGTTTACTCGCGATGATCGACCCGGGGTCACGGCCGAGTTGTTCATAACGTAAAGCGAGGCGGTAAATCATCGCCAAGCCAATCCCGTTAAGGGCAACTGTTACTGGCAGAATGACCGGATCGGCGTAGGGTGCGCGCCAGCGCAGCACCAAATGGAAGGCCACCGCCAGCAAAGTGAACCCACCGCATTGCAAACCCATTTGGGCTGGGAGTTGGCCTTCAACCGCTAGGGCGACTTGTGCGTAAGCGAAGAAGGACAGCGCCAAGGCCGGCAGTAGGGCGAGCAATTCGGTACCGCGGCCGAGCCGCGCACCGCCTGGCAGGATGGTCGCCACGGCTAACCCCCAGAACTCGGCCCAGAACTAGCCCCGGCGCTGGGACTGGAACTAGGCCGGGAGGTGGGATTGGAACTAGCCCCAGCGCTAGGACTGGAACTAGCCCCGGCGCTGGGATTGGAACTGGGCCGAACTGATGGTTGGTTTGATGTCACCCGGTCGCGGCGGGACTGGTCGACGGCCTGGTCAATCCACTCCAAGGCTTCAGCTTCAGTCACGTTGCGGGTGAAATTGTCCTCCACCTGGCGGCGGTAAGGCTCGGTCAGGTCGCGTTCAAGATCGTAGCTAGTTACCTGATCAAGATGCGATAAAGCGAAACCGAAAGCCTCTTGCGGGATACCGCGGTAAAGCGCCACCCGGCCGTTGTCAGACCCAACATAGAACTGATCCTGCGACCAGGCGTAAGCCCAATAAAGCGCGCCCGCAGAGCCAGCTACCACCAGCCCGGCCAAAGCGATACCAGCTAACCGGCGGCCCAGGCGTGACGCGGGAGGCGAATCAGTTAGCTCAGAACTTCGGCCGGCCTGATCCGGTTGGTGTTTGGTCCGCCCGCCCCGGCGCCGACCTTGGCGTTTGGGGGTTTGGCCAGCCGCGCCGACCGGTTGGCCGGTCTGACCGGTAGCACTGGCCCGGGCGAGTAAGGCGGCCCGGGCCGCCGCACCAGTACCACCCCGGGTTGGGCGGTCACGGTCAATCGCGGCCGCCCCAGCGACCTGGGCGGCGGTTGAGGGCGCTTCGCCGGCCGGCAAATCATCCAGGTCAAGGACGTCAGCTACGACGCAAGTGATGTTGTCCGGGCCGCCGCCGCGCAAAGCCAACTCGATTAGTGCCTCAGCGCACTGGTCTGGGTCGGTCTGTTCAATCAGCGTGCGGGCCAAGGTCTTGGCTGAAACCACGCCTGACAAGCCATCCGAACAGAGCAACCAGCGGTCTCCGGCTTCAGCTTTACGGACCGAAATGTCAAGCCCGCTGGATAGTTCAACATCCCCTAAAACCCGCAGCAGGAGGGAACGCTGGGGGTGGCGTTCAGCCTGCTGTGGGTCAAGTTTGCCCAGATCAACCAGGTATTGAACAAAGGTGTGGTCGGCTGTGACTTGTTCCATGACGCCATCGCGCAGTAGGTAAGCCCGCGAATCACCAATGTGCCCCAGGATCAGCCGGTCACCGGTGCGCAGCAAGGTTGTCACGGTGGTGCCAAGCCCCGCTAGTTCTGGGTCTTCTTCGACCCGTTCAAGGAGTTCCTCGTGGGCGCCTTCGACGGCTTCTTCAAGGGCTTGGGCACCCTGGTCAGCGGTTGGTGTTTCCTCGTCGAGTTCGGCCAGATGAGCGATAGCCACTGAGGACGCGATATCTCCTCCGGCATGGCCGCCCATGCCGTCCGCCACAACCAGCAGGTGTGGACCGGCGTAGGCCGAATCTTGGTTGTTGGCGCGGGTCAGCCCGATATCGGAGCGAACCGCGTAGCGCAGGGCAATGGCCAACCTACCTAGCCACCTCCAGTGTGGTATTACCGATTCTGACCGATTGGCCGACGGTTAGTTCGCGCGGGACGGTGACTCGTTCACGTCCCAGGAATGTGCCGTTAGTTGAACCCAGGTCTTCCAGCACCCAGCCGCCTTGGCGGGGCACGATCTGGGCGTGCCGCCCCGAAACGAACTCATCATCCAGCACCAGGTTGGCTGTTGAAGACCGTCCTATCACAATTGGTGAGCGGGCCAGCGGCAGGGTTGTGCCGCGCAACGGACCGCTCCTGACTATCAGTCTGGTTGGGTTAGCCCGGCCGGGTGCGGCTTGGCCGTGGGGAGGTGTCAAACCGGACGATGCCGCCGGGCCAAGTGGCGTTGGTAGGCCGGGCTGTGGCAGGGCAACAACTGGGCCGACCGCCATCTCAGCTGGCACTGGGACACGGCTACGGCCGCGTGACGTCGCGGCGGGCCGTCGCCCGTTTCCGCGACGCCTGATGGTTGTGCCGTAGACGTCACGCCGCAATGTCATCAGGGCCGCCAGAACGAACAGCCACAGGAACACCAAATAGCTGAGCCGGAGCAGCGAAACTGAGAGTTCTCCCATGGTGACCTAGCTATCGGGGTTGAACCCTAAGTCGGTTGATTCGCCGGTCCAAAACACCACGTTGGTTCTGCCCACGGTGATTGTGTTGCCGTCGACCAGTAAAGCGTTGGTGATGCGATGTCCTTCAACAAACGTTCCGTTGGTTGAACCTAAATCGGTGGCGACTGGTCCGTCGGCGGTCAAACGAATCTCAACATGACGCCGCGAAACGCCGGTGTCCTCAACGATGATGTCAGCGTCAGAACCTCGGCCTATGACTGTGACCGGCCCGGTCAACAAGTAGCGCTGCCCATCAATGTCAACAATTGGGTGAGTCGTTGACGCGGCTGAAGGACCAGCCGGGGCGACAGCTCCGCGGACTGTTTCAGAGCGCACATGGAAGACCCCGACTTCTAAGTCGGGGTCTTCTTCAAAGGTGACTGAAACTGGGCCAACAAAGGCGTAGCGCTGTGAGGCGGCGTGCTGGGCTACGCCTTCTTGTAGTTCCTCACCCATCGCTTCAGCACCCCAGTCCAAGATTCGGTCAAAATCTTGGGGTGATAGTTCAATCACGAACTCATTTGGCACAACCGCCCGCCCGCGGGCTAGTACGGCCGCTTTATCGTCTAACTCGCGCCGAAGCGCTGAAGCCAGGTCCACCGGTTTCACCTCACTACGTGACGCCTTGGCGAAAGCGCCGCTGACCGCGCGCTCCACGCCCTTTTCGATTCGGTCGAGGAAAGCCATTCGTTATCCCTTCCCGTTAGATTGACCCGCAAGATCATCTCTCCGCGTACTGCGTCGGGAGAATGCCTTGGCGGGCGAGCCCCGAGTGGAAAATTCGGCTCATAGTCAAAATCTCGGTTCCCTAGTCATCTAACAGTGGCCATCCAATCGTAACGACAGACTAGCTTGTCACGGCGGGATAGTCAGTCAACTGGCGGAACTATTCCTTTTCGGAATGATTGGACCACGCGCTGGCCGGTCGACTAACTAAGTGGTTAACCGGCCGAAGCTAACTGGCTTGGCCACCGCCTTGGCGCGGTCGGCTTACCCGATCCCTGGTCTTAGCTGAAAGCCGTTCTGTTCGGCTTACCTGGCGATCCGTGCTACCCTCACCTTTGCGCGCGAGTGGCGGAATAGGCAGACGCGCACGGTTCAGGTCCGTGTGCCCTTTACGGGGCGTGGGGGTTCAACTCCCCCCTCGCGCACCAAATAGAAGAATGGCCCCGCCAGGCGGGCAGAGCCTTGTGGTACAAAGATTTGGTGACCTCCGAAAAACCTGCTTGGTACTCCGATTTAGCTTCCTACGCCGCTTTGCCGCGCCTCAGCGGCCTGATCCTGTCTCCTGATGGTTCGCGCCTGGTCACCCAGGTGGCCACACCCAGCCAGGATGGCTCAAAATACGTTAACGCTCTGTGGCGGATCGACCCGTCCGGTCAAACCCCGGCTCAGCCTTTGACCAGAACCCCGGAAAGCAGCCATTCGCCGACCTTCGCCCATAACGGTGACCTGCTGTTCTTGTCCGCCCGTCCGAGCGGCCTGAAAGATGCCCCGGACAAGGCACCGACGGCCTTGTGGCGCTTACCGGCCGACGGCGGCGAAGCGCGTCTGGTGGCTTGGCGACGTGGCGGAATCGACCAAGTCGTGGCGGCGGCATCTTGCGAAGCGACTGTAGTCAAAGCGGGCGTGCTGGTTTCAGCGGCGAACCTGGACGATGACGACCGGTTGGCTAAAGCGCGCGCCGAAGGGCACGTCAACGCGATTTTGCAGACCGCCTATCCGGTGCGTTTCTGGGACCAGGACCTCGGCCCGGCCAAACCGCAACTCTTGGCGGTTGACGCGGCCCAAACCTTGGCCCCGCCGCGACAGTTAACACCCGGCGCTGGCAGCGCCTTATGGGATTGTCAGCTAGACATCACACCCGGCGGGGACAGTGTTGTGACGACTTGGGATGTACCAATGAGCGGCGGATCTTTGCGGGTCAAACTGGTTCGCCTGGACTACGCCTCAGGTCAGGCCAAAACCCTGATCGACGATCCAGTGGCTGACTTGTCACACCCGGCGATCAGCCCAGATGGCAAGACTGTGGCCTACATCCGGTGGGAGCACACCACACCGACGGACGCTAAAGGTACTGGCCTGTGGCTAACCGATATTGACGGTGGCGAGCCGCGTCAAATCGCGGCCAGCTTTGACCGGGTGATAGATGCCAAACCGGTTTGGCTGCCGGATGGCAGTGGGTTGCTCCTGGTGGCTGATGATCAAGGCCGTGCCCCGGTCTTCCATGTGGCGCTCGCCAGTGGGACTGTCACCAAACTGACATCTGATGTGGCGGCCTTCTCCGATGTCAACCTGTCACCTGATGGCGCGACGGTTTATGCCTTGCGTTCGAGTTACACGGCGCCACCTGCTCCGGTTCGTTTTGACTTGACCCAAGCCTTAGCGGCCGACGGGAATGGTATCGCCACGACGGCTTTACCTGGACCAGCCGAGGTTCTTGAACTGCCGGGACGGCTTGAAGAGCTGCGTTTTGAACGGGACGGCGTTGACTTAAGAGCTTTCCTGGTTCTGCCAGCCGCGGCCAGCCCAGCTAAACCGGCCCCACTTCTGTTGTGGATCCATGGCGGACCGGTCAGTTCATGGAATGCCTGGTCTTGGCGCTGGAACCCGTGGCTGATGGCGGCCGTCGGCTACGCCGTGCTGTTGCCAGATCCGGCTTTGTCAACTGGTTATGGGCTTGATTTCATCAACCGTGGCCAAGATGACTGGGGTGGCGCCCCGTTTGAGGACTTGATGACAGCGACAGATGTGGCCATTGCCCGGCCAGACATTGACGCCACCCGGACCGCCGCCATGGGCGGCTCATTTGGTGGCTATATGGCGAACTGGGTGGCCGGGCACACTGACCGGTTCAAAGCCATCGTGACTCATGCTTCGTTGTGGCATTTGCCTAGCTTCTATGGCACTACTGATATGGGGTTCTATTGGGAGCGGGAGTTCACGCCCGAGGGCACGGAACGTTCCAATCCGTCACCTTCGGTCGCCCGGATCGCCACACCTATGCTGGTGATTCATGGCGACAAGGATTACCGCGTGCCGATTAGTGAGGGTTTGCGCTTGTGGTGGGATCTGTTGTCACGTTCGGCCTTGGCGGCTGGGGATGATGGCACCAGCCCGCACCGTTTCTTGTATTTCCCAGATGAGAATCATTGGGTTCTGACCCCGGCTCACGCCCAAATCTGGTACGGCACGGTGTTAGCTTTCCTGGCCCGCCATGTGCTCGACTTGCCGGAGGAGCAGGCTCCGGCCTGGCCTGAACTGCTTGGTTGAACGGTCCGGCGGATCGGGCCAGTTAGTTGGCCATGGTTCTTACTCCGAGGGATGCGGCTGGTCCGAGCCGCTCAGGAATAACGGAGTTATCCACAGGTTTATCCACCGGCTGGGTATTGTGCCTGGACGGATCTGTGGACAAGGCGGTGGTTAAGTAAATGGACGATGCCGCCCGCCATGGTAGGGGTCGAACAGTCAGCCCGGTAGGACGCGAGTAGGCCGGGTTTGAGTTCGCCGTCCAGCCTGGCCGGGCCAAGCGGAAGTCCGGCTGGTAAGAACACTGACCACTTTCCTAACCGGCCAGGGTTGAACCTGAAGGGAGCCTTACAATTTCTTTAGCGGCCGGGCCTTCGCCACAAGTTCGTCGAGTGTCAGCCTCAGGCCGTTCTAGGGCCGCCGCACGGCGACCTGACCGGCCAGGATGTGCCCGGCGGCAACAGCCGGGCGTTCGAACTAGAAACTAGGAACTGGAATCAGCTTGTGACAGGTCAATCCGGGGTGACACCAGGAGCACGCCACGCTGACGCCCGCCAGTCCACCGCCCGGCCCCGGCGGGCTTTGATAATAACCGCAGCGGCAGTGTTTTCCCTAGTCACAATACTCACCGGGGTGGTCGCTTGGGCCAGCCACTATTACGCCGGTAAGGCCGCACCTGGAACGCACCTGGCTGGAGAAGATGTCGGCGGTTTGACCGCCGGGCAGCTAACTGAGCGGGCCGCCGCGATTCTGGCTCAATTCAATGCGACGTTGACCCAAAACGGTCAAAGCGTTCAAGCATCAGCCGCTGATCTTGGCCTGACAGCTGATCCGGCGGCCGCCGCCGCGGCCGCCCTGGCCGCCGCTGACGGCCAGCCGTTGTTGCAACGGCTCAACCCGTGGCTGGCCAAAGATGTGGCGTTAAATGGCCGAATCGACCAGGCCGCTCTGCGTGACTTCCTTGACCAAGCCTTCATCCCACCTGACGAAGTCACCCAAGACGCCTCAGTCGCGTTCGACCCAGCAACCAGCCAGTTCACTGTCAGACCATCAAGGACCGGGCTTCGCACCCAGATTCGCCCGGCCGTCAAAATGATTGAGGCGTACCTGGCTGATGCGGCCGGATCGACCAGCATAGGGCTGACAGTTGAACCAAATCCGCCCTTGGTGACGGACCAAGCCGCCGCCAACGCCGCCAGCCAGGCGGAACAGGACCTCAGCCGCCTCATCATCTTTGACAACGGGCAAACCGGTTACAAGTCACGGACCTATCAACTACCGGCTGACATGATCGGTAATTGGACCAGATTCCAAGCCAACCCCGCGACAGGCGAACTGGACATCTCCTATGACACCGAACTAATCACCGAACAATTGTCAGCCTTACTTGCTGAAAAGGTCACCATCTCCCCGCGCCAACAAATCGAAGTTCTAGTGCCCGGCAGCACCAAACTAATCGGCATCAGCCAATGGGGTTTGAACGGCCTCAAATTAGCTGATCTGGCATCGGTAACCGAACAGGTCAACAATGCCTTAGTCGCCGGACAGGACGCCACCATTCAGGTGCCATTAGAAACTGACGAGTTCGAGACCGAAACCGTTGAACCGCCGTCAAACTACGATGAACCGGACGGGGCCAAATGGATTGACGTTAACCGGACAGCTTTCACCGCCACGCTCTATCAGGGCACAACCGAAGTCGCGACTTACACCATGTCGATTGGTAAGCCGTCAACACCAACACCAACTGGCGAATACTACGTCTACCTCAAATATGAGCACCAAATAATGCGCGGCCCAGCCTCAGATCCGTACGAATCACCAACTGATTGGATCTCCTATTTCAACGGTGGTGTGGCCTTCCACTCCGCCCCTTGGAATGAACCAAACGGCTGGCAGCAGGCGGTCTCGCACGGATGCGTCAACATGAGGACAGCCGAAGCCAAAATCGTTTACGACTTCGCCCCGATCGGAACCAAAGTAGTGGTGCATGACTAACCAGCCAGCGCTGATTGAGGCCCGCGATGTGACAGTCACCAGCGGGCGCCAAACTCTCCTCGCTCCAGTCACGTTCAGCCTGACAGCGGGCCAAACCGCTTGTGTGACGGGACCTAACGGCTCCGGCAAAACCACTTTGATGCGTCTGCTAACTGGCTTACGCGCGACCGCCGGGGGTGTGGTCTTGGTGGACGGCATCGTCCCGGATCTAAGACAAGCGCGTTTCCGGCGAACTGTCTCACGCCTTATCTCACCGGTGCCGTTCTCCTTCCGGCTGACCGTTGGCGAACATCTCCGGTTAGTGGCCATGACCTGGGGGTTAGTGCCGGGCGAGGCGGATCGGCGAGTCGCTGAATGGCTTGAGCGGCTTGAGGCGAGCGATTTGGCGGGACGGTTCCCGCATCAAATGTCGGCTGGCGAACTGCAAGCCGCATCACTTTGCGTCGCTTTGGTGCGCCCGTTTGGGCTCCTGGTGTTGGACGAGCCGGAACAGTCACTTGACGTGTCGCGGGTTGACGCGCTGGCCGAAGTGTTGAAGGCGGTCGCTCAAGACGGTGCGGCGGTTATCGCGGCGACCCATTCAACGGCGTTGACGCGAGCGTTAGGTGGGCCGTTCCTGGAATTGGGACGGCCGCCTAAGTGAGGCGGGCTCGGCTGTGATCGGTGAGCTTTGATGGGTGATCTGTAATGGGTAGGCCGCGCCGGGCGGTTTGGCATTTGGGTCCGGCGGAAGCTGGCTGGGCTGGAGATCAAGACGGTGACGCGGCGGATCGGCGGGCTGGACGGCGACATGGCGCTGGGGGGCGGCGTTGGCGTGGTGTCTACGAACTGATGCTTGTCGCGGTTGTGATACTGGCTTGCCTTGGTGGTGCCGTGCTTGAGGTCAGACGCCGGGTCTTGACGCTGCCAGTCGATTCACTTAACATGCCGGTTGACCTGCCAATAATTCCAGCGGCCGTGCTGGCCAGCTTGCTGGCGGCCTTCGTGGCGGGAGGATTTCGCGGACCGGTGATCGGAGACCCTTTCGCTGTCCTGGTCACAATGGAGGCGGCCGGGCCAGATGGCCGAGCCGTCATCCAACGCTACTGGCGTTCGGCTATCCGGCTATTAGTGGCCGGACCGGCCGCGGCTTTGATCGCAGCGGTCATCTTGGGTGTGCCTTTCGTTCCCCACCAAGCTGCCCTCGGAGCGGTGTTGTGCCTAGTGACAGCCATGGCAGCGGCTGTAGCCTGGTTGGCCGGTGAGGTTTGGAGCAACGCCGCTCGCCTGGCTGGCGGGATCAGTTTGTGGCTGGCTGGGCTGGCCTTGGCTCTTCTGCCCGGACTGGTTGGCTCGGACGGCATGGCGGGCTCGGACGGCATGGCGGGCTCGGACGGACTGGCGCGGCCGGGCGAACTGGTGGCGCCGGACGGGCTCGTAGGTGGTGGTGCTGGCGGTGGTGCTGGCGGTGGTGCGGGTCTAGTGGGCGGTGGCGGCCCGGAAACGGTCAGCGCTTGGTGGCTTGACTTGAGCCAAGCGGCCAGCAGCGGTTCCGCTTTGGTCTGGCTGGCCGGACTGGTGGCCGGGTTGACCTTGGCGGCGCTGGTCGGCGACTTGGCTGTGGTGCCGTGGCTTAGCCGCCGCCTCAGCCCACCGGCGGTCTTAGGGCAGTCACTGGCATGGGAGGCGGCCGGGTTGGCGCTGATGAGCGACCAGGCGGGCCAGATGCTGGCGGTCTACCGCCAGCCACCGGCACACCGCTGGTGGCTGGCCAGTCCCAAGCGCGGATCATGGTTCTGGGGTTTCATCCGAGCTGACTTTGTGACCCTGGCCAGGACACCAGCCCGCACCGCGGCCGCAGCCGCCGGGTTGTTCCTGGCTGGCTGGGCCTTGGTTTTCGGGCTGGACGGTGGCCCATTGGGGGCCGCTCTGGCCGGGCCGGCCGGGGCGGTGGCTCTGCTCGGAGCCTACGGCGCGGTTGGTGGTTTGACCGACGGTCTGCGCGATTGGGCGGCCGAGCTGATGGGACAAGTCAGTCTAGGTGTGCGCCAGCTATACCTAGCTTTGGCCCGGCTGGTCATGCCGCTGGTCGTGGCAGCCTGCTGCCTGGTAGTTGGCTGGATTCTGCCCGGATTGGTGGCAGGACGGCCGGTTAGTTGGCCGACTGTGCCGCTGGCCTGGGCGGCCCTGGTGGTGGCGGCACGGCTATACGATTCGCTGCGCGGGCCAATGCCGGCCGCCCTGACTGTGCCACTAACAACGCCGATGGGTGATCCGAGGCCAGTCCTGGCGGCCTTGTGGCAAGTTGACGCGCCTGTCATGTGCGCCGTTCTGGGCTGGCTGGCAACGCGGGCAGCGGGCCAGCCCGGCTGGATGACCTTGTGGATTGTTCTGGGTCTGGCGGTGTTCGTTGGTCAGGCCGCACTGCGAGCGCGGGCCCACCGCCGACCAGGGTAAAACCGAGACTCTTAGCGGGCGGCTCCGGCAGGAACAGCGACCCGCCAAACAAGATCAGTGAACGAACACAGGAAACGAGCACAGGAAACGGGCACGGGTATTGACCCCAGTGGGGTCAATACCGGCCACTGGGGTCATTTTCCGTGGGTCTGCCTGCTGCCGTCAAGCGGCGTCTCAACAGCTCCAGTTCGTTGACCTGCGGTTTGACTGACCGACTAGTCAAGGCCAGTGGCCGGAACGGTCGGCTTTAGCGCGGGTATTGACCCCACTGGGGTCAATACCGGCCACTGGGGTCATTTTCCGTGGGCCAAGTTGGCTGGAGGTCGCCGCCTGGCAGTCACCAACACTCCTTTCATGACTCGCCAGCGAACCGGCCACACACCCAAACCACCAAACACCACACCACGTTTCGCGATCATCCCTAAATGAGGCAAGCATCCCCGTTCGCGATCAACATTGATGAGTCAAGTCGGACGGTCGGTTTCAGCGACCCGCTGGGTATAGTGGCCAAGCGAAGCCGACAAGAGATCTGAGGTCGCGCGTGGCAGCGATGGCTCACCGGCAGGGTATGGCTGACGTGGCGCGACAACGGAGGAGGACCAGTTGGAAGAGACAAAGCTAGGCCGCACATTGCGCTGGCTGCTGGGGCTGGGCTTATTGGTGGCCTTCACGTTGGTCTGCGTTGGTGTGCTTTACGCCAGCCATAGGTTGTTGGAGTTGGCCTGGTGGCTGTTAGCACTGATAGTGCTGGCAGTGGTGCTGGCCATTTGGCTGCTGGTTGGCAAGGCGGTGCTGCGCCTGTGGCGCGGGCTGGCACTGTCCAAGAAGTTCTTGCCGATCGCTCTGTTCTTGGTCTTCTTCGCGGTCAGCGCCTTCTTCGCATTGGCCTGGCAGACTGAGCAACGGTCAGACTTCCTCGAAATGTACCGCGCGGCGGAACTTATCAACCTTGGCGATTTCAGCTTCAACCAGAAGGCTTATTGGCATTTCTTCGCCTACCAGACACCGTTCACGATCTACGAAGCTTTCATGTTGAAGCTTTTCGGCCCGTCGCTGGTGCCATTGTTGTTGGTCAACGCCGCCGCTATGGCAGGGTCAAACTTGTTGGTCTACCTTTTTACCCGGCGGGTCACCGGCTCAGCCGTGGCTGGGCTGTTCGCCAGTTTTGGCTACCTGATCTACACCGGCCAGTACCTCCAGGCCAACGCTCTGACCAGCGACCATCTGTCAACACTGGGCTTGTATCTAGGGGTCTATTTGGTGCTGACAGCCATTACACGGTTGCCTCAACCGCGGGCCTGGCTCGTGGTTGGCTTGGGTGGATTGATCGCGGGCCTCGGTAACCTGGCTCGGCCGGCCGGCATTGTTGTGATGGTGGCGCTAACCGGCACATTGATCCTGGTTCCAGTGATGCGTCGAGCCAAAGCGGAGTCTTGGCGCAAGGTCGGCTGGACGGCCTTGGCGGCTGTTCTAACTCTGGCGGTCTACGTCGGCACCGGGCAGGCGGCCGGTCAGGCGATTCAGGCGAGCGGCATTAACCCGGCCGGAGCGTCCAACAACCTGCCGGAATGGAAGTTTGTCCTAGGGTTGCGTGGGCAAGGCGACACTAACCCGCCGATCGATGAGATCGGTGCTTACCTGCCGCAACCCAAACCGGACGCACGGGAGACCGCCCAGCGAGCCTTACGTAACAACATCCACCAGTTACCGGACACCTGGGTCTGGATCATTGCTCGGCAGGTGACATCAATGTGGGGCCTGAACAACACGGCCTATTTCATGTTCTGGCCACAGTTGAGTTCGCAAGGTGTGTACGCCATGCCGGACAGGCAAAGCGCCACAGTAGCTCACTACCTGGTGCGCTGGGAACGGGCCCTGTTCTTGCCGACCGTCCTGCTGGCCGCGATGGGCGGGCTGATGCTGACCCGCCAGCGGCGCTGGGATTATCTGGCGGCCTTCCTGGGTTGCTTTGTGATCGCATTCGTGGCGGCTCATCTGGTGATCGAAGTCCAGCCGCGTTACCGTTATCTGGCGATGCCCGCGATCTTCTGCCTGACCGGGCCAGTTTGGGCCTGGGCAACGTCTCACCGCAAGAGATTCGGACTGGCCCGGTGAGGCGGAAGATCTTGTGGCGTGCCTTGAGGAAGGTTCGGCGGAACACCATCCTCGGAGCCCGTCTTTAAACCTCGGGTTTCCGTTGGTTTTGGGGTGGTTTTGGGTGTTGATCTTGGGTTTTGGGTGGTTAGGCGGCGTCGAATCTGGTAGGCAAACGTTTCACGGCTTCGCCGATGTCGCGCCGCCACTGGCGTAGGTCAGTCGTGTGCTGGCTGGCGTCAGCCTGGGCAGCGAAGGGTGTTGTTCAACATCCGCCCTGGAGTGATCGCTTCAGCTCGAACGCAGGTGGCGCAAACCCCAGAAGTCGCGTACAGCGCGCCGACCAATCCCGGTGATGCGGCGCAGATTGATCGAATTGACGCCGCCTTGACGCGGCCGGAAGCTGATTGGCAGCCAAAGGACTTGACGTTCTTGCTGGATCAGCCGGACGCTTAGGAGCACATTGGCCAGGTTGTGATCCGGTGGAATTGTGGCTAAGGCAGAGGCTAGGGAAGCAGCGTTAACCAATCGGAACGGGCAGTTGGAATCCGGCACCTTAACCCGGAAAACTAGTTGTGTCACCAGCCGCAACACCCGGGTTACAACAAGCCGCGAAAGGCCGTCCTGGCGGGCTGTGCGTTGACCGATCGCAGCATCCGCTGTCTGCCGCGCGTCCCAAAAAGCACCGAACTCCTGTGGTGATGTCTGACGATCCGAATCCGTTTGGAAGACGTAATCCGCACCATGCTCGAGGGCGTAATGGTAACCGTAAAGAAGGGTCGCTCCATGGCCGGAGTTCGGTTTGGTTAGTGCCACTAAAGTGCCGCCATAGTCCGCTCTGAGGCCCTCAAGCAGTTCAAACGTGTTATCCGAGGATCCGTCATCAATCACTACTAAGCGGGCGTCCGGGCCGGTCGCCTGGATGACCGGAGCCCATTCGGCTACCAAAGCAACCACGTTGTCGGACTCGTTGTAGGCCGGGATGATGGCGTAAAGCAGATCAGTCATGGCCGGGCGGCCCCGCTATCGGCCGACTCACCTGGCGTGGCCGACTGCGCGGTGCTGTCAGCTAGTTCTGCCTGGCCGTCAATTGACAGGGTGGCTCCGCTATCGGCCGGGCTGGCCAGTTCGCCTGGGGCGGTGACGCCGCCACCGCCCCAGGCGACGCGGAAGGTGACCAGCTTGTTAAGGGTGAATTGGAAGGCGGCGACCACCACGATCGAGGCCGCCTTGACCCAGACTTCCGGCATGCCCCAATGGGACACGCCGAGCGTCAAGATGAGGCTTGACAATGCCAGGCCAAGCCAGCCAACACAGAAAAAGACAGCCGCCCGGCGCAACAAAGCGTCAGTCCGGCGGAAGTTCAGGAAGGCGTTACAGACAAAACTGATCGCGATTCCAGTGTTGACGCTGATCAGATTCGCGATCAGAAGCGATAAACCAAGCTGGCGTAAACCAAGAAATAACAGGAAGTCGACGCCTGCGGCACTCGCTCCGAAGATCCCGTAAAGCACCACTTGGCGTAAGAACGGCCAACTGGTTAGCTTGCGCAGGAAGTGCACTGTTCTCCTTTCGGCCCGGCTTGGTGTTCACTGAAGACGCCATCAGGTCACCGGGCTGCGGGACAGCACGGCTGAGCCACCATAACACTGTTGCGGACGCCGAGGTGTCCGCGAAGTACCATGAGTTGCGGCGGATCGAGGAGAACTTCCGGGTCTCGAAAACCGATCTGAAAGCCAGGCCGGTGTTCGCGCGGCGGCGGAGTCGATCGAGGCACACTTCCTGATCTGTTTCACCGCGCTGGCGGTGGTAAGGGTCTTGGAGCGGGCGACCGGTGGGGAGCTGTGCCCGGCGGCGGTGTTGGAGGCGGTCCGCTCCACCGAGGCGGTGGGCGTGGGCGGCGGGATGTTCAAAGTAGTCCGCCGCGAGCCAAGTACCTGATAGTTGACCAATCATCCACTGTCATCAGCTTCCCAATCCTGGTCGGGTGGCTCACTTTTCAACCGGCATCAACAAAGTTCCTTGGTTGTCAGTTCCGTTGATGTGACCAAGCAGGCCGAGGGCCAATGAAAGAACGATCAAGGATGGGGTTGTTTGGCGATATCCGCAAAGCCCGGACGTGTCAGGACCTGTCGATCCGGGAACTCGCTGGACGCTATGGGGTGGACCGACACACTGTGCGCCACGCGTTGAGTGATCCGGTGCCGCCTGGGAGGAAGGCGGCGAAAAGGCGACCTTTCGGGGCTGGCCACCCACAGGTTTATCCACAGAATGAGTCTTGTGCCTGTTCCGGGCTGTGTATAAGCTGGCCGCTCCTGTGGATTACGCCGGTCGATAGGCCAGTTAGTGCCGTTGACCTGCGTTTTTGTTCTTCCCGGGGCTGTCAACTGGGAATTCGTCTTGTGGATAAACCGTGTGATATAGCTCCAGGGCACCGTGCCGCGGCTGTCAGGCCGACATACGGCGGAACAATCCGGCGGATGTTGGCTGACCGAGGTGGCGCCCGCCACGCCAGAGGTGAGCGGCCCGGCCCGGCGGTAACCTCCGAAGGCTTGTCTAGGAGGGTGTTGGATAACACCCTTCGCGGCCCAAGTTGACGCGGTGTGAGCGAAGCTTTCACCAGCGGAAACGCGGCGATAAGGCGCTGGGGGACCGCCTGGGAGCCTGTTAAACGACAGGCTCCCAGGGCGTGGCGATAATGGTTAGGCCAGCGCCGCCAGGCGGTCAGACAGAGCATCCCATTCGGCCGAACGAGCCGCCCAGTCAGGATGACCGTCCTGGAACTCGACGTATTGCCGGGCGCCATCAGCCCAGGTGACACGCTGGGCGAAACCAGTGGCTAAGGCCCGCACCTTGGAGTTATCGAACATGACGGAATGTGCTTTATCACCAATTAGTGTGCCAACCGCTTCCGGCATCAGCTTGGCGATCGTTTCAGAAGCCAGATGAACCAGCTTCGGTTGAGCCACACCAGCCGCGGCGGCCAGCTCGGCGTAGATCGCGTTCCAGGTCAGAACCTCATCGCCGGTGATGTGGTAAGCGTTCGCTAAAGCCCGGCGCTCACCGAGGAGTCGCTGGAAACAGTAAGCGAAATCGGAGGCGTGCGTCAGGTGCCATAGCGAAGTGCCATCGCCGTGAACGATCACCGGCAAACCCTCCCGCATCCGCAGAATGTCGGTCCAGCCGCCCATCGTGACATGGGAGGCGGCGTCATAGGTGTGTGACGGCCGCACAATGGTGGCAGGGTAGCCGCGTTCGCGGGCCAGGCCAATCAGATAGTCCTCACAAGCGATCTTGTCGCGTGAATACTGCCAAAACGGATTGACCAGTGGTGTTGATTCAGTGATCGGCAGCGAGCCAACTGGTTTCTGATAAGCCGAAGCACTCGAAATGAAAACATACTGCCCGATGCGTTCGCCCAGTACTTCAACGTTGGAACGCAGCCGATCAACATCGTAAGTCAAGAAGTCAGTCACAGCGTCAAACTCGCGTTTACCTAGCGCCTCAGCCAACCCCGCTGGGTCACGGACATCGGCCCGGACAAGCTCGGCGGCATCGGGCAATTGGCGGATCTTGGCGCTACCCCGACCAACTACGGTGACGTGCCAGCCAGCCTCCAAAGCGGCTTGAACACACCACCAGCTAATTGTCCCTGTTCCGCCCAGGAACAGCACTTTCCGGCTCATTTAACCTCCTAGGTCAAGCGCCCATGTGGGCCGCCACCCGGCTGATCACGGCCGGGTCAATCAGAATCCGGTGATGGCCTAAACCATCGGTGGTGATCAGCGTCGCGCCTGCCCAACGCGCTGCGATGTCTTGCGCAACACTGTAGGGCGATTCTCTGTCAACCGCATCATGAATCACCAACGCATTTGGCAGCAATCCGGTGGCACCCATCGCGGCGATGTCGAAATCTGACAGTTTGCCTTGGGCGCGCCGTTCTATTTCCTGGTGCAACAGGCGTTCTGGCCTGGCCCTAAAGCCGAGGCGGCGGGCGAACCGGCCAGCCAGTTCCTCCATATCTGGGCTCGGCGCGATCAGCGCTAAGCGTTCAAGTTGAAGGGTGCCCTTGAGGAGCGCGCGGCAGGCGGCCGCACAGCCAAGCGAGTGCGCTATCACGCCGTAAGGCTGGCCTAGAGTCGCCGCGACCGCTTCCAAAGAACGCAACAACTCGCCACCCGACGAATAGCGCGGGCCGTGTCTGCCGGGACCAGATTCGCCGTGTGACAGGGCGTCAAGGGCCACCACCCGGAAACCAGCCTTGGTCAGCGGCTCGGCGAAAGCCGCCACTTGGCCGCGCCAGCCACCCCAGCCGTGCATCAGGAAGACAGTTTTGGGTTCGCCGCCCGCGGTGGCGGTGGTAGGCGTGGAGTCGGTGGGGTCGATGCCGTCCGTGGTGGTTGTGAGGTGGGTGGTGGCCTTGGCGGCGGTGAGGTCGATGCCGTCCGTGGTGGTTGTGAGGTCGGTGGTGGCCTTGGCGGCCGACCCGGAATGGGGTTCCCAGGTTTCAACGATCAGCGGCGAGCATAAGCCCACCTCGATCCGCCGGATTTCACCTGGCCAGGGGCGATTGTCTTTTCGCCGCCCGGCGTTGGCGGGCAGCTTGCACCAGAGGCGGGCGGCCGCCTTGGCGGCTAGATGTGGCGTCACCAAGCCGCCACCAACAAAACCAACCCAGGCCAGGCTTTGGCCGAGGCGTTGGCGGAGAGGCGGTTTGCGCCGTGGAATCTCAGTTGGGAGGCGCACTTCAGGCATAGTTGCTTCAGGCTATCGCGCTGGATCGGATGAGGCTTTGAGGCTGGCGCCAACAATGGACCGCCAAGTTGTGGTGTTCCACTGAAGCGGAGCGGTTGGCGGCCCGCCAACCGGAGCGACCACCGACCTAACTCGTCGCCGCCAACCATGAGCACAGGGTGGACAGTCATACCAGGTGAGGACAAGTTGGTAATCCAATGAAGTATGGTGGTGCCCTGGTTTGGCACGGCGCGCGTATGGCCGGGAGGCAAGAACCTGAACGGTAAAAAGGAGATGCGCGCGTGTATTTAACCGCTGACAGATCATTTGGCCGCCAGGCGGCCCCTAACGAAACCAAGTCGCTGACCCACGGCAAAGCAATGGCGGCGGCCATCGCGGCCCTGACCGCCGGGCTACTGGTGGTCACCACGGCGATAGCCGCCCTGCCCGCCAGTGCGGCCCCAACCCCATTGGCCGAGACAGCCAGTTTTGTTTACGCTGACGGCGCTGAGACTGGCTACCTGGCGGACCTTGACGGCGATTACGCCGTCTTCACCCGGACCCGGAACAGCTCAGTTATAGTGGCGCATTTCAAAGGCCCAAACCCGGCCGACTGGGAACAGACCCTGATCAACGCACCGGCCGGAGTGAGCAACTTCGGTATTGGCGGCGCCATTTCTGGGCAACGGCTGGTGGTGACGGGGACAGCCGGGACGGACAGCAACATTTACGTTTACACCCTGTCTGGTGCCAACAACTGGACCTTGAGCAAGACACTGACTCTGCCCACGCCACCAACCGGCCAGACGATTGGCGGTTTTGGACGAATCGTTGACATGGACGGCTCGCTGGTCGCGGTTGGTGCGCCAAACAGCACAGTCAATGGGCTGAGCAACGCCGGTGCGGTCTATCTGGCGGATCTGGACAGCGGCGGTATTGGCCGGGTCACCACCGGCCAACCGGTCCAGGAGACGATTTTTGGTGAGACGCTGGCTCTCCGGGACGGTTACCTGGCGGTCGGTTCGCCGCAGGTTAACGGCACATATCAAGGGTTTGGCACGACGGTTTTCCGGCTCGGCCGGGTCCACGCCTTCAAGTTGTCTGGCACGTCCGCCACGGCCGAACAGGTCATCGATTTCCCGAAGAACGCCAAGACCTATCCCGTAGGGGTCAACTCGACTTGGCCTTTTGGTATCACTTTGACCATCAGTGGCGGTCTGCTTTATGTCGCTTCGCCAGGGGAAGTCAATTACACCTCGGATGACATCTCTGACCCGCTGAGCGGTATCAACCAGTCGTCAGTTGTATATGGCACATCGACGCAAGGCGCCATTTACGCCTTTGATCCGGCCAGCGGCAAACAGGTAGGTAACAAGATTCTGCCGCCGCCGCATTCGTTCGCCTTTGGCCTATCGATGGATGTGTCCGGTGACGTCTTGGCTGGTTCCTCCTACAACCGTGAGGCGGCCGCCCCGGGGCTCGGCGAAATCTATGTCTATGACGCTAAGGGATTGTTCGCTGGACAGCCGGAGCCATCGGTTGGGGCGCGTTCCCAGCCCGCCGCCGCCCAGATGCTGCGGCCCGCCGGGCTTACCACTAACGCCTATTTCGCTACCCACTGGTCAAGTTTTGGTGGTGAGGTGGCCGTCAGTGGTCAGCGTTTGCTGGCCGGGTCATCGGAGCTGGGTAAGACTGGTGCGGCTTACATTTTTGAGCCACTGCAGCCGAACGGGCCGCGGCGCGGGCTGACAGTCAAGTCACCGGCGGTCACCTACGGTCAAACCGCCACGATCAGTTTCACATCCGACCTAACTGGGGCGGAGGGCGGAACTGTCGAATTGACGGTCGGGAACCTCAAGTCTGGGCCGATCAAATTGAACGGACGCCAAGGCGAATGGCAGATACCAGCCGCCGCGTTGGAGGTAGCCGACCACGAAGTGACAGCTGTTTTCACACCACCAGAGACGAACGCTTTACCGGTTACGGTCAAATCGCTTCACCAGGTGTCCAAAGCGACCACAGCGGTCAGTCTGGCGGCCCGGCCAACTGTGCCCGCACCAGGTGATGAAGTGTTCTTGCGGGGCCAGATCGCCGGACAGTATGGCACCATGCCGTCAGGTCAAGTTGAGCTGGTTCGTGGCACAACAGTGCTGGGCCGGACAACAACCGATTCGGCCGGGAATTATTCCTTCTCTTTGGGGGCTGGTCCTGTCGGAATTGACCAGTTGATTGTGCGTTACCTAGGAGACACCAACCATTTGGTGTCCTCCGCTGACCTGGCATTGGAGATCAAACTTGCTCCCAGTCCAACACCTTGCCCCAGTTCGAGCCCGTGCCCCAGTCTGAGTTCCGTCCCGGGTCCGCCTCCAGTCGATCGGTCGGCGGTCAAACCTGGCCCAAGCCGGTTGGGTTTGACCGGCGGGTCGAGCATCGCACTGGCGGGCTTAGCGGCTGGTCTGGTTGGGGCCGGTTTGGCGGGGCGGGCCGCTCGTCGGCGTTTCGTGTCTTGAAGGTGAGGTAGTTGTTCCCCGCCATGCCCGTCTTGGTTAGGGCTAGTTGATTCTGGACGGTCCCGCCGCGTCAGGTTCCGTGAGCCGGTCGGCTACCTGCCCGGGACGCCAATTCTTGGACGATGCCGCCCTGTCAGGTTTCGTGGTCAGGTGAGCCTCTTGCCGTCCAGCTAACGCTCCAGCCGCCAGGACCGCTCAAACGATCAATGAACCGCTCAGCCTATGACCGCTTGGCTGAGCGCCTTGATACTAAGCTGTCCGGAGTCTTGCCGCCGTTTTGAAAAGGGATGGGACATGGGTTGGCAGCCGCTAAGTGATCCGCTTGACCGCACACGATTCCCGGTTGAACCGTGGAGCTTGCGTGAGGTTTCGCCGTCTTTGGCTGATCTTGGCCGGACCGAGACGCTGTTCGCTGTCGGTAACGGCTACCTGGGCATGAGAGCCAACCCAGAAGAAGGCCGGGTCGCCTACGAACACGGCACCTACATCAACGGGTTCCATGAAACCTTCCGGATCCGGCACGCCGAGGACGCTTACGGCTTCGCGACTGTCGGCCAAACAATGGTCAACGTGCCGGACACCAAAGTGATCCGGCTATATGTCGATGACGAACCGCTGCTCCTAGCGGTAGCTGACTTGCCGCACTATGAGCGGGTACTTGACTTCCGCAGCGGCCAACTGGTGCGGCGGCTAACCTGGCGGACGCCATCGGGCATTCTGGCTCAAATCCGATCCAGCCGGATGGTTTCACTCAGCGAACGCCACTTGGCTGTCATGACCTATGAAGTTGTCTTGGACCGTGACGCTCCTTTGACTTTGGCTTCGCTAACTATCAACCGCCAAGACGGCGAAGACGAATACCACGTCTCCGGGCCGGACGCCGGTGATCCGAGCTGGGATCCGCGTAAGACGGAAGTGTTCCACAGCCGGGTCCTTGAACCGGCGCTAGCTGTCCGCGACCCGTTGACTGGCCGCCTTGAACTGGGTTACCGCTGCACCAATTCGGCCATGACAGTGGCACTGGCGGTTGATGAGAGGCTGGAAACGGACAGCGGTTTCAGCCGGACTGACAGCCTTGAAACGGACTTGGCTGAAACTCGTTTCACTGTTCAAGCCAAGGCCGGCCAACCGGTCAAGCTAGTCAAAATGGTGGCTTATCACACGTCACGTGGTGTCCCGCCAGCAGAACTAGCCAGCCGTTGCGCTTTGACCCTAGACCGGGCTGACCGGAGCGGGCTGGATCAGCTAGAACTTGAACAACGTGACTGTTTAGACCAGTTCTGGCAGCGGTCAGATGTCGTAGTCCACGGCCAAGGCGCCATCCAGCAGGCGGTCCGCTGGAATCTGTTCCAGGTTATACAGGCCGCCGCGCGGGCTGAAGGAGCGGGCATCCCAGCTAAAGGTGTGACTGGTTCAGGTTATTCAGGTCACCATTTTTGGGACGCTGAAATCTATCTGCTGCCATTCTTGACTTACACAACACCGCGCTGGTCGCGCAGTGCTTTACGTTTCCGCTACACCATGCTTGATGCCGCCCGGCGCCGCGCCCGCGAACTGTCAGAAACTGGCGCCCTGTTCCCGTGGCGGACCATTAACGGTGAAGAGGCGTCCGCTTTTTACGCCGCCGGAACAGCCCAGTATCACATTGACGCGGATGTGGCTTACGCCTTGAACCAATATTTGAGAGCGACTGGCGATACTGACTTCCTGGAACGTGAAGGTATCGACATCCTGGTGGAAACCGCCCGGATGTGGAACGGGCTTGGTTTTATGCGTCTCGATGGTGGTGGCGGGCCAGCTGAGTTCCACATTCACGGCGTGACTGGTCCTGACGAATACACCACCGTGGTGAACGACAATTTGTTCACTAATGTCATGGCCCGGTTTAACTTGCGGGCAGCGGCCGACGCTCTGCGCGGCATTGAACTGACCAATCCGGAAGCCTATTCGAAGGCTGTTGCCCGGCTAGATCTAAGCCCGGATGAGCCAGCGCGTTGGCTTGAATCAGCCGGTGCGATGCACATCCCATATGACTCCTCATTGGGTATAAACCCGCAAGATGACCAGTTCCTGGAGAAAGAAATATGGGATTTGGCGTCAACGCCACCCAGTCAGCGGCCGTTGTTGCTGCATTATCACCCGCTGGTGATTTACCGTTTCCAAGTCCTGAAACAAGCTGATGTGGTTCTGGCACAGTTCCTCTGCGCACATGATTTCACGTCTGACGAGAAGCTAGCTGATTTTGACTATTACGATCCGCTGACAACCCGTGATTCGTCGTTGAGCGCTGTGGCGCAAGGCATCATGGCGTCTGAGGTTGGTTATCAGGAACTCGGCCAAAAGTATTTCCGTGAGGCGCTTTATGTTGACTTAGCGGACGTTCACGGTAACGCGTCCGATGGCGTCCATACGGCTTCAGCCGGTGGCGTCTGGTCCGCGTTGGTGTTTGGTTTTGGTGGTTTACGGGACTCTGACGGCCAGATCCGGTTTGATCCGCGGCTGCCTGAACTGTGGGACGGCCTAACCTTCCGTTTGACTGTTTCAGGCGCCCGTCTGCGGGTTGATTTGCGTCAAGAGGAGTTGACCCTGAC
Organism: Bifidobacteriaceae bacterium; assembly: GCA_031267825.1. GTDB lineage: Bacteria > Actinomycetota > Actinomycetes > Actinomycetales > WQXJ01 > JAIRTF01. The sequence continues at coordinate 90,247 of JAIRYJ010000017.1, forward strand.
CTTAGAAGCAGGCACCCAGGCTGATGTTTTTGTCCGTGGCGAGCCGGTTCATTTGTCCGGCTCAGAACCAACGGTGGTGGCTTTAGCTGGTCAAGGGCCACGCCTGATTGGTGCGCCAACCGCCCGTGACATCACTGGGGCACGCCGCTCAGATGGTTCAGTTATCACAGCCAGTGTGCCGCCAGCGGTTGGTGACCTGACTGATGGCGCAACCGGGTCAGACACCGGCTGAACGCCGCCGCCTTGTTAGGCGAGGGCCTTTTCTAGTTCAGGGCCTTCCATTTTGTCGATCCGGCTGGCCCGGATACGGGACCAAACGATCGGCCCAATGGCGATGCAAGCGGCCAGAATGGCAAGCGTGATTCGCATCGGATGATTCGCTTCCGGTGACAAGCTCATGTTGACGACTAGTGGCGCGATCAGCACACTAACCAAGTTCATCACCTTGATTAGCGGGTTGATGGCAGGCCCGGCGGTGTCCTTGAACGGATCGCCAACCGTGTCACCGATCACAGCCGCGGCATGGGATTCAGAGTTCTTGCCGCCGTAATGGCCATCCTCGACCAGCTTCTTGGCGTTGTCCCAAGCTCCGCCTGAGTTAGCCAAGAAGACCGCCATTAGTAAGCCGGTGGCGATTGCTCCGCCTAAGAAACCGGCCAGCGGGCCAACTCCTAAACCAAGCCCAACAGCGACCGGAGCGAAGGCCGCCAACAAACCTGGAGCCGCCAATTCACGCAACGAATCACGGGTGCAAATATCGACCACCTCGGAATAGTCCGGCTTGACCTCGCCTGTCATGATGCGCGGCTCGTTCCTAAACTGCCGACGCACCACCAAGACGATCGCCCCGGCGGCCCTGGTGACGGCATCGATCGCCAAACCCGAGAAAAGGAACACCGTGGCGGCACCCAATATCACGCCAACCAAGGTGAGCGGCCGGATGATCTCATATTGGACCATGGCGTCAAGGAACCCGCCTTTAGCCATGACACCCTCAATCGCGGCCTTAGCTGATTCGACTGAATCGTTGTATGAACCAAACAAGGCGGTCGCCGCCAAGACAGCTGTCGCAATGGCGATACCTTTGGTGATCGCTTTGGTGGTGTTGCCAACGGCGTCAAGGTCAGTTAGTGACTTGGCCGCCTGACCGGAAACCTCACCTGACATTTCAGCGATGCCTTGGGCGTTGTCAGACACCGGCCCAAAGGTGTCCATCGCCACAATCACCCCAACTGTTGTCAACAAGCCGCAACCAGCTAAAGCGACCAGGAACAACGCCATTGTCGTGTTCCCGCCGGACAGCAGGAACAATCCGCAAAGCGCGGCGGCGATGGTCCCGCCGGTGTAGACAGCTGATTCCAAACCAACACCAACCCCGGAAAGCACAACTGTGGCTGGCCCGGTGGTGGTGGTTTTAGCGACATGACGGGTTGGTCTTGACTCGGTGCCAGTGAAATAACCGGTGATCCACAAGATCAGCCCAGCTAGAACAATGCCGATCACAACCGCGCCGACCACCGGCCAACGCGGGTCATTGTTGCCGAGTGTGTCCAGTGCCGGGTTGCCGAAGGCGGCGTATGAGTCAGGCAAATAGATGAACGTCATCACCGCCGTGGCGATGGCCGCGATCAGGGCGGAAAGGTAAAAACCACGGTAGATCGCGGTCAGGCCGTTCTCGCCTTTGCGGACCCGGGTGATGAAGACACCAATGGCGGCCGTGATCGCACCGATGGCCGGAACCATCAGCGGGAAGATCAACCCATCAGCGCCGAAGGCGGCCCGGCCCAAAATGAGCGACGCGACCAGCGTGACAGCGTAAGACTCGAACAAGTCAGCCGCCATGCCGGCACAGTCACCAACATTGTCACCGACGTTGTCGGCGATTGTGGCGGCGTTACGCGGATCATCTTCAGGGATACCTTGCTCAACTTTGCCCACCAGGTCAGCGCCAACATCAGCCGCCTTAGTGAAGATACCGCCACCAACACGCATGAACATGGCTAGCAGGGCGGCTCCAAAACCGAAGCCTTCGAGGACGGATGGCGCATCGGTTTGGAAGATCAAGACAACCGATGCGGCACCAAGCAACCCCAAGCCGACAGTTGTCAAACCAACCACACCGCCAGTCTTGAAAGCGATTGAGGCGCCCCGTTCACGGCCGCCTTCCTGGTCCATCGCGGCGGCCGCTACCCGCACATTGGCTCTGGTCGCCAACCACATGCCGAGATATCCGATGGTCGCTGAGAAAGCAGCGCCAACTAGGAAAGACACCGCCCGTCCGATCCGCACCTCGACACTGCCAGGCAGGAATGAGAGCAGCACCATAACAACCACCACAAAGGCGGCCAAGGTGCGCAGTTGGCGTTTCAAATAAGCGGAGGCGCCTTGCTGAACAGCCGCCGCGATCTCTTGCATTTTGGGTGAGCCTTGGTCCTCGGCTAGGACCTTGGCCCGCAGGCCGGCCGCTGTGCCGAGGGCCGCCAAAGCGATCAAGGCGACAACCCCGGCGATAATCATGCCTGGTGTGGTCAGACTAGCGGCAGGCTGGTCAGCCATGACTGTGGGATCGGCACTTACTAACAATTCGATCATGTTTCTTAAACTCCTTGAGGTCAGGTCGGCGCTGACCTCGGCCGGGGTGCCACCTGGACGTTGGTCCCATATTAGGGGATACCCGGGTGTTGATCGAACCAATTCATCGGATGAAATTCCCGAAAAGGCTTACAACCGCTGGTAGAGGCCGTTCCGCTGGAATCATGTCGGGGGCTGACCGACCACCCTGGTGTCCAATAGGCTTGGCTGTCGTGAGAATTCTTGTGTTGGGCTCTGGTGCCCGGGAGCACTGCATCGTCCATTCTTTGCAACGTGAAGGCGGGCACGTCTTGTTCGCCGCGCCTGGTAATCCGGGTATCGCCCGGCAGGCCGAATTACACAACGTTGACCTGACGTCTGGTCCGGCGGTGGCCTATTTGGCCCGGAAGTTGCGTTGCGACTTGGTTGTGGTTGGCCCAGAAGCGCCGTTAGTAGACGGTGTGGCCGATGCCGTCCGGGCGGCGGGCGTTGCCTGCTTCGGCCCGGGTGCGGCGCCAGCCCGTCTGGAAGGGTCAAAGACTTTCGCTAAGCGGATCATGGCGGAAGCTGGTGTGGCGACGGCCGAATCGCGCACGGCGGCGACCCGTGATGAGGCGGCCGCCGCGTTGGATGAGTTCGGACCGCCCTATGTGGTCAAGAATGATGGCTTGGCGGCCGGGAAGGGTGTTGTCGTAACTGATTCACGTGAGGCTGCCCTGATGCACGCCCAATACTGTTTTGACGCTGGTTCGCCGGTCGTGATTGAACAGTTCCTTGACGGGCCGGAGGTGTCAGTCTTCTGTGTCAGCGATGGACAAACGGTTCTGCCTCTGGCGCCCGCCCAAGATTTCAAACGCGCCCTAGACAATGATCAGGGCCTCAACACTGGTGGCATGGGGGCTTATTCGCCGCTGCCGTGGGCGCCGGCTGATTTGGCTGAACGGGTTGTTGAACAGGTGGCCCGTCCGGTGGTAGCGCGAATGGCGGAATTGGGGCAGCCGTTCCAAGGTTTGCTTTACTGCGGTTTGGCTTTGACGACGGCGGGTTTGCGGGTGGTCGAGTTCAATGTGCGTTTCGGTGACCCTGAAACCCAGGTGGTTTTGGCTCGCCTGGCGACACCGCTGTCGAAGGTATTACTGGCGGCCGCGACTGGCACATTAGACCAGGTGGGCCCCCTGATCTGGTCAAGTGAATCGGCTGTCACAGTGGTTTTGGCGGCCGCCAACTATCCCGGCCGGCCCACCTTAGGTGATCCGGTCAGCGGGATTGACGCGGCTTGCGCTATTCCTGGTGTCTATGTCTTGGAGGCGGGCACCAAACTGAATGATGAAGCTGAACTGGTTTCATCTGGTGGGCGGGTTCTGTCAGTGGTGGGTATGGGACCGAATCTGGCGGCTGCCCGCGACCGGGCCTATGCCGGGATTCAAACGATTCATCTTGAAGGCTCGCATTATCGGACTGATATCGCCTTGCGCGCCGCGCTCGCCTGACGGCCCCGCCTCAGACCGTGATGTCGCTGGTCAAGCGGCGGCTCCGGCTGAAAGCCAGTTGATGACCGAAGTGAAGAAGCCTAAGCCATCTTGGCCAGCCCGAGCGCCAGCCGCCGAATCGGGGCCGAAGCCTGGTTCGACAGCGTGTTCAGGATGCGGCATTAGGCCCACCACATTGCCGGCCGGGTTGGTGATCCCAGCGATGTCATGACGCGAACCGTTCGGGTTCCAGCCTTGGTAGCGGAAAACGACCCGGCCTTCGGCTTCGAGTTCCGCTAGCGTCCGGTCCGACGCCTGGAATTGGCCGTCTTGGTTTTTCAGCGGGATGACGATCTCCTGACCGGGGCTAAAAGCACTGGTCCAGGCTGTTTGACTGGTTTCGACCCGGAGTGGTTGTTCGCGGCAAATGAAGGCGCGGTGATTGTTCTTGATCATCGCGCCTGGTAGCAGATGCGACTCTGTCAGCACCTGGAACCCATTGCAGATGCCCAACACCGGCATGCCGCCCCTGGCGGCCTGAATGATTGTTTCCATGACTGGTGCGAAGCGAGCGATCGCCCCGGCCCGCAGATAATCGCCGTAAGAAAAACCACCCGGCAAGATGACCGCGTCACAGCCGTGCAATGTCCGGTCGCCGTGCCACAAGGACACACCCTCGCCGCCAGCTAGGCGGACCGCTCGCAGGGCGTCGCGGTCATCTAAGGTGCCGGGGAAAGTCACCACCCCAAACCGGATCATGCGGCCGGACCCTGGGTGGTCGGATCCTCCAGTGACGGTTCTGGCTCGGCCCTGACGGACACGACATCCTCAATCACCGGGTTGGACAGCAACGTCACAGCGGCCTGGTGGGCGGCCGCTAAGACCTCGGCCGTGGCCGGGCCGGTGACCTCCAATTCGAACCGTTTACCCTGGCGGACGGCCTGGAATTGGCCAAAGCCGAGGCGCGGCAAGGCGCCTTGGACGGCCTTGCCTTGGGGGTCAAGAATTTCTGGTTTGGGCATGATGTCTACGATCACGCGGGCCATGGGTCACCTCTGGCTGGAATTTGTGGATTGGCTCCACCAGCCTACTGTGCGCCCTGTTCGGCCGCTGCGGTCGCCGGGTTGAAGCCGCCGAACCGTGTTTGGGAAGTAGCGGCCGAACAGGGCCGTCAGGCGATCACGTGACCAGCGAAGACGCGGCAGGCAAGCAAGGTGGCGTGCTTCGGTCCGTGATTTTTGACCACGGCCCTAGCCGCTGAAGTGGTCGCCGGTGAGGCGTTCGTAGGCCTCGATGTAGCGCTGGCGGGTCTTGTCGACGATTTCCTGAGGTAGTTCAGGCGGCGGCGACTGACGGTCCCAGCCTGACACCCCGGTCAGCCAGTCACGCAGGAACTGCTTATCAAATGATGGCTGCGGCCCGCCCGGCTCCCAGGTTCTGGCATCCCAGTAACGCGACGAGTCAGGAGTCAAAACCTCATCACCTAAGGTCAGTTCACCATTGGCAGCTGCCCGGCCGAACTCGAACTTGGTGTCCGCCAGGATCAGACCACGTTGGCGGGCGATCCGCTCAGCCGCCGCATACAGCAGGACAGTCGTGTCACGCAAGGTCTCAGCCGTCCGTTGGCCAAGCTGGTCAGCCACAAAACTGAGCGGCACGTTCTCATCATGCTCACCTTGTTCAGCTTTGGTGGCGGGCGTGAAAATCGGTTCCGGCAAGCGGTCACCATCACGCAGCCCGGCCGGTAGCTGGATGCCCGTAACTTGGCCGTTGCGTCGGTATTCGGCCAGGCCGGAGCCGGTCAGGTAGCCCCGGGCGACGCATTCGACAGGGTACATGTCAAGCCGTTGGCAGATCATGGCACGTCCCTGGACAGGTGTCGGCACATCAAGTGACACCAGATGATTCGGTACCAGAGTGCTCAACTGGTCAAACCACCAGACACTCAGAGCCGTCAGAATCTTGCCTTTACCAGGTATTAAGGTCGGCAGAACGTAATCATAAGCACTGATTTTGTCGCTCGTTACAATCAGGATGACATCACTGAAAGGTGAAGCCACAGACGGTTCGTAGATGTCGCGGATCTTGCCGGAGGCGACGTATTGCCAACCCTCAAGTTCCAGGTGGGCAGGCGGTGTCGGATTAGTCACGTCCTCAAGTTTGGCACGCCTTATTGCCCGATGCCGTCCGTCAGTCTCCCATCCCAGGGTTCGGCAAGTCGCCGTCCGTTCAGGCGGGTTCCGCCTGTCCGTGGCCGGCGGACGCCAATCCGTCGCCTACTTGGCTGGTAGCCGACACAACCGGACCACTCAAGCCGACTGGGCGGCATCGTCCTTAACGGAACGATGACCGCCCAGACAGCCGAATCAGGCAGCGACAACCTGGATGTTCAAGGGTGCCGCGACTGACTCGTGAAGGTGCGCCTGGATTGTGTAATCGCCAGTTGTCTTGATCCGCTGCGACAGGTCAATCTTGCGCCGGTCAAGGTCAAAGCCGGTTTCTTGTTTGACCGCAGCGGCTATGTCAGCTGTCGTAACAGTGCCGAAGAGCCGCCCGCCAGCTCCTGCCCGGGCTACCACCCGGACGGTTGCTTGACGTAGCTTGTCGGCGGCCGCCAGAGCGTCCTCGACAGTCGCCATTTCGCGTGCCTTCATGGCGCGACGCATCGCGGCGATCTGCTTTTCGGCGCCCTTGGTCCAAGGTGTGGCGAGTTTTCGTGGCAGCAGATAGTTACGGGCGTAGCCGTCCTTAACTTCTACGATGTCACCGGCTTCGCCAAGGCCGGCCACGTTGTGTGTCAAAATGATTTTGGCCATTAGTTGTTCCTCCTAGTCCGGTCAGCTAAGGCGGCCGTCTCAGCGCCCTGAACTTGAGTAAGGCAGCAAAGCCATTTCGCGGGCGTTCTTAACCGCCCGCGCCACAGCGCGCTGCTCCTGGACCGATAACCCGGTGACGCGGCGGGCGCGAATCTTGCCCCGTTCCGAGAGAAACTTGCGCAACAGCGCGATGTCTTTGTAGTCGATCTCGCCTTGTGGGCTGACCCGGGGTTGGCTGACCCTTTTCTTGGGCTTCCGAGGTGGTGGTTTAGCCATTTGTCTTGGCTCCTTTGAATGGTGAATGGAAAAGTCTTGCAATGGTGAATCCGGCTGGGATGTTTGGCGTCCGCCCTTTTGGATAGGGGGCGAAGTGCCAGAACTACCGGCCTGCCAGGCCTAGAACGGCGGGTCGTCTCCGGCCGGTCCAGGATCATCTGTCATGGCCCAGGGATCTTGAGCCGGTCCGGAAGCGTAATCGCCACCCTGGCCGCTTGAACCACCCTGGCCGCGGCCAGAAGAGCCGCCACCCCAGGACGAATCGCCGCCTCCGCTGTAACCACCTTGGCCGCCCCGGCCACCTTGGCCGCCTTGACCACCACTTGGCGAGCCGTAACCGCCTTGACCACCCTGGCCGCCGCCGCGCGGATTGCGGCTGACTTGGGCGGAGGCATAGCGCAGCGACGGGCCAACTTCATCAACTTGGAGCTCTAGGACAGTGCGCCGACTGCCGTCGGCGGCGTCATAGGAACGCTGCGTCAGGCGGCCTTGGACAATCACGCGCATGCCTTTTGTGAGCGTTTCAGCGACGTTTTCGGCCGCCTCACGCCAAACGGAGCATCGCATGAAGAGAGCTTCACCGTTCTTCCATTCGCCACTTTGACGGTCGAATGTGCGCGGTGTCGAAGCGACTGTGAAACTGGCCACCGGGGTTGCGCCGTTAGCTGTGAAACGAAGTTCTGGATCACCGGTCAGATTGCCGACCACGGTTATAACAGTGTCGCCGGCCATGTCAGACCGCCGCTGGAGCGTTGGCGCGCAACAGTTTGGTGCGCAGGACGGATTCTGACAGGTTCAGCACACGGTCAAGTTCCTTCGCCACCTCTGATGTGGCGGTGAAGTTGATGACAGCGTAAATGCCTTCGGACCGCTTCAAGATTTCGTAGGCCAAACGCCGCTTACCCCAGATTTCTTGGCGGTCAACTGTGCCTTTGGCGTCGGTCACGATCTTGAAGAACCTCGCCAAGGCTGTAGTGACCTGAGCTTCCTCGAGTTCGGGGTCCAGGATGATCATGATTTCGTATGGTCGCATACCAATACCCACCTCCTTCGGTCTAGAACGGCCGCGGGCCTTCCGCGGCAGGAGGGTAGATGCGCTAAGCGGGCCAGACGGCACCTAGCCGGTTGGTCCGTACTGTCCGCTGGCTGTGGCAGTCTAGCCTACCTTGACCCAGTAGGCCGCCCGGCCTGCTCCGTCAGGCCGTGGTGGTGGTGTTCCGGGCCGGGTTGGGTTGGCTGGTTTACCAACCGGAGCCGATCAGCTTCTTAGTGGCGAAACCTTTAACTCCACCCAAACCCCGGTAGTAGTAAAGATCACCATTCGAATCATCCCGACCAACAATGTCCGCCAACCCATCACCAGTCAGATCACCACCACCAGCCAAAGTAAACGCGTTCCAACCATTGCCAGTCCGCACCTTAGTGTTGAAGGTCCCAGAACCGTTGCCCGTATAGGTGTACAACAACCCAGTCGACCGCTCCACACCCAAAATGTCACCCCGTCGATCACCGTTCAGATCCCCGGCGGCGTACAGGTCGAAGTTTTGCCAGCCGTTACCGACTTGGACTTTAGTGCCGAACATGCCGTTACCCAGTCCCCGGTACATGTACAACAAACCAGTTGATTCCTGAATACCAAGCAGATCAGCCTTACCATCACCATTCAGGTCACCTACCGGTATAGCCCGCCAACCAGTCCAGCCGTTACCCATCTTGACTGACTGATTAGTTATCCGGCCACCACCCGCACCAGGACGCAAATACAAGTCACCAGTGTTGGTGACATACACCAGATCGGCTTCCTCGTCACCGTTGATGTCCCCGGGGGCTAGCACTTCACGGCAATCGGTCACCCCAGTGTCGATAATTTCCCTAAACGCCAAAGACCCAACCGCGGTCCCAGCGAAAAGATGAACCTGTCCGTTCTTATGTAAAGCGATAATCTCACCTCGGTCGTCAGAGTTCATGTCTGGGGAGATCGTGAAAGACCTGTACGTCGGGTCGTAAACGTATGGCGCTCCGGAGCCAGGACCCGGACTGGTAGCCACCTGTCCGTGGTGGTGCCGTCACCCAGTTTGCCGTGTTCGTTGCTGCCCCAGGCCCAAGTTTCTCCGGTTCCCGTCACCGCTAAGGAATAGTTGGCGCCGCCACTGATCGCGGCCGGGCTGGCAAGACCTGGGACCTCGCCCGGTGAGTGCCGGTCGAAGGTACGGGTGCCGTCGCCAAGTTCACCGTAAACATTGGTGCCCCAGGCCCAGACTTTCCCAGCGCTGGTCACAGCCAAGGTATGACTTGGTCCCGACGATATCGCGGTCACATTGGTCGGGCTGGGGACTTCAACGGGTGATAGCCGGTTTATGGTGGTGCCGTCTCCGAGTTGGCCGCAGTCGTTGTTGCCCCAGGCCCAGATTTTCCCAGTGCTGGTGACCGCGAAGGAAGAAAACCCGCTGGTGGCGACTGTGGTTATGTTGGTCAGGCCGGTAATCCCGACGGGCGATGACCGGTTGGTAGTGGTGCCGTCTCCGAGTTGGCCATGCCGGTTCCAGCCCCAGGCCCAAACTTTCCCGGAGCTTGTCAGAGCCAGAGAAGACGCCACTGCGGCGGCTATATGGCTCACCCCGGTCAGGCCGGGAACCTCAGTTGGTGAGCCTCTGTCCGCAGTGGTTCCATCCCCGAGTTGCCCGAATCTGTTATCACCCCAGGCCCAAACTTTCCCGGCGCTGGTCAGGGCCAAAGAGTGGCTGTCGCTGGCAGCGATCGCGACCACGCCGGTCAGGCCGGGCACTTCGGTTGGTGAGCGTCGGTTTACCGCGGTGCCGTCTCCGAGTTGGCCGTATACGTTGTTGCCCCAGGCCCAGACTCTACCAGCACTGGTCAGGGCCAAAGAGTGTTCGGCGCCGGTGGCTACCGCGGTCACGCTGGTCAGGCCAGGAACCTGAGTCGGCGCTTGTCGGTTCGCTATAGTGCCATCCCCGAGTTGTCCGGCGTTGTTCCGGCCCCAGGCATAAACCTTCCCGTCAGAACCAACCGCTAAGGAGTGGGAATCGCCTGCGGCGATCCGCTGATAGGTCACCTCAGCCAGCGGCGCTGGCGCCGCTGTGAATCGCGGGCCGGTGGGCAAGGCGTTAGCTGAGGCTGGAAGCGCCAGGCAACAGGCCACCAGCAGGGTGGCCGAAGCCCCGGCTAGAAGCCTGGCCGCCCGCCGGAAAGCGATTCCGCCAGACCAACCAAACTGTTGGGAGGTTTTCGATAGTGTTCGGGTGTGATTGGGCATGGGGGAATACCTCTTCGTTTGATCCGCGTTGACGCGTTAGCGTCGCTTGCTTGCTGGTCAGCCTAGTGGATCAGCTGATCCGTGGCGGGGAGCCGTAGCCCAGAAAGCCTCACCTGGTATACTAATAATACGAAATCGCTGCGAACTGGTTGGTCTTGGCGGCACCGGTTGACGCCTCTTGTGGCCCTAAGAGTGCTAACTGAACCACGAAGTAAGCGGAGGATCTGGCACTCCAAAGAAGGCAGGGAGGCGGCGGGTTTTGTAGGACTTGCCGGTTGACTGGCGGCAATGCGGCTAGTGGAAAGGAACCCAGTGCGTTTTGCTAACCAAGTGGTCATAGTGACCGGTGGCGGTTCAGGAATTGGCGCGGCGGCGGGTAGGCGGCTAGCGGCCGAAGGGGCTGAGGTTTGGCTGACCGGTCGGACGGAATCAAAGCTGGCCGCGCAGGCGGCTCAGATCGCCCAGGACGGCGGTCAGGCTGTTAGCTGGGTAATGGACGCGGGTTTGGCTGATGACTGGCGCGTGTTGCGTCAGCACTTCGATCAGACTGGTAAGACAGTAGATGTGATTGTCCACAACGCCTACACGCTAGACAAACGTCCAGCCGGCGACCTAGCTGAGGAATCGTGGAACTATCAACTGGCGGTTGACCTGTCGGCCGTCTATTTTTCGGTACGGAACTTCCTTGACCATCTGCGAAGCCGCCACGGCAACATGGTTAACGTAGCCTCAGTTCATGGCCTGCGGGCCTGGCCGGGACACCCGGCTTATGGCGCCGCCAAGGGTGGCATGCTAGCACTGACGAGGCAGTTAGCTGTCGAATACGGACCGGATGTGCGGTTCAACGCCGTCGTGCCGGGGCCAATCCTGACACCCACTTGGGATGGAGTTAGCCCGTGTGAAATTGATTCGACGGCCAGGGGTACGGCCCTCGGCCGACTCGGTACGGCCGATGAGGTGGCTAACGCGATCGCTTTTCTAGCTTCAAGCGAAGCCTCCTACATCACCGGAGAACACTTGGTTGTCGATGGCGGGCAGACGGTCCGCGGAAGTTGGTAGACACTTGGCGGATTTTGGAGGACGGATTCCTGGCACCAGTCAGGCCTTTTCGCGGCGCGGCCTGCACGGTCAGGTAGTTGATGGGCTAGGTATGCGGATCGTTTCAGGTGAATTGGCGCCTGGTGCGACAATCGACCTGGAAGCGCTTGAAGATGAGTTTGGTGTGTCGCGCACCGTGGTGCGTGAAACCATCAAAGTCTTGGTCGCTAAGGGGCTAGTTGATGCCCGGCCTAAGGCTGGGACTTTTGTGCTCGGCCGGGACCGCTGGAACCTGCTTGACGCTGACCTGATGGCCTGGCGCATCGCGCTGGGTCTTGATGTCCGCCTGATGAGGGAACTGGCTGAGGTCCGGGCCATGGTTGAACCAGCCGCCGCCCGGCTGGCGGCCGGACGAGCCACCGGACCTGAGGTGGACGCCATCGCCGCCGCCTTTGCCCGGATGGAGGCGGGGGCGGCTGGGCCAGTCGAACACACGACAGATGCTGACATTGAGTTTCATTCGGCGATCCTGCGGGCGGCCGGCAACGAACTGTTAGCCGGTTTCCATGTCTTGCTGGCGCCGGCCTTACGCTTGCGTGACATTTTGACGCTGGCGGGTGCTGAGCCGCACGGTTACCTGGCAGCCCACCGGGCGGTTCTTGAGGCGATTCAGCGGGGCGATGCCGTCCGGGCGGAAGAGGCGGTAGCTCGGCTATTGGAGAACGCGGCCGAGGATACGGAGGCGACCCTGCGGGCGGCTGAGAAGGCCACCAGGCGGTGAGAACCAGCCACCGGTAAGGACAAGCCACCAGGCGGGTCGGCTGGTTCCCGGATGGCGGTCAGAGCGGCAGGTCGCGGCGGGTGAACGCCCAGGAGCCGGCGGCACCCGCGGCCGCGCCGATCATTCCCAGGGCGACCAGGCCCCAGAACCATCCGGCGCTGTGGGCCATTATCGCGGGCACGTCGTACAAGCTGACGATGGTCAAGTGGCGCATGAACGCGTAGTTCTGGCCGAACATGGCCATGATCGGCAGCAGTAGGAAAGCGCAAACCAGGCCGCCGCCGGTGGCGATGGTGTGCTTGGTCAGGTTGAAGACGCACGATGCCGCGAAGCAGATCCCGGCGAAGGCCCAGCCCAGGAGGAACAGGCCCAAGTTGAGTTCGAGGACGGTGCGGACGTCGGCGCCAGTCAACCCAAAGGAGGACAAGGCGGCTCCCGCGCAGTGAGCGGCGGCGCCCAGCGCACACATGGCGAGCAGCGATCCACCGAAGAACGCGGCCTGGGTGGTGGTCACAGCGCGGCGCCGGACCGGGGTCGCCAGGACGTAGGCGAGCGTGCCCCGGTCGACTTTGGCGCAGATCAGCCGGTTCCCGACGGTGATGGCGTAGATCCCGGCGAAGATGCCGGGCAGCAGGTTGTAGTAGGCGACGCCGGCCGCGGCGATCGGGGCGTTCATCGCAACGGAGAACACCATCAGGCATTGCACACCTGTCAGGACCGTCCATAGGACGGCGTTCTCTCGGACCGTTTGCTTCAACAGCGCCGCGTTAAGCATGGTGGGCTCCTTCCGTGTCGTGGTATTTCGCGGCGAAGTGGGCCGCCAGAGTGCGGGGCACCTGGGTGATGAACTTCACGTCGAGGCAGGCCAAGGCCTGGAACAATGCCCCTATGTCAGCGCGGGCGATCCGGACGCTGGCCTGGTTGAACTGGTCTTGGCGGCGGGTTAGGTCGAACCGGCGGGCGAGGAATGCCTGGTAGTCCTCCGCGGCGGCGAACTCGATCTTGTACTCTTTGACGGCTTCGTTCCCGCCCAACTCCGCGATGCGCGCCACTTCGATGATCCGGCCTTCTTTGAGGAACGCCACCCGGTCACAGACCGCCTCCAACTCGTCGAACATGTGGCTCGACATGAACACAGTCCTGCCCTTGGCTTTCTCCTCGGCCACCAGGCCGGTGAACACCTTCTGCATCAAGGGATCCAGACCGGTCGAGCCCTCGTCCAAGAGCAGGACCGAGGCGCCGGACATGAACGCGGCCACGATGGCCGTCTTCTGCTTCATGCCTTTGCTCATGCGTTTCAGGGGAGCGCTGACGTCCAGGTCGAACCGCGCGGCCAGGTCGTCGGCGCGGGCCAGGTCCCGCAAGGCGGTGTAGCTGGCCTGGAGTTCCAGGAAGTCCAGGCCCGTCTTGACGTCGGGGAACGCGATCTCGCCGGGGATGTGGCCGATGTGGCGCTTCAGTTCGGCGGCTTGCCTCCAGCAGTCACCGCCCAGTATGCGGCAACGGCCGCGCCGGGAGCGCAGGAAACCCATCAGGTGGCGGATCATGGTGGTCTTGCCGGCGCCGTTGATCCCAACCAGGCCGAAGACCTCTCCGGGGGCGACGGTCAGGTCCACGTCGAACAATCCCCGGCCCTGGCCGTAGTCCCTAGTCAGGCCCGTTATCTCGATGGCGTGTTCCACGGCCTACCCTCCTGCGGTTGCCTGGCGTACAGATGAAAGAAGTGGTCCTCCAGGGTGACTTTGCACTCCTGGAAGTCCGCCACTCGGAGGGCCGCGAGGCTCTGGATCAGCGCCTTGACGTCACCGTCGCGGACCCGCGCCTCGACCGTCATCTCGGCTTGGTCCGCGAAGACGACTTGGATTCCGCCCCCGGTCAGGAAGGCCCCGAAATCGGGCAGGGCGGCGAACTTGATCCGGTAGGTCTTGGTCTCGCTGTGGCGGATGTCGTCAACCCGGACCGTCGAAACGATCCGCCCGTCCTTGATGACCGCGACGCGGTCGCAGACGGCTTGGACCTCGGAGAACATGTGGCTCGACAGCAAGATGGTCTTGCCGCGTCCCTTCTCCTGGCGCAGGAACTCGATGAACCGCTCCTGCATGATCGGGTCCAGGCCGCTGCTCGGCTCGTCCAACACCAGCACTTCTGGATCGCCCATGAACGCTGTCACCACGGCGAGTTTGCGCTTGTCACCCAGGCTCATGCGTTTGGTCGTGCCCCTGGGTTCGAGTTGGAACAGGTCCAGCAGTTGGGCGAGGCGCGCTCCGTCGGCCCGCCCGCCCAGGCCCTGCATAAACCGGATGAACTGCGAGCCTGTCAACCCCTCTGGCAGGGCGATCTCGCCGGGCAGATAACCGACCGAGCTGTGGATCTGGCTCGGTTGCGCCCAGCAGTCGAACCCCAGGATCGACGTCCGGCCCGACTGCGGCGCCGAGAACCCCATTAGATGGCGGATAGCGGTGGTCTTCCCGGCGCCGTTGGGTCCGACGAAGCCGAACACCTCGCCTCGCCCCACCTCGAACGAGGCATCGAACACGCCCCGGCCGTGGCCGTAGTCTTTGGTCAGGTGTTCGACCGCGATGACAGCGCCGGCTGGGCGCGGGCCGCCCGCACGGGGAGGCGCGGCCGGCGCGGGAGTCACCGGCGTGTGCAGCCGTGTCGGCGAGTCCGCACGAGGCCCCTGGGCGGAATCGGACTCGGGATGCTGGGTGCTCATGCCCATAATCTTTGGCAGCGAATGTTGGGGAGACGCTTCGGAAATGTTTGAGAAGTGTTAGGGAGCGCCGCCACCGCAGGGCAGTGTCACGGTGAAGACAGAGCCGACGCCGGGGGCGCTGTCGAGCCGGATCGACGCCCCGGCCAGTTGCGCGGCCCTGCGCGCCAACGCCAGGCCCAGACCGTTGCCTTCGCCTTTCGCGGCCGTCTCCCCTTGGTAGAACTTGTCGAAGACGCGCGCCTGCGTGGCCTGGTCCATTCCCCAGCCCGTGTCGGCCACGGTCACAGTCACCGCTCCCGGCCTGGAGACCTGGGCGAGCACGACCGTCCCACCTGGCGGTGTGAACTTCACGGCGTTGCTGAGCAGGTTCCGCCAAACGATCTCCAGCATCCCTTCGTCGGCGCGGACCGGTGCCGCGTCCTCTAATTCAGCGCTGAACCCCACGCCTTTGGCCTGCGCGGCCTCAGCGAATGGCAAAGCCGTCTCCGCCAACTGGCGGGCCAAATCGAACAGCCGCGGCGCGGGAGTGATGCGCTCGCCGCCGAGCTTGTCTAACGCCAAGATGTTGGCGACCAAAGCGGCGGCCCGGCCCGCGGCCCTAGTGATGGTCCGCAGGTAGTCGGCGCGCCGCTCCGGGGCCAGGCGCCCTTCGTGCGCCAGGGCGTCGGCGTAATTCGCGATCACAGCCAGCGGCGTCTTGATCTCGTGGGAGACGTCCGCGATGAAGTCTTCTTTGAGCGCCTCGATGCTGCCTAACTGAGCGACCATCGTGTTGAAATCGTCAAACATGACGTCCACGTAGTCCCACCGGTCGCCGCCGTGCGTGGGCGCCAGCCTGACCGTGAAATCGCCGGCCGCGACCTGGCCGGCGGCCGCTGACAACTGCCGCATTGGCCGGTCGAACACCCGGCGGCGCTGCCGGGCGTAGACGATGCAGAACAGCGCGGCCACAACCGCCCAGTACATCGCCATGGCCAGCGCGTAGCCGACGCTCGCCCCGTCGGTCCGCGGGAAGGCCGGCCGGATCATCGCCTGTCCGTAGGCGAGCACCACCAGGACCCCGAAAACCTGCAAGAAGTCGCGCCACGACGACCGCCTTGGGCGCAGCCGCGGGTCAGCCGCCGCGCGGCCGGTCACGCCAACACCGCCTTGTAGCCCAGACCGTGGATGGTGACTATGGAGAACGCGCCGCAGGGCGCTAACTTCTCCCTCAGTTTCGCCACATACACATCCACCGCCCTCGGCCCCGTCCGGGCCGCCGGATCCCAGAACTCATCCAGTAACTGGGCACGGGTGTAGGCCCGGCCAGGGTTGGACAGCAGCTTGAACAACAGGTTGAACTCGCGCACGGTCAGCGGCACGTCCCGGCCGTCCACGCTCGCCGTCACCGCGTCCGCGTCTAACACGAGCCCGCCCACTTCGAGGCGTTTCGCGGCGGCGATCCCGGCCCGGCGCAGCAATGCGCCCACCCGCAGAGCCAACTCGTCCAAATCGACCGGCTTGACCATGTAATCGTCCACGCCGATCCGGAACCCACGCTTCTTCGCGGCGAAGTCGTCACGTGCGCTCATGAACAAGATCGGAATGTCGGCGTCCAGGGCGCGCACCGACTCGGCCAAACCAAACCCGTCCACCCCCGGCAGCATGATGTCCGAGACGATCAAGTCCACCCGGCCCCCCGCCAACACCGCGAACGCCTCATCCACCGTGCCGGCCTTGTGAGCGGTGTGGCCGTAATCCTCAAGGCAGCCGCGGACTATCCGGTTCAAGTCCGAATCGTCCTCCACCACCAAGATGTCTGCCACAACCGCACCGTACCATCCGTCAGGCCATCCGGGCCTGGGCCTGCCAGCGCCCGGTTGACTTTACGGCAGCGCCCTGTCCCGCCCATCGCTTGCCACAAGCTGGGTCGGCAATTAAGGTCATTAGAGACCACCGCGCCGGAGGCTTTAGCCGCCCGCACCAGGGATAACGTGGTGCGGGCGGCCTGTTTAGAGAGGCCCGCCATGATGCCGCCAGTGTGGAACAGACCGGTGCCAGCGGACAAACCATAAGTCAAGACCAGAACAGGCGATGATGTCTTCAAGCCGCCGGCCGACTTCATTGTCAGCCAAGGCCGTGATGATCGCGCCACGCGAACCGAAAGTCTTACGGAAAGCCCACGCCAAGTTGTATTCAGCGCGGAATCCCACACCGAGAAACCGCGGGTTGTCCGGATCCGTCGGTCACCTGGATCAAGCCGGAGCATGATCTCTCCCATGGCCGTTATGTCATAGGCGGTTTGGTTGGCGGGCCGGGCCGATAAGTAGTCAGTCAGGGGGTCTCCTCGCCTGTTGTCCCGAGCCGACGGCTTGGAAGCTGATCTCGAGCCACCATTCGATTGTCCGGCCGGGCGATAAGTGAGCCACTTGTCCGATGGCGGCGGCGTTGACCAAGTTGTCGAAGTAACCGGTCGATGGTTCAATCGCGATCACATCCTGGCGGGCAAAGGCGGCCCGTTCAAACCAGAAACCAACATAGGGGCAGATCGTCTGGTCCCAGCTAAGCGTCAACTGGTGGCGGTCGCCACGGCGTAAGGTGGCCTGCCCGGTGGGCTGGTCTGGCCGGGCATAGAACTTACGCACGCCGCCTGGGGCGACAGTATCAATCTGGCTCAGAGCAGGATCCCAGGTCAGGGGGCGGGCCTCGCCGCCCAACACATCGACCACGCCTAGCGCCAGGCCGGGCGCTTCGATCCGGCTGCCTGGAGGAGCGGCGAACTGCGGGTGGGCCGCCCATAGAAAATCGGCCGCCCGGACAGTACTGGCCCGGTAGTTGAGCCTGAAGCCGTTCTTGACTGGTTGGACACGGCGGGCCAAATCGGTGCCGAAGGCAGGGTCTTGTGCCGCCCACCAGTCGCGGCCGGCCTGGCGCTGCCACCGGGCTGTCCAATAGTTGCCGTGATCGTGGACTTGGCGGCCGTCGATCTGGCAAGCCGTGATGCTGGGAGCGCATTCGTCCCAGCCGCACATCTCAGCTTCGGTGAAGGCGGCGCCAGGCTGGGCTGGTGGCGGCAACGGCAACTCCGGCTGGGTCAGCCATTCAACACCGTCCGGTCCGCGCAGTGAAACGATCTTGCCACCCCGTTGCGGCGACCAAACTAGTTGGGCGGTGCCAGATGTCACCGCTTGGGCGTTGAACCCAGCCCAGGGGATTGTTTCGCTGCCTGTGGTGTCAGGACTGGTCATGATGCCTCCCTCGCGGCCAGTGCCAGCAGGGCGGGTCCCTGCCCCCAGGGCACTCGAAATCCGGTTGGCACGTGAGCGTAGTGGCTTGGTTCGGTGCAGGCCATAACAGCGGCCGAAACTCCGGCCAGGCAGCCGTCGGGCGTCACCGCCTGGGCCGTGGCGTCCTGGGCCGCCCGGGCGGCCTTGGCCACGTCAGCCAGACGGTTGTTGGGTATCAGACCTAGGGCTAGGGCGCGTGGCAGACCGGCTCCCATGAAAGCCGCGGTTGAGGTTTCGTCACTGGCTGTTCGGCCATCAATAACGGCGTACCAGTGGCCGTCGGGCCGCTGGGTCGCGACCATGACGCCGACCAAACGTTCGCAAGCGTTGGCTAACGCGGCGCGCTGGGCGGCCAGTGGCGGGTCCGGCTGGCCGCTTGAGGCCAGCCACTGATCAACTGAAGTGATCGTGTCAAGCAGGCCAAGCAGAGCCCAGCCTTGTCCCCGGCCCCAGGCTGGCCCAAAACTGCCGGGCACCGCTTTCAAAACAAAGTGATCAAAACTCCCATCGGCTTGCTGCAGGGCCGCCACCAGCGCCAACGCCTGGTCAACGCCAGCCCGCAGATAGTGTTGTGATCCGGTGGCCCGCCCGAGCGCGGTCAGGAACGGCGGGTCGAAGTGTAAACAGTCAAGGAAAGCCCCACCTGGGGGTGCCGCCAGCCAGGCGGCCTGACGTGGGTCGAGTTTGGCTGGGCCGTAGGGCATGGTCAGGGGCGCTCGCGCCCAAGTTTGGTAGACGCCGTTGATGGTTGGCCGTGACAGCAGGTAATCGGCCAAGGTGACGGCCGCTGTGATGAGTTGGCTGTCACCGGTTCGCAGTGCCAGGTGCACCATGGTTCGGCCCGGAGCGGTGCAGTCAAGTTCACCCGGAAGCGGCCCGCTTGAGGCCCAGGCCCGCATCCAGCCGTGGGCGAAGGCGGCGTAGGTTGGGTCACGCAGTATGTCCGATGCCGTCACCAGAGCTTCGAACGCCACCGAGTCGCCAAATCCCCAGGTTTGGTAGCTCAGATCAAGCAAGCTATCGGCCAGCAGGCGAAGCTTGGCTTGGTTATCTGGCTCGGGCGAGGTTTTAGGCAACTGTCGCACCGCGGTCGCCTAGAGCCATTTCAGTTGGGCGGGCTGGACCGCCAAGTCAATCAGGAGCCGCCCTTTGGTGGCCAGGTCTTCGATGTGGCCGACTACTGGGAAAGCCAAGGCGGTGGCGGACTGGGCTTTAGGCCAGTCACCGATCCGTGGATTCAGTTCAGCGATCAGTTCTGGCAAGGTTGTTCCGCCCGGTCCGCCCGCCCGCAGGGCGGTCTCCAGACGCCAGCCAAGATCAAGCACAAAAGCTTGCGATTCGGCTAAGAAGCTGACCACCGCGCTGCCTTCATAAACCCCGTAGTGGGCTGTCGCCAAAATGTCTGGCCGTAGAGCCTGGATCCGGGCGATCGTCTCCAAGTAGGGGACGACATGGCGGTAAGTTGGCGGAAACGCTGGTTCGCCTGACGCGGTTGGAACGGCGGCCCCGAGGACGGCATCGGCCAAAATAAGAGCCGCGTTGGCGGCGTCCCACAACGCTAAATGCCCCAAGGTGTGGCCCGGCAGATGCTGGAACTCAACTGTCCGCCCACCCAAGCTGGCTTGTTCGCCACCCAAGACAAGTTTGTTTGGCGGCGCTGACCTTGTCACGGCGCGCTGCCATTCCTGGGTGGCTGGTAATTCGGCCAGGCCGTAGATCGCCTCGAAGGGGTTGCCCCGCCCAGCCTTGTAGGTGGCGAAATCAGCTATCAGACCAGCGTCCGCCGGGTGCGCCACTAGTTGTGCCCGTTTGAAAGCCTGTTGGGAGTCGGCTAAGCCACCAAAGTGGTCAACGTCACAATGTGATGCCACCACTAGTTCAACGCTGGCCGGATCAAGGTTATGTTCGGCCAGATATGGCAGGACATAGCGCGGGATGGTGCCATCGATCCCAGAATCGAACAGGATTGATCGGTCCTGGCCAGCTAGCAGATACAGGTCGCAGCGCCTGGCCGATTCGCCTTCCCCAAGTGGTGTTGTGATGCGGTGGATGCCGGGAGCTATCTCCATGTCAGCGTCCTTTGAACCGCGGTGGACGTTTCTCGGCGAAGGCCGCCCGTCCTTCGGCGGCGTCATCGGTCATCATGCAGTAGGCGAAGGAATCGTTTTCCACCAGGAGAGCCGCGTCAAGGCCAACATTTTGTGCTACCCGCACCATATATTTGGTGCGTTCAACGGCGATCGGCGGACGTGAGGCGATCGTTTGAGCCAGTTTGAGGGCCTCACTTGGCAGGTCTTCCGGTGTGGCCAGCAGTTCAACCAGGCCGATTCGCCAAGCTTCGGTGCCGTCAATCTGATCGCCGCTCAACAGTAGCCGGGAGGCTTGGCCAGGGCCTATCAGCCGGGCCAGCAACTGGGTCTGGCCGGAACCGCCGTGCCAGCCCCATCTGATCTCACCGGCACTGAAAGTTGACCGGGCGGTGGCCAGACGGATGTCACTGGCGCAGGCCATTTCGAGGCCTCCGCCGATGCAGTATCCGTCAATGGCGCAGATCACGGGTTTGCGGATGAGGTGGATCGCCCGGGCGTAATCCCGGCGGGCGTCGAAACGGTTACGGTACTCCCAGTCGCTGCCGTATTGGTCGAGGTCTGTGATGTCACTGCCAGCGCAAAAAGCGCGGCCTGGGGCACCGGTCAGGATCACCACCCGGACGGTTGAGTCGTTGTTGATTTCAAAGACGAGCTGGTTGATCCGCTGGTCCATCGCCACTGTCATGGCGTTGAGCTTTTCCGGCCGGTTCAAAGTGATGGTCATGACGTGTTCCTGGTGGGTTACCAGAATCTGATCGGTCATCTTGGCCCTCCTGGTTGGGCTGGCGTCAGCGCTAGTCGCGGGGTTGGGCTGGGGGCTAAGCGGACTGCCCCGCCAGCCGCCAGGGAATCGATTTTGGCTTGAGAGTAGCCGAGTTCTGTCAGGATTTCTGTGGTGTGCTCACCCAAGGCGGGAGCGCCTCGGCTGATGGTGGGAGGAGTTTGTGACAACCGTAACGGCGGCCGCACTGTGCGCACAGTGCTGCCATCACTTTGTGACTGGGTTGTGAGCAGACCGGTGGCCTGGACGTGCGGATCGTTCACCACGTCCTCATAATCGTAAACTGGCCCGGCCCAGACGCCGTGTTTGTCCGCCAGTTCGATCCATTCGGCGGTAGTCCGGCCTTCAAAGGCGTGACGGACCCGGCGGTAAACCTCATCGCGGCGGAGTTGGCCATCGTTGTAACGTGTCAGACCGCGCAGCCAATCGTCATCCAGCATTTCGCCCAGGTTTGGCAGTGGTGACATGGCCAGTGTTAGCCAGCCGTCAGCCGTTTGGTAGACCCCATAAGGTGCCGGTATGGAACCATGAGCTGAGGCTTCAGCCGTCCGGCGTGGTTTACGGCCGGTGTTCAAGTAGGTCACTAGTTCTTGTAACTGGGCGTCCAGCACAACTGTCAACATGTCAACTTGGACCAGTTGGCCTTGGCCAATCCGCTGGCGGGCGTTGAGGGCCGCCAAGATGGCGATGACGGCCTGATATCCAGCCATAACATCAGCTGACCAGAGCGCCCCGGGGGCTGGCGGGTCACCGGCGGCCCCAACTGAGAACATTGACCCGGAGTAGCCCTGAAGGATCAGGTCCTGACCGGGCCGGTCCCGGTAGGGACCGTCCGGGCCGTAACCGGAGATTGAACAGTAAACCAGGTCCGGGTTGATGGCTTGGAGTCGCTGGTAGTCGATTCCGAGGCGTTCGGCTGTACCAGTCCGGAAGTTCTGTAAGAAAACGTCAGCCTGGCGGACCAGGTCCGCCATGATCTGGCCGGCCGCTGGGTGTTTCAGGTTCAGCGCCAGTGACCGTTTGTTCCGGTTGACCGCCAGGAAGGTGGTCATCTCGCCAGATACTTGGGCGTCCTCGAATCCGTGGCTGCGGTTGAATTCGCCACCTGAGGTGGCCTCGATTTTGATGACGTCAGCGCCCAGGTCTCCCAGACGGCTGGCGGCCAGCGGGCCGGCCAGCATCTGTGTGGCGTCAAGTACCCGTATTCCACTGAGAGCGCCGCCGCTCGGGTTGGGCATCGCTGGACCTGCTTCCTGGCTGTTGAGAGCTGACTGGTTGGGTGTCTCCTCAGCCGGACTTGACGCCCAACCCTGAACCATATAATATGATGATATCACGAAACGGTGGCCTTTAGAGCACAAAGGAGCGTTCACATGACAACAACAACCAAGAGACATTTGACCAGTGCGGCCGTAGCCGCGGCGGTCGCTTGCGGTCTGATCCTGACAGGCTGTGGCGATTCAGATGGTGCTGACACACCAGGTGGATCCGGCTCAGACGCCACCGGTCCGGTGACGGTCGAGTTTTGGGGCTGGGTACCTGAAATTGAAACAGCCATCGACGCCTGGAACGCCGCCAACCCGGATATTCAGGTCAACTTCTCACGCATCCCAGGATCATCCGACCTCTACCCGAAGGCTCATGCCGCCGTTCAGGCCGGCAACGCGCCATGCCTGGCACAGATCGCCTATTACATGATGCCAAGCTTCCTGGCTGACGGTGACCTGCTAGATGTGACGGCTGAAGCGGCCAATTCGAAGTCTGTCTTTGTACCGTGGACCTGGAACCAGGTGACATTCGGTGGCAAGACTTACGGCATTCCCCAAGACACCGGGCCAATGGTCATGTTCTACCGGACCGACCTATTTGAGCAATACGGCATCAGCCCAGCCGCCACCTGGGAACAGTTCGCGCAGGACGCCGCCAAAGTCCACGCCGCCAGCCCGGACATCACCCTGACCAACTTTGGCCCAGATCAGCCGGACCTGCTGGCCGCCTTCACCTCACAAGCCGGTGGCCAATGGTGGGAAATGGGTCAAGACGCTTGGACCGTTTCGATCGATTCGGCCGAGAGCCTGCAAGTCGCCGAATACTGGCAAAACCTGATCTCTGATGGTCAAGTCTCCACTATCAAGCGCTGGGACCCTGAGTTTTACAAGCAACTCGAACAAGGCAAAGTCCTGGCCCTGGTTGATGCCGCCTGGAACTCAGCTCTGATCGCCTCGAATGAGGAAACCCTGTCCGGCAAGTGGGCCGTTGCCCCAATGCCAACCTGGGGAAGCTCAGCCACAACCGCCAACTCAGGCGGATCAGCCGTGGCGGTCCTGAAGGGCTGCCAAAACCCCCAGCAAGCGGTTGATTTCGCCACCTGGCTGAACTCGGCTGAAGAATCAATGCGAACGCTGGCGTCACCCAGTGGCGGCGGCCTTTACCCGGCCGCTGTGGCCGCACTCGACTACGGCGTGGTCAACCAGGCCGAACCATTCTTTGGTGGTCAAGTCATCGCTGAAGCGTTCAAAGCCTCAGCCGAACAGGTTGATGTCGACTGGGCGTGGGGACCGACTTACCTAGACACCAACACAGCCTTGGCGGATGGCTTGGCACGGGTTTCAACGGCTGATCAAACCATTCAAGACCTGCTCAAACAGGTTCAAGCCTCAACTTTGGAGGACATGGCCAAGAAAGGTATCTCAGCCAAGGCGGCCGGTTAGGGAAATCGTTCGGATTAGCCGCAGGACACGAACATGGCCCAAGTGACCCAACGGCCGGGGAGTCAGGATGGAGGCCGCCCCCATCCTGACTCCCCCGGGCCAGATCCTGATTCCGTCAGACAAGCCGCTGACTCGACGGCGCTGTCCGCCGGTTCCGCTGGTTCCGCCAGACAAGCCGCCGACTCGACGGCGCGGGCCGCTGGTTCCGCTGGTTCCGCCAGCACCAAGGCATCGCCTCAGCGCCAGAGGCGCCACCTGGTCGAGCGCCCGGTCCAGCGCCCAGACCGCCACCCAGGCAAGCGCCGGAACCAGCGCCGTCGGCTGAAGCACACCGGCCGGGCGGTGGCGATCTTCACCGCCCCCTTCCTGGTTTTGTTCCTTGTGGTGTATGTCGCACCAATCATCTACTCGGTAGTCCAAAGCCTGTTCATCAAACAGTCAGACCCACTTGGCCTAGGTGAAGTCACCACCCATTTCGCTGGCCTGGACAACTACCGTGAAGTCCTTGGCGATTCGGAGTTCTGGGCATCAATGCGTCGGATCTTGGCTTTCGGTCTGGTTCAAGTACCAGTCATGGTTGGGATCGCCGTTGGGCTGGCCCTGCTACTCGATTCAGCGGCCGCTCGCGGGGTGCGAATCTTCCGGCTGATCTACTTCTTGCCTTACGCCATCCCCGGTGTCATAGCGGCCGTTATCTGGTCCTACCTCTACGCCCCATCACTCAGCCCAGTCGCTGAGATCCTCAAAGCCTTAGGGCTGAGTGTTGACTTCCTTGGCCAGAGCACTGTCCTGTGGTCGATGGCCAACGTCACCACCTGGTGCTGGACCGGCTACAACATGCTGATCTTCCTGGCCGCCTTACAAGCCATTCCACGCGACCAATATGAAGCGGCCCGGATTGACGGCGCCTCCGAATGGCGAATCGCTTTCCGCGTCAAACTGCCCCAAATCGGCCCGGCCCTAGTGCTGTCCGGCACGCTGTCGATCATCGGAACGATTCAGCTATTCAACGAACCGAAGATCCTTTCCCAAGTCTCAACCGCTGTCTCCAGCGGATACGTCCCAATGATGTTCGCCCAGCATGAGGCGTTCATGAACAACAACATCAACTACGCGGCGGCCATCTCAGTGGTGATAGCGCTGATCGCCGGTGTCCTGTCCCTGGTGTTCTACCGTGCGACCAACAGGAGAGCCCAATGACATCCAACCGCTCCGCCGTTAGCACCAGACCCAAAGGCCGCCAATCAACCGCTAAACCCAGGGGTATCACTCCGCGCAACGGACCAAGTGTGGTGGTAACTCTGGCCGTATTGGCCCTAACCTCGGTTTACTTCCTGGCACCGGTCTGGTGGTTGCTGATCTCCTCAACTAAATCCAACGCCGGCCTGTTCAGTTCCTCCGGACTGTGGTTCGGGGAATTCAAACTAGGCGACAACCTGCGTGACGTGTTCTCCGCCACTGGGGGCTTGTTCCCACGCTGGCTCGGCAACTCACTGTTCTACGCCGGACTGGGCGGCGCCCTAGCCACACTGTTCGGCACCGCCTGCGGCTACGCCATCGCCAAATACGAATTCCGCGGCCGTGGTTTGCTGTTCGGCTGCATCATGGCAGGTGTGCTCCTACCGGGAGCATTGCTAACCGTGCCGCTATACCTGCTGTTCTCCGGGGCTGGACTGGTCAACACCTACTGGGCGGTCCTGATCCCAGCGGCTGTCAGTCCCTTCGCCGTCTACCTGGCCCGAATCTATGCCGCCGCATCCGTCCCAGATGAACTGATCGAAGCCGCCCGGGTCGATGGCGCCGGCGAAGTCCGGATCTTCAGCACGATCGCTCTGCGGTTGATGTCACCAGCTTTGGTGACCATCTTCCTGTTCACCTTTGTCGGCATCTGGAACAACTTCTTCTTGCCGCTCATCATGTTGTCCAATGAACGCCTCTACCCAGTTACGCTGGGCATTTACGGCTGGTACACGGTTACTCAGCACGCCACCTATGCCATTGTGATCACCGGCTCGCTACTGTCAGTCATACCGTTGGTGATCGCTTTCCTGTCATTGCAGCGTTTCTGGCGGTCAGGCCTGGCAGGCGGTGGCGTCAAAATATGATCCGCCCGTCCAACACGGCCGCGGGCCGCCATTCAACGGCCGCTCAGGCGGCCGCGACAACTAAGGAGACCCAGGTGAAGGTTGAGGCCGACCGCTGGCTCGAAATTGATCTGTACTGGTTTGACCGTGATGACATCGCCGGGGCGGTGCGCCGCTTCTGGGAACGTTGCGAGCCGCTACTGGTCGGTGTGACCGGTTGGCGCGGAGTCATAGTGAACGCTGGCTGGCTGGTAGACCATGTCCTCGGCTGGAGTGGCGACCTGGACCAGCCGGTCCCGTTCCCGCCTGGTCTGACAGCTGACAAGTTCTTCCCTGACCGGGCAGCGCTGCGAGGCACCACGGCCCAGCGTCAAGCCGGCTGGCGGAGCCGTTTCGCTGATCGCGGAAGGCGGGCGGACCTGGGCTACCAACCATGGACGTACCGTGACTTGGGACGCTTGGCGGACCTGCTGCGCGGCATCGGCCAAACCGAATTTGGTATCAGCGGGCTCAAAGTTGGTGTCTTTGTGCTGGGCTGGGATTCAATTTACGGCCGCGAACCGTCCGCTTGGTCGGCCCGGCACCCTGAGGCGTTCTTCGCCGGGCCTTGGCATGACCAACTGTTCAACGTCGCTGCCCGTCTTCAAGCCGACGATGCCGTCTACGCGGCTTTTCCGGACGGCATAGTTCCGGGGACCCCAGTAACACGCTTCTTTGGTCGCCAGTGGGGTGAGCTTCGACGCCAGGTTCACCTGGACGCCATAGTGCTGCGTGATTCGATGATTGGCCAGGGAATCTATGAACGGGTCGGGCCTTTCGGTGAAACCGCCTCACCAGACCCTGAAGTTGTCCAAGAATGGAGTGACGCGACCGGCGAACTGATCCGGCAGACCAAACTGGCGGCGCCAGAGGCACTGGTGATCGGCTATTCCAACGCGGCCAGCGCGGTGGCTGACTGGCGGGTGAACTGCGTTGACTTGGAATCGATCGCCCATCAAGGGTTCCTTGACGCCTGGATTGACCAGACTTGGGCTGGCGCCTGGAATGAAGTTGGGCAACGCGAGAACACCTTCTGGAATGAGCCGCTGCTGGGCTGGACCAATCAGCTTGGCTATGTTCTGGGCCATGCGGTCGCCCTGGCCGGGACACCAGTGCGCCATTACACGCTGGCGGAGACGTTTGACGCTTGGGAATCGTGGGACATCATCCATACCGCACCGGCCCGTCTGCGCTGGGGTATTTGGGCTTACCTGCATGCCTTCCTGCTAACGCCGGATGGTTTGAAAGCACCAGCTGGGACGTATGTGTCGTGGATGAATCAGGGTTCCAGGCTGCTTGAGGCTGAAGATGTTGAGTTCTTGGCTGACACCATCAACCAGGCCACAGTTGACGCCCGGCGGACCGTGGTGGTTCACGGACCGGTCGCGGTCTACTGCCGCGAGGCGCTGGCCTGGGCCAGCCGCCACCAGCCGGACCAGACCATGAAGGAATGGATCGATGAGCAGATCGGCTGGTTAGCCAAGTATTCGCTACCCGTGACAGCCATTACGCGGGCGGAATATCTCGCTTCGATCCAAGCTGACCATTTGATTGTTCAGACCCCAGTTCATTTGCCGGATGATCAGCGGGACTTGTTGCTCCGGCGGATCAGGCGGGGTGATCCCACCATGGTGGTTGGTTCACCTGGTCCGGGTGTTGACCGGTTGATCGCTGAGGCGGCCGGGTTGATCAGTGCTGACAGCGCTGTTGGACCAGTCAAGACGGTTGCTCACTTGGGCCCCAGCCTCCGGCCGGGGGTTGACGCTGGGCTGGAGGGTGGTGATTTGCCGGAAGAGTTCAGCATTGTTCAACCTTGGACCGCCAACCAGGCGGTTGGCGGAGCTGAGGTGATCTATCAGGTGGATGGCTCCCCGGCGCTGGTCCGGCGCGACTTGATCAGCTCATGGGATCCGCCAGAGGTGATCCACCGTTCCGTCAGCGATCTGGTCGGAGGTCACGGCGGGCCACGCGGCGACCTGTCAATGACTCAGCGGCTCGGTTCGCCCTATGGTGTGTTGCTGGCCGCCGCTGAGATCATGCGGGCGCTCAAACTGACTGGCCGGATCGCGGCGGAACCGCTAGAGGCCACCTCGCCGGTCGCGATGAGCGCCTGGACCAGGGACGATGCCGTCACAATGGTTCTGCTGGGCGAACTGGAAGAAGGTTTCCGCGAATCAACCGAAGGCGACTGGCGCCTGACTGTTACTGGCCTGGGTGAACCGTTGGAGGTCTGCTTGAGCTACGGCCAAAGCCAGCTTTACGCGGTCGGTTCAGACACTTCAGGTTCGGTCAGGATTGTGCCCAAATGGGCGGAAGGTTCTGACGTCGATTCTTGAGTCGCCGCCATGGCGGCCAGCAGTAGCTGGGACTGCCCGCGCGCTAGTTGAGCCGCGTCATCGGCCGCCAAATGGTAGATCGCCGGTGAAATCGGACCGCGAGCCGAATGGAAACGCACGTTAGCTAGTTCGAGTCGGCGTTCCCAAGGGCCTTGACTCAATTCGATAGCTTGAATCCGGGCGTGCGGCACAACCTGAACCCGCCGGATCAGCAGGCCACTGCGCAAGATGAGCGCGTTAGCGGTCACACTGTAGGCCGTCCGCCGCCAGGTCAGCGGGTCAAACAGGCAGGCCTGGCGGGGCGCGCGACTGAATCCCGGGGTCGGGCCGGAGGTGGTCAAAGCTGATTCGATTAGTCGCCAAACTCCGTCCTGAGCCAAGCTCGGAGCGACCGCCCAGATGGCCCGTCGGATTGTCTCCGCATCCGCCACCGGCACCAGTAGCTGGCCGTCACCGCTTTGCCCCGAATCGTAACCGGCGACATTCATTTGGGCTCGCCACCAGTGGAAACCCCGCCAAGGCAGGCTCTGGGTGAGCTGGACCGCCAGAATCCGGCCAGGCGGGATGGTCTGCGAAACGCGGGTTGTCAGTCCGTGGCTTAGGGTCAAGCCACGGCTGGTCTGTTTGGCGGTGAAAGCGAAATCAGTTGTCAGCCGTGACCACAAACTGGCTACGGCGCCCAACAGCCAGGGCAGCAGGGCACCCAAGGCGACTGGTGAATTGGGTAAGACTGCGGCCACGATCCCAGCGATCAGTAACGGAACACCCCACATGCCAACTGACAACATGATCGAACCGAGCACCCGCCCGGTCGGCACCGCGAAAAGCTCTGGAGCTTCCAGATCGGCGTCTCCGAGCATCTCGCCAACCTGGGTTTCCTCAGACTTGAGGGTGAACTGGCCAGCCCCCAGGCTGGCGGTTAGCCCCACACCATCCGCGGTGCCCGGCCCGCCCTGACGGGCCTGAAGGGCGCGCGACAAAATCGCCCGTCGCCATCGTGCGGCGTCAGCTTGGCGCAAGTAAGCCAACTCAATCGCTGAACCCGCCCCACCAGCCGATTCGACCTTCAACTTGACCAGCCCAAAAAGACGCCCAATCAGCGGATGTATAACATCAACGGCCTGGACTCGGTCAAGTGGCAGGTGGCGGCGCTGGCGAAAGATGATCCCCTTGGCGAGCTGCAAAGTGGTGGCATCAACCCGGAAGTGAGCGTGGCGCCATGACAGCCAGGCACAGAGCAACACAATCAAAAGCAACACCAGCACGCCTAAACCAAGCCAAACGAACTGGTCCGGCCGGTTAAGTTCACGCCAGAAAGCCAAGAACCAGCCTGTCGAATCGCCGATCGAGTTGATCGCCACAAGCACCAGAGCGACCAGCCCAGCCCAGGCCCGCAAGAACGGTGTCAGTGGGTGAAATCGGATCCAGTCATCGCTCTGACCAGCTTCCGCGACTGAGGTCGGCCGCGTCTTCACAGGCCGGCCATCCGGGCGTTGCCGCGTTCGGCTAGCCGGTCACGTAGCCGGGCGGCCGCATCAGGTTCCAGTCCAGGCAGTGAAGCGTTAAGTGAGCCAGCCGCGGTGTTCAGCGTCAAAGTGGCCAAACCGAACTTGCGGTCGACTGGCCCAGCCGCCACATCCAAGTACTGCAACCGCCCATACGGCACCACCGTCAAGCTGCGGAACAACAGTCCCTTGCGGATGATCAAGTCATCAGCTCGCTCAACGTAGCCGATGGCTCGCACCCGGCGCCAAACCAGCGCGCCCAGCCAGCTGCCAAGCGCCACCCAGCCAGCTACCAGCCCGCCAACCCACCAGGCTCGGGTCGCGACCATGGCGGCCAATCCGCCGATGCCGACCGGAGCGAACAAGATAACCGTCACAGCTAGGCGCAACTTGGCTAGTTTGGGGCTGACCCGCTGCCAGACCAGGTCAGGTGGATCAAATATCGGATCACCTTTAGCGCGGCGCGGCGCGGTTTGGGGTGGCACGGCCTGGATAGGTGCGGGGGTCATGCGACCATGTTAGATCCCGCCCGGTCACCCGAGGTGCCGCCGCCCGCCCGGCCCGGCCTGAAATGATTGATTTGTGCGCTTTGAACTGCTACTTGGAGATATCACCAGACAAACGACGGACGCGATTGTCAACGCGGCCAACTCTTCACTGTTGGGCGGTGGCGGCGTTGACGGCGCGATTCACCGCGCGGCCGGCCCAGAGCTACTAGAACAGTGCCGCGAGTTACGCCGCGAGCAATTACCTGACGGCCTGCCGGTTGGACAGGCTGTGGCCACAACAGCTGGCCGGTTGGCCTGCCGCTGGGTGATCCACACAGTTGGGCCAAACCGGCACGCCGGGCAAACCGACCCAGCCCAGTTGCGCGACTGTTTCACTCAGTCACTGAAGTTGGCGGATCAGCTTGGCGCCAAGTCAGTGGCTTTCCCGGCGATTGGTGGTGGTGTTTACGGCTGGACACCTCAGGGAGTCGCCCAAGCGGCGCGCCAGGCGCTGAGCCAAGTTTCAACAGAGGTTGAACTGGTCCGTTTGGTGCTATTCAGCCAAGCGATGCTGGGCGCTTTCGCCGAAGCCTTCCCGGATGCGCCGGGCGCTGCTCCCTGATCGTGGCGGACCGGGTCCCTAGGATTGATTCCTATGAACTCGACCGTTGAGGAGCTCCTGGCGGGGTTGTCCTCCAGCGCGACGTCGGAGCGCGACAAAGGCGACAAGTTTGAGCGTCTCGTCAAGCGGTTTCTCACGGTGGACGCCGCGTGGGCGCGGCGCTTCTCTGAGGTCTACTTGTGGTCTGAATGGCCGGACCGCGCTGGTCAGCCTGACCGAGGAATCGACCTAGTGGCGGTGGAGCGCGAGACGGGTGCGCTGGTGGCCGTGCAGTGCAAGTTCTACGCGCCCGACCACTATTTGGCCAAGTCTGACATTGATTCCTTCCTGTCCGAGTCCGGCAAGCACCCGTTCGCCGCCCGCCTGGTGGTTTCCACGACTGATCGGTGGAACAGCGCCGCTGAGGCCGCGATCCGGGGGCAGCAGATCCCGGTCAGCAGGATCGGGTTGTCAGATCTTGTCGCGTCCTCGATCGACTGGTCTCAGTTCTCGTTCGCCGAGCCAGAGCGTTTGGCCCGCAGGCCGCGCAAGGAGTTGCGTCCGCACCAGGTCAAAGCGCTGGAGGCGGTGCGCGAGGGTTTTGGGAACGGCGAGCGCGGCAAGTTGATCATGGCCTGCGGCACCGGCAAGACGCTCACCAGTTTGCGGATCGCGGAGGATCTGGTGGGTTCCGGCGGGAGCGTGTTGTTCTTGGTGCCGTCCATCGCGTTGGCGTCGCAAAGCCTCAAGGAGTGGTCGCAGGAGGCGGCCGTGCCGCTGCGGACGTTCGCGGTCTGCTCGGATCTGAAGGTCGGCAAGGGCGGCGGCTTGGAGGACATCTCGGTGGTTGACCTGGAGATCCCGGCCACCACCGACCCAGCCAGGCTGGCGGAGCAGGTGGCCAGGAATTCCCTCGTGGACGATGCCGCGCCCCAAGTTCCAGATCCTTCCCTGGCGGCGTGTGACATGGCTCGGGAGCCGATGACGGTTGTGTTCTCCACCTACCAGTCAATTGACGTGATCCACCGGGCGCAGGCGTTGGGCATGGGTCGGTTCGACTTGATTGTTTGCGACGAGGCGCACCGCACCACCGGGGCGACCTTGGCCGGGGACGACGAGTCGGCCTTCGTCCGGGTGCATGACGACTCCTATATTGGCGGCGCCAAGCGCTTGTATATGACCGCGACGCCCCGCATCTATGACGACGCGTCGAAGGCCAAGGCGGGTGAGGCGGATGCACTGCTGGCCTCGATGGACGACGAGGCGCTTTACGGGCCGGAGTTCCACCGCTTGGACTTCGGCGAGGCGGTCGGTTTGGGGTTGCTGTCGGATTACCGGGTGCTTATCTTGACGGTGCCGGAGTCGGCTGTCTCCAGGGTGATGCAGTCCGCCTTCGCCGCCAACTCGGAGTTGAACTTGCCGGATGCGGCCAAGATCATCGGCTGTTGGAACGGGCTCGCCAAACGGGGTGATGCCGGGGACTTCCTGACTGATCCCGGGCCGATGCGCCGGGCCGTGGCTTTCAGCGGATCGATCGCCACGTCGAAGAAGTTCGAGGGTGAGTTCGCGGAAGTGATCGACCATTACGCCGGTACGCTCGAAGAAGAGGCGACCAGCGTTGACTCTGATGGCGCCGTGGTGGTTGAGGCGTCAGACCCGCTTGCCGCGCGGGTTCACCATGTTGACGGCACCATGAACATCTTGGTCCGCAACGCGGCGCTCGACTGGTTGCGCTCGGAGCCTGGTCCGGGCAATTGCCGGGTGCTGACCAACGCCCGGTGCCTGGCGGAAGGCGTGGACGTGCCGGGCTTGGACGCGGTGATCTTCCTCAATCCCCGCAAGTCCGAGGTCGATGTGGTCCAGGCGGTCGGGCGGGTGATGCGCCAAGCGCCCGGCAAGAAGTACGGGTACATCATTTTGCCTGTCGCCATCCCGGCTGGGGAGAAGCCTGAACTGGCTCTACGCGACAACCAACGCTATTGCGTGATCTGGAAGGTCCTCCAAGCGCTCCGGGCGCATGATTCCCGCTTCAACGCCATGATCAATCAGATTGAGTTGAATAAGACCACCCCGGAACAGGTGCGCGTGATTGGCGTGGACGTGCCTGAACCAAGCGGTCAGACCGCCAGCCCGGTCGATGAGCCGGGACGCTGGGTGATGGACCCGATGGATTTGGGCGAGTGGCGAGACGCGATCTTCGCGAAGATCGTCACCAAGGTGGGTTCTCGCCGGTATTGGGAGGACTGGGCGAAGGACGTGGCCCAGATAACCGCCGCCCATACCGCCCGCCTGACGGATTTGGTGGAGAGCGGGAACGGGATTGTCCGCTCGGCCTTCGCCGCGTTTCTGGGGGCGCTGCGGGCGAACCTGAACCCGAGCATCGACCAGGCCCAGGCCATCGACATGCTGTCCCAGCACATGATCACCAAGCCGGTCTTCGACGCCCTGTTTGAGGGCTACTCGTTCACGGCCCACAACCCAGTAGCTCAGGTGATGCAGTCCATGCTGACCGCGCTTGAGGGCTTGAACCTCGATTCCGAGACGGCCAGCCTGGAGAAGTTTTACGAGTCGGTGCGGATCAGGGTCCAAGGCATAGACAACGCCGAGGGCAAGCAGCGTGTCCTGATGGAGTTGTATGAGAAGTTCTTCCGGTTGGCGTTCAAGAAGACGTCCGAGTCGCTCGGGATCGTCTACACCCCGGTCGAGGTGGTCGACTTCATCATCCGCGCGGTCGATGACTTGCTGCGCGAACATTTCAACACAGCACTGACCGCCGATGGCGTCCACGTCCTGGATCCGTTTGCTGGCACAGGCACCTTCATGGTCCGGATGCTCGAGTCCGGGCTAATCAAACCCGAAGACCTGGCCCGCAAGTACGCCAGCGAGCTGCACGCCAATGAGATCCTCTTGCTGGCCTATTACATCGCGGCGGCGAATATCGAGGTCACCTACCACGCGGTGGCGGGCCAGCCGGAAGGTGAGTACAAGCCATTTGACGGCATAGTCCTGGCGGACACCTTCCAGATGACGGAGGCCGGCGACACCCTGGACAGCGAGGTCTTCCTAGCTAACGCCGCTCGCGCCAAGGCGGAACTCGAACTCCTGGCCTCGCACCGCATCCAGGTCATCCTGGGCAACCCGCCCTACTCAGTCGGCCAGGCATCGCAGAATGACGCCAACGCGAACTTGCGCTACCCAACTCTCGACTCCAGAATCGAGCAGACATACGTGCAACAGTCCTACGCCGGGCTAAAACGGAACATGTACGACTCCTACATACGCGCAATCCGTTGGGCGTCGGATCAGATCGGCGAGGCGGGCGTGGTGGCGTTCGTGTCGAATGGCGGCTATATCGACGGCAACAGTGCCGACGGGCTGCGAAAGTGCCTCGCCGCAGAGTTTGACGCCGTGTATGTCTACAATCTGCGCGGCAACGCTCGCAGTGCCGGTGACCTGAGACAACGGGAGGCCGGGAACGTGTTCGGCTCGGGTTCCCGTAATACGGTCGCAGTACTGCTACTGGTCAAGCGACCGGGCCGCGATAGTCCAGCCAAGCTCTACTATCACGACATCGGCGATTACCTCAGCAGGGAACAGAAACTCAGTATCGTCGGCGATTCGCGGCTCGCCACCCTCCCGTGGGAAGCGATCACGCCCAACGAGAACGGCGACTGGATTAACCAACGCGGCGACCTATTCGGCTCGTTTCGTCCGCTGGTCGGTAGCCGTGAGGCCCTGTTGGGCGCTTCCGCGCCGGGCGTCTCTACAGGCCGAGACGCCTGGGCTTATGGATTCTCGGAGGCGACAGTACGGCAAACAATGGCACGGCTGAGTGGTACGTTCAACAGCGAACTCAACCGCCTCGCCTCCGAGCCGCTACCCCGCAGTGGCTACGTGATCCGAGATCCAAGATCTGTTTCCTGGACCGCCGGCCTGCTGCGACGGTTCGATTCAGGCAAACCCTTGGATCCGCATGGTGCGTCCTTCGTCATTAGCCAGTACCGTCCGTTTGACCGAGAAATTCTCTTCGCTGACCCTGCCCTCATTGAGCGACCGGGCAGCCTCGCCCGATTTTTCCCCAGCCCCGCCCTCCGAAACTCCGGCTTTACCTTGACAGGCGTGTCCTCTCACTACGAATTTTGTGCCATCGCCACCGACCGGGTTCCCAATCTGCACCTGCTTGATAGCGGCCAGTTCTTTCCGCGTTGGCGCTGGGAGCCCGTCGCGGACAGCGATGAGCGGGCGGCGCGGCCCGAGGGCACCCAAGGCGAACTGAGGCTGGAAACCGGGGCGGACGGCATCGTGCAAAGTGGCTACCGGCGGATAGACAACATAACCGACGCCGCGCTGGCGGACTACCGCCGCGCTTACGGGCGGCGGCTGACCAAGGATGACGTGTTCCACTACGTCTACGGGCTGCTCCACTCCCCGGACTACCGACGCGAATTCGCGGCTGATCTGAAGAAGACGCTGCCGCGGGTCCCACTGGTGGAAGACTCGGCGGCGTTCTGGGCCTTTGTCCGGGCCGGTCGCGATCTGATGGAGCTGCACATCGGATATGAGGCGGCCGAGCCGTGGCCTGGGCTTGAAATATCCGGCAATGCGCCGCAGTCAGATCCGTATGAATGGTTCCGGGTCGAGAAGATGCGGTACGGCGGCAAGGGGACAGACAAAGACAAGAGCGTGGTGGTGGTCAACCCGCGTGTCACCGTCAGCGGCATCCCCCTTGAGGCCCAGGCCTACATGCTTGGGGCACGCAGCGCGCTGGACTGGATAATCGAACGCTACCAAGTCAAGACCGATAAAGCATCCGGGATAGTCAACGACCCGAACGCCTGGTCCCGCGAACACGGCCAACCGCGCTACATCCTTGACTTGCTGACCAGGATCGTCACAGTCAGCATGCGCACCAACCGGATCGTGGACTCATTGCCGCGCTTAGAGTTCAGCGAGCGCGGCGCCGTCCCTTTGGAAAGACGGTGAGGCCGGGTGTTTACAGCGATTCACCGGCTCTTGGAACTGCCTCCGGGGCCTATCACCAGCGAAATGTTGGATGCGGCTGTGTCCCAGAGACTGCGCGAGCAAGCCTGGATGGTAGGCGTGGTCCGACCTCGGCGCGCGCGACTGCGACGTGCTGGTCGGCCTAGAATGGGGCCAGGCCGAACCACTGGTTTTCGGGATCCAAGATCCGTTCGGACACTCGCTCTACGACGGTGCCGAGCCTCTACACCGCTGCCGTAGGCTGACGGCGCGCTTGGTCAGTGTTCCGCAGTGCTCCTCAGCGCTCCTCAGCCTTCCTTAGCGCTCCTCAGGAACCATTTCGATGCAGCCACAAGGACATTCAGCCGCACAAATACCGCAGCCTTTACAGTAATTCAAGTCAATTGAATACTTCTGACCGTAGCCTAGTTTCACAATCACATCATCAGGGCATAAACCATAACAGTTGTCGCATTCGAAACAGTTACCACAACTCATACAGCGTCGCGCCTCAAACAAAGCCGATTCCTCTGACAACCCACGCACCACTTCCTCGAATCCGGATGTGCGGCGAACCGCCTCCAATTCCGGACGGTTCTGTAGCGGTGCGTCAGCGTAATACCAGGTATTGAGACGGCTGAAAGTCGCCTCCGCCTGGCGTTCTGGCGCGGTGTAAACAACCCCACGCAGATAGGCGTCAACATTCCGAGCCGCCAATTTGCCTTGCCCAACGGCGTAGGTGGCGGTCCGGTCGCCGGGGGCCGCGTCACCGGCCGCGAAAAACCCGGCCCGCCCAGTCATCATGTGTTCGTCTAATGCGATCACGCCATTGTGGACAGTAATCCCGTCAACACCAGCCACAATATCAAGATCAGCTTCTTGGCCAATCGCCAGCACCACTGTATCGGCCGCGATTTCATCAAAAACACCAGTCGGCTGGGGCCGTCCAGCCTGATCTAATTCCATCCGCTCAATCACAATTCGGCCCTGCTCAACCTCAGAAATAGTGGACAACCATTTCACCCTGATACCTTCAGAAATCGCGTCCCGATATTCCTCTTCATGGGCCGGCATTTGCTCTTTGGTGCGGCGGTAAATCACAACCGCGTCCTCAGCCCCAAGCCGCCGGGCGGTGCGGGCCGCATCCATCGCCGTGTTACCACCGCCGTAGACCACAACTCTGCGACCCAACCGGGGCGGCGAACCCGCGGCGGTCTCCTCAAGTAAGTTGACGGCATCGAGCACCTTGGCGGCCGACGCGGCGGGGATCGCGACGTGCGCCCCCACGCCCGCCCCTACACATAGGACGATCCCGTCAAAACCGTTGGCTGCCTCCGTTAAGTCTTCCACCCGCTGGTTGGTTTGGAACTGAACACCAATCGCTGCCAAGCGTGAAACCTCCGCGTCAATCACGGGGCGCGGCAAACGGTAAGCCGGGATACCGTAACGCAACATGCCGCCGGTCTGTTCTTTGGCCTCGTAAACGCTGACTTCATGACCTAACCGGCGGATGTGATAAGCCGCTGAAAGCCCAGCCGGGCCGGAGCCGATCACCAAAACACGTTTGCCGGAGAGGAGCGAATCCGAAGGTGGTTCGAACCGCCAGCCTTTTTCGATCGCTAAATCCCCAAGGAACCGTTCAACCGCGTTAATTCCGACCATTTCATCGAGCATGACCCGGTTACAGGCTGTCTGGCAGGGGTGATAACAGACCCGTCCCATGATCGCGGGCAGCGGGTTTTCTTGTGTTAACAACCGCCAGGCACGCTCATAACCAGGCCCGGCCTCTTGGGCTTCATAAAGCCAAGCTTGAATCTCCTCACCGGCCGGGCAGGCCGCCGAACAGGGCGGCAACAGCGACAAATAAACTGGCCGCTCAGTCCGCCAAGAACCAGTGTGATAAACAGCCGATGATCCGGCCGGAGCTGACAGGCCCGGCGGCACCCGCCCAGGGCTCAAATTAATGGTCATGTGGTGCCTCCCTCAGTCCCAGGCTGACTAGGTATCAGCTTGTAGAGCCGAATGTTACGTTCGGCTGACAGACGTATCCGTTCAAGGGCTGATTCGTCCGGACTAGAGCCAAACAGATGAGCGAACCGCCGTTGTGGACGTAAATAATCTTCAACTGGGACACGCTCCCGGATTGGTGTAACAGCGGTTATTTCACCGTATTCAGCTTCGAAAACAGGGAACAAACCGCTACGAACCGCCAGGCGGGCCATTTTGATCGAATCGGCTGTTTTAGTACCCCAGCCCAATGGGCATGTCACCAGAATGTGCAAATAGCGCGCGCCACGATGTTTCATGGCTTGGCGGACTTTAGCTTCAAGGTCACGTAAATCCGCTACGGTGGCGGTCGCGACATAGGGGATATCGTGAGCCATGGCGATCTTCGGTACAAACTTGCCTTGACCGAAAGCGTTACCTGGGTGGCGGCCGACAGCCGGGGTGGTTGAAGTCCGGGCGGCCGGTGGGGTGGCACCGGAACGCTGCACCCCGGTGTTCATGTAGGCCTGGTTGTCGTAGCAGACGTAAAGGACGTCATCGTTGCGTTCAAACATGCCAGACAGGCAAGCCATCCCAATATCAGCTGTGCCGCCATCACCGCCCTGAGCTATCACCCGGATATCGTCACGGCCTTTAGCGTGGTTGGTGGCGGCTATACCGGTGGCGACGGCCGCGGCGTTAGCGAAAAGCGAATGGATCCACGGCACCCGCCAAGCTGATTCAGGGTACAAGGTGGAGAATACTTCAAGACAACCGGTGGCGTTAGCCACCATCAGCTTGCCACCGGTCGCTTCCATGGCGGTGTCCAAAACCCAGCGGGCCGCTAAGGCCTCAGCGCAGCCTTGGCAGGCACGGTGACCGCGGGTCAAAGTTGAAGGCCGGTCCTGCCAGGCCTGGATTGAACGGTCCTCTTCATCTAGCAGCCGGTTGCCAACCACCAGCGTGCCAGTTTGCATGAACGGAATGTGCCGTGTAGCCATTTCTTAGCCGTCCTCTCCGACTAGTTCACGTTTCAGGTCCATGAACTCCAGTTCCCCTAGCTGGCCGTCCCGCGCCCGGATCAGCGTTTGAGCTAAGGAGCGTTGTGTGATCGAACGTCCTCCCAGCCCAGCGATAACCGAATGCATCGGGATGGCGAGCCCGGCCATTGAACGGCGAACATCGGCTGACAGGACGCCACCTACCCCCAGCATCAAAGCCCGGTCTAGGACTACCACCCGGCTGGCCGCGCCGATGGCTTGGCGGACTTGACTGGCCGGGAACGGCCGGTAGGAGCCGAGCGTGATCAGCCGGGTGGCCACACCTTGGCGGCGCAGGTTCGGTGCGGCGGCCCGCATAGTTCCCATGACAGAACCCATGCCGATAACGGCGATCTCATCTGGCCCGGCTGGGCCGCTAGAGCCAGCTAGCTCGGCAGTGCTAGCTGAGCCGGTAGAACTATCTGAACCCCAGATCCGGACCGGCTGCCACGAGTCACGGTCGACAGCCGCCGCGTAGTCATTAGCGGTCCGCTGGATTTCGAGGGCCGAGTTCTCCAAGGCCCGGTGAGCCAAGTATTTGGTTTCTGTGAAGACATCCGGGCCAGCCATCATGCCCATTGAACGAGGCCGCTTAATGTCCAGTTTTTCCAATGGCACAAGTGGCGGCAAGAAGGCGTCAACCTGATCCTGGGTTGGTATTTCAACCACGTCTGAGGCGTGGGTCAAGACGAATCCATCCATACAAACCATGATTGGTAGTGACATCG
Source organism: Bifidobacteriaceae bacterium (assembly GCA_031267825.1). GTDB lineage: Bacteria > Actinomycetota > Actinomycetes > Actinomycetales > WQXJ01 > JAIRTF01. The sequence continues at coordinate 129,823 of JAIRYJ010000017.1, forward strand.
CCTCAGCCATCTTGTAGGCGATGACGTGCAGGTCAATGGCTTCTTGATTGTCGACCGCGAAGAATTGCAACCAGCCGGAATCGCGCTGCGATAGCGAATCTGACTGGTCATTCCAAATGTTGATCGGTGCGCCAAGCGCCCGGTTAGCTACTGTCATGACGATCGGTAGTTTCAACCCGGAGGCGTTGTAGATCGCCTCAGTCATGTACAGCAGTCCTTGTGAAGCTGTCGCCGTGTAGACCCGGCCGCCGGCCGCGCTGGCGCCAATCGAAACGGACATGGCGGCGAACTCTGATTCGACGTTGATGTAGTCACAGTTAGCTAGCTGACCGGTCCGCACCATGGCGGACAGGGCTTCAACGATGTGTGTCTGCGGTGAGATCGGATAAGCGCACACCACGTCAGGTCTACATAGTGCGACAGCCCGGGCCACAGCCCGTGACCCTTCCAATAGTTCAGGCATTGGTCACCTCCGGATCGCCCGCGATCGGCAACGGCAGTTCTGATGTGGCGGGACGGTCAGCTTCGACTGGCTCGATCCCACCATGCGCCCCTAAGCCTTCCTGCCCCAGGTGGTCCACCACCCATTGGTAGGCCACGTTGGCGGCGTTGATGTTGCCGGCCGCGACTTTGCCCTGGAACAGGTGGCGAATCGATTGGGCTAGCGCTTCAAGGGTGATTTGGCTGGTCAGCGCGGCGAAAGCGCCCAGCAGAGCGGCGGAAGGTATGGGACGGCCAAGGTATTCCCGGACGATGTCGTCGGCCGGCACGGTTGCCAAATGCCCGTTACCGGGTGGTTGGGCGCCGTCGATTTGACGGACCTCATTCGGGCTTTCGCGGGTGTTGACAACAGCCCAACCGTCCGGCCTGAGACCTTCGAAGACGTTCATGGTGTGCAGCAGAGTGGGGTCTTGGATGATGACCGCGTCGGGGCTGAGGATCGGTTCACGGGTGATGATCGGCTGGTCAGAGATCCGGGTGTAGGCCACCACCGGTGCACCCATCCGTTCGGAACCGAAGCTGGGGATGGCCTGAACTTGGAAGCCGGCCGCGAACCCGGACCGGGCCAGCAGTTCTGAGGCGGTCACAACACCTTGACCACCACGTCCGTGAATGACTATCTGAAACACTTCGGCTCACTGTCTCCTTACTGGCGGTGAAGCTATCACCAGCGGAAACGTTGCGACGGCGGCTAGATGGTTGACCGCTGTCGGTGCGCCCAGCTTGGTGCTAACCGGCCCGTCTTCAAGCCTAACTCTGGTTCTTGGCGCGGCCCGGGTCCTGCCCGGAAACGTCCGGCGTTGACGGTTCCCATTCCCACCGGATGAACAAAGTCTCAGCCAATCAGCCGCGTCTAGGTCCGTCCGGGGTTAACGAGCCTGGGCGTCTTCAATGGCGGCGATCCGCGGGGACGATCAGGCACCCCAACTGGCTTGGACTCCTCCCAACCGTTCTCCGGCGACCCGCTCGGCGTAGCCGGAAGCCTTGAACGCGGCGATCGGATCAGCCGGCAGGCCCCGCTCTTGGCGTAGTTCAGCCAACAGTGGGCGGACGTCCGTGTCATAGGCGTCCATCAGGACCGCCCGGGCAGCCAGAACATCACCAGCCCGCTGGGCTTGGCTAAGGGCGTCACGGTCAACCAGCAGCGCCTTAGCTGTCGCTTCTTGGACGTTCATGACTGACCTGATCTGGCCCTCAATCTTCGGCTCAATGTTGTGACACTGATCAAGCATGAAGTTAACGCCGGAACTGGGGCGTAAAGCGTCAGCCCGAACAATCTGATCCATGATGCGGAAGAGCTGAAACGGGTCGGCGGCACCAACCATTAGGTCGTCATCGGCGTAGAAGCGCGAATTGAAGTCGAAGGCACCTAGCCGGCCGACCCGGAGCAGTTGCATGACGATGAACTCAACGTTGGTGCCGGGCGCGTGGT
>JAIRYJ010000029.1 GCA_031267825.1 Bifidobacteriaceae bacterium
CGACCACCTCGCCAACCCGCTGCCAGCCGAACTGCCGCTGGCGGCCTAACCAACCCCAACACCAAGAAACCAGATGTCCTCAGAACTTGACACAGCCCACACAAAGCCAATAGCCAGCAAAAATAGCGAAACCAACCCGGTAACACCAGAGCAGAAACACACAAACACCACGGATAACACCCGAATCGTTACAAACCAGCGAAAGAAACCGCCAGAACACCACCAGTCAGACACCCGCGAACCCTACTCCGGCCGAAGGAAATGACGCTCAAGGACGCTGGCGGCATACGAACCATCATGGAAACGGCGGGCGAAGGCCGGTCCGGCCTCAGCCAGAGGCCGGTAACGTTCTGGATCGGCTGCGATATCGACCAATAGTTCTTCCAGGTCTGTGACGTCCGCCTGGACGGCTGGCAAGCTGGCCGGGATGCGCTGGCGCATGGCTCGCGGCATGTTGACCACACCGAGACGGCCCGCCGCCAGTGCCTGGACCAACACCCCGCCGTAGGCGCCAAGCAGCAATTGGTCAATCACAACATCAGCCGAACGCAGCACCTGCGGCATGGCCGCTGGCGGGACCCGCGCCAGTTTGACCGATTCGATCACCCCTGAATGGTCGAGTTTCTCAACTACCCGTTCAACATGCCCGGCGCCTTTGACGGAACGGCGCGACGGCAAATGAATCACCCTAGGGCGCGGTCCGGGCCGCCACGGCGGGGCCGGCGCGAAATCCGCCCGCATCAACACAACCGGCAGCCAATAGGCCTGCGGCCAAACGTCAAGCAGTTCCGGTGTGGCAACAAATTGGGGAATGTCCAGGCCAGCCAGGCCCTGGCGGACCCGGTCAACCAGGCGGCGGCCATTGTCTGTCTGATCCGAATCGCTGGCCAGAGGCGATAACGGATGCATCGCGGCGTGGCTCACCGGGTCACGCCCGGCGGTGCCGTGATGCACCACAGCTACCATCCGGCCAGAGTCCAGCAGTTGGCGCAGTTCGGGGCCCGCCCCGCCAGCTCCTGGGTCACGCCAGTTCATGATTGACCGCAGGTCGTCAATCAGGATGTGACTGGCGGGCAGAATCAGATCCAAGGCGGCGTCCACCCGGTTCATCACTTGGGCTGCCTCAAACCGGTCCAAGCTGACATCAGCTGGGAAAACCAAACCCAATCTGGCCGCCTGCGAAATCGCTAAACAGCGGCCGCTAAAACCATCGACGTGCTGTTCAACGGCCCGCGCCCAGGCGGCTGACTTGCCGCCCCAGTTGGCTGGCCCAGTCAGCAGGCGTCCAGTCGACAGGCTCCCAGTCAGCGGGCTTCCGTCACCACCCGGCTGTCCGGCCAAGACTAGGCCACGCCGTCTGGCCAAAGCTTCAATCTGAAGTGGTGTCAAGGTGGCCTGATCAACCACCAGATGGTCGCCCTCAAGCCAGAGTGGTGCGCCAGCCGGGCCTGGCCCGCCCAAGCGAACTGACCAAGGTGACACCGCCTCGTCAAGGCCGCCCAGCCCGGCCTGAAGCTGAGCCATCAAACGATCCGGTGTTGCTAGCGGCGGATAGAGCAGGCCCGCCGGGCCGCCAGCTTGTGTCAGAGCTTCCACCAGGGCTCTAGCGGAAGACGCCGCCAGAACCTCAGCCGCAACCCTGCCCGGAGCCTCAGTCACGGCCTTAGCAACAACACCAGCCGCAACCCCGCCCGGAGCCTCAGCCGCCTCCGGGCGGCCGGCCTGACCGTTGACCGCTACAGCCACCAGGTCGGCCCGTTGACGGGTGGATTGCCAAGCCGCCAGTCGATCGGCCGGGCTGGCGGCCGTTATCACCTCAACCAACACGATCACCCCACAACAGGTCAATACCCAGGTCAGCCGCCATTTGTTGGGCAACCAAGAAGTTGACTTGGAGGCCCGGTGCCGCAGCCACAGCGGTGAACGGCCGGGCCCGGTGCAAAGCGAAACCGGCCCCCCAGGCCAGCTCCGCCCAGGGCCCAAACCAGCCCATCAAAGGATCAGTCAGGCCCCACCAATCACCCCACAGGACGGCGTAGTCCTGTTGCCAGCCTTGACGCCGGGCAGCGGCCCCTTCCGGCCAGCGGTTGATTATTGGATCGAACTGCGCCAGCGGTTGAGCCAACTGGATCACCTTGACCGGGCGGTCATCCGGTATGTCCGTTATGTCCGGCGTGTCCGGTATGACAGCGTCCGTCTGGTTCCCGCTGTCAGATCGCTGCCTGACGGCCGGGTCTGACCCGTCCCCGACCACCATACGGACGAGCTTCAAACCGGCCCGCACCAAGACAGGCCTGACTGATTCAAAAGCCCAGGCTGGCACTTCAGCCGCCAATACTGTGACATCCCAACCTGCCTCAGCTAATTGACGGGCGGGCAACGTGGCCGTGGGGGCGGCATCGTCCAACAACCAGCCAGGCGGCAAGACACAAGCCCAATCGATTAGCAAAACCCGGCGAGTAGCTGGCGGCACCGGACAAGCTTAGCCGCGGGATGAGACACTTGAGCCCGTGAAAACCTACGGTGCGGTCCTGGCCGGCGGGGTCGGCGCCAGGCTCGGGCTGTCCGTCCCTAAGCAAATGGTCAAGGTGGCAGGCAAAACCATCCTGGAACACACCGTGGCAGCCTTCAGCGCCCATCCGCTAATCGACGAGCTAATCGTCATGGTCACACCCGGCTGGACCGAACAAGTCGCGACTCTGCTGGGCAACCGCTACAAGAAGCTCAGCCTGATTCTGGAGGGCGGCACCACCCGCAACGAGACAACCCGTCGGGTACTAGAAGCGATAGACGCGCCAGAAGCCAAGTTACTTTTGCACGATGCCGTCCGCCCGTTAGTCGACGAACGCATCATCACCGATTGTGTTAGGGCTTTGGACCAGCATGACGCGGTCGACGTTGTGATCCCGTCATCGGACACAGTGGTGCTAGTAGACGATGATGAAGTCATCACCCGCATCCCTGACCGGTCACGTCTGCGCCGGGGCCAAACACCCCAAGCTTTCAAACTGTCAACCCTGCGGGCGGCCTATGCCAGAGCGGTCGATGATCCTTATTTCCATGCCACCGATGATTGCGGTGTGGTGGTGCGTTACCTGCCAGAGGTTGAAGTCAAATGCGTTCTAGGCTCAGAAAACAACATCAAAGTGACCCATCCAGTTGATCTGACAATCGCTGACAAACTGTTCCAACTGGCTACCAGTTCAGCCCCAGCTAAAGACCCAGCCCAGCTAGCGGCCTCCCTGACTAGTCAAGTGGTGGTGGTGCTGGGCGGCTCCTACGGCATTGGTGCGGAGATCGCCCGGCTAGCCCGGGCGGCTGGAGCTAACGTGGTGGCTCACGGCCGGTCATCAACTGGCTTGCACGTCCAAGATCTGGCCGCCATTGAGGCTGCCCTTGAACAGGTGGCGGCCGAATACGGCCAGATCAACGCTGTGGTGTTGACCGCCGGCGTGTTGCGGGTTGGCCCGTTGTCCGCCGCCACCCCGGAAGAGATCACCGAATCGATCGCCATCAACTACACCGCTGCGGTCAACGTGGCGCGGGCGGCATATCCGCACCTGGCGCGCAGCCACGGACATTTGTTGCTGTTCACTTCTTCGTCCTATACACGCGGCCGCGAAAACTACGCCTTGTATTCCTCCTCTAAGGCGGCCGTGGTCAACTTGACCCAGGCCTTGTCTGAGGAGTGGACGCCTGACGGTATCAAGGTCAACGTGGTCAACCCAGAACGGACTGAAACGCCGATGCGGCGTGGCGCTTTTGGCCCGGAACCGCCCGGCACTTTGCTTTCAGCCGAACAGGTCGCCCAGGCCGCGCTTGACACGATCACGTCGGATTTGACCGGCATGGTGGTGGCTGTGCGGCGCGAACCTGAATCGCTCTAACCCGCTTCAGCACCCCGGACGGCGGCCGCCTCAGCTGACCCGCAGCCGCCTCCGCTAGCCCGCAGCAGCACCCCTAACCCGCGGCAGCACCACGGGACGGCATCCCCGGACGGCGGCCTCCTCAGCTGACCCGCAACCGCCTCAGCTAGCCCGCCAGCGTGCCAACGGTATGGCCATTTCGGTTTCAGTCAACGACCCGTGATGTCCCACCATCTGACCTGGCCCTGGCCCCTGCCCGGCCGTGTCAAGCACAATCCCATGACCAGCCAGCGCTACCACAACATCACCTAAGTAAGGCTGAACCCGCTGGTCAATCGGCCCAAACAAGCCCGCCCGGGCGGCCTCAGGCCGGGTCAGCACCCAAGCCTGCGGCCCAAAAAACCCGCGCCAGCGGTCAGCCACCGCCTCCGGTCGCGCCGTGTACAGATGCAACGCTCGCGGTTCGCCCGCTATCAGGTCCACATCCTGGGCCAGCACCGGATGTTCGCTCACTTCCCAGCGTGGTCCTCCGGTCACGTCAACCATGCCGTGATCGGCCGTCAACCAAACTTCCCAACCGGGCGGCAGTCCTTTCGCGATCTGCCGCAGGCTCGAATCAAGTTCCTCCAAGGCCACCGCCCAGGCCTCGGATTCCCAGCCCCGGGCATGGCCGATCCGGTCCAATTCACCCCAATAGAGGTAGATCAGCCGGTCGCTCGCCCGAGCGGCCCGCAGTGTGGCGGTCACCTTGGTGGCGGCCGTCATGCCACCGGAGATAAAGTGCGCCCCCCGCAAAGCCGCCCGGGTCATGGCTGAGCCAGCGAAACGTGGTTCTCCAACAAAAACCGCCGGATGGCCGAGGGCTTCCATTTGTTCGAACAGCGTCCAGTGCGGCTGCCAGACGTCAGGTTTGGTGCTGGCACCATCCCAGCGGATCAGGCTGGCCCGCTGCCCGTTGCGCGGGTCCCGCAGGCTATATCCGGCCAGAGCCGTTTGGCCTGGCGCCAGCCCGGTACCGAACGATCCAAGCGAAACAACCGTCGTTGACGGAAACCCGCTGAGGCACCGCTGACATTCCCAGGCCCCCAAGAATGGCGCGTAGCCGCTTTTGGCCCGCAGATTCGTCAGCCCCAGCCCATCGGCCAACACCAGTACGATGCCGCGCGTCCGGCTACCAGCCTCCGTCAGGCTCCTGCTCGTCCCAGATCCTCCCGGCCCAGACCCATCCGGCCCTAACTCAGCGGGCAGCCAACCATCATCACTGGCTGACCGCTCCCCAGTTCCACCCAGATCCAAACCAAGACGGCGAGCCGCCGCGGGCAAGACTGAGGCTAAAGCGGCCGACCCATAACGCGGCAATGTGACCCAAGATGGTACGTCTAGCTGACTGGACGGCATCGGGCAACTAACGGCCAGCGGCAGCTACAACGGCCGAAAGCTTGCGGGCAAACTCAAGCAAAGCCGAAGCCGCTGGTATACCCGCCAGATCAGCGTTAACCGTCAACGCGATGTCCTCATTCGACACCGTGCCGGAATAGCCATGGTCCGTTTCGCATCCTTGATCCGGGCATTCGATCGGTTCGATCTCCATCACCTGGCCGGCACCCCAGCTGATGACCAGCCGCAGGACCGCTGGAACTTCCAGACCGGCCTCCTCATCGCTGGTCAAATAGATGTGGTTCAAACCGATCACGCGGATGTCGCGAAGCCGGATCGCTTCAGTTGAAACGGCCACGGCCGCCGGGCCGAACTCGTTCTCAGAATGATCATCAGCGTGCCCCACAATCAACCTGTCCGGCGTGATGACCAGGACAGATAAGTGCCGTCCGATAGTTGAGTGACCAATAGCGACATCAGCGTGAACATATGAAGCGACCGGGACTTGGTCGCCCAAAGCTACGCCTATGACTTTCAGCAAAATTCCTGGGAAGTAACCGACAGATTCTAACTGCGCTTCAAGCGTCTCGTGGGAGGGCATGCTTCAATACTCCCACCTTGGGCACCCAGAAGGCGGACGGCCTGTGGATAGCGAGTCAACAGGCGCTGCGGACAGCCAGAAACGCGCCTGATTTGGCCGACGCCAGATAGTCCACGAGGCTAGGGTGAAGGACCGGACAAGACGGATAGGAGCGGCATGGCAGAACAAAGGACCCCCAGCCCAGGCGGGCGGGCGGGCAGCGTTTTAGCACCAGATGGCCCAGCCGATAGCCAAGTCACTGACGTCGACGTGGCGCAGGAGATGGAACGGTCATTCCTCGAATACGCCTATTCCGTCATCTACGCCCGCGCCTTACCGGACGCCCGGGATGGGCTCAAACCAGTTCAGCGGCGCATCCTGTATCAAATGTCAGACATGGGACTGTCGCCTGGGCGCCCCCACGTCAAATCAGCCCGGGTGGTCGGTGATGTCATGGGTCGCCTCCATCCTCACGGCGACAGCGCGATCTATGACGCTCTGGTCCGTCTAGCCCAGCCGTTCTCACTCCGCCTGCCTCTGGTGGACGGCCACGGCAACTTTGGTTCACTTGATGATGGCCCAGCGGCGCCACGTTACACCGAGGCCCGCCTGGCGCCGGCCGCTGTCGCCATGACGGCCGGACTAGACGAGGACATGGTTGATTTTGTCCCGAACTATGATTCGTCCACCACCCAGCCGGCTGTTCTGCCAGCGGCTATACCTAATTTGTTAGTCAACGGCGCGTCAGGTATAGCTGTCGGAATGGCAACAAACATGCCACCACACAATCTGGCTGAGGTTTGCGCCGCCGCCCGCCACCTACTAGCCCATCCGGACGCCTCCCAAGCCGATCTGATGCGCTTCGTGCCTGGCCCTGATCTGCCTGGTGGTGGCCGGATCGTTGGTTTAGACGGGATTCATGAGGCCTATCTGACCGGCCGGGGTAGTTTCCGCACCCGGGCTGTGGCACGGATCGAGAAAGTCACCGCCCGGCGTTTAGGGATTGTGGTCACCGAACTGCCTTACCTGGTTGGCCCAGAAAAAGTCATCGAGAAAATCAAGGATCAGGTTCAAGCGCGCCGCCTGCATGGCATTTCAGCTGTGACTGACCTGACTGACCGCAAGACCGGTCTGCGCCTGCTGATCGAGGTTAAAGCCGGGTTCAACCCGGAGGCGGTGTTGAGCGAGCTTTACCGCCTGACGCCGTTGGAGGATTCTTTCGCGATCAATAACGTCGCCTTAGTCGAGGGCCAGCCGCGCACCTTGAACTTGCGTGACCTGTTGGAGGTGTTCGTCTCACACCGGTTGAACGTGGTTCAGCGGCGGACGGCCCACCGGTTAGATCAACGCACTAAGCGCCGCCACCTGGTTGAGGGTTTACTCATCGCGGTGTTGCGAATCGATCAGGTGATCGCGGTGATCCGCTCATCCGATGACGCCGCCGCCGCCCGGCAGCGCCTAATGGAAGAGTTTGAACTGTCTCAGGCTCAAGCTGATTACATCCTGGAGTTGCGTTTACGCCGTTTGACTAGGTTTTCCCGCCTTGAGCTTGAAACTGAGGCCGGCCAGTTGGCCAGTGAGATCGCCGAGTTGGAACGGATTTTGGGTTCCGAAGCTGAACTGCGCGCCTTGGTGTCTGACGAACTACTTGATGTGGCTTCCCAGTTCGGCAGCCCGCGCCGGACGGTTCTGCTCGAATCGGATGGTTCAGACCAGGCCGGCCCGTCACCGGCTAGTGGCGGGCGGCGGGCGGCTCCGCTTGAGGTGCCAGATACGCCATGTTGGGTGATTCTGTCCGCCACAGGTTTGCTGGCCCGCAGCGCTGACGGTTCACCGCTCGCCCGTCAGGGTGAAAGGTCATCGCACGATGCCGTCCGTTCGGTTGTGCTTTCATCGGCTCGTGGCGCGGTGGCGGCGGTCACTAGCCGGGGGCGGGCTTTACGAATCTCATGTCTTGACTTACCGGCTTTACCCGCCTTGGCCGGCCCGCCGTCACTGGCTGGTGGTGCCCGCCTGGCTGACCTGTTCGATTTGGCGCCAGGCGAGCTGGTGGTCGGTTTAGCTTCACTCCAAGACGATGCTCCGCCTTTGGCTCTGGGAACAGCTCAAGGTGTCGTCAAGCGGGTCATCGCCGGTGATGTGCCAACCAACCGCGACGAATGGGAGGTGATCGTTCTGCGTGACAAGGACCGGGTGGTCGGTTGTGGGCCTGGCCACGATGAAGCCTGGATGACTTTCATCACATCTGATGCCCAGCTTTTGCGTTTCCCGGCCAGTAGCGTCCGGCCGCAGGGCCGGATCGCGGGCGGTATGGCTGGGATCAAGCTGGCGCCCCGGGCTGAGGTGGTTTTCTTCGACGCCATTGATGGTCTTGATCAGGCTGTTGTTGTCACGATAGCTGGTTCCGAGAGAGCCCTGCCCGGCTTGGAAACTGGTTCAGCCAAGGTCACGCCGCTGGCCGAATACCCATCTAAGGGCCGGGCGACTGGCGGGGTGCGTTGTCAGCGTTTCTTGAAGAACCAGGACCGGCTGATCGCGGCCTGGGTTGGTCCGCCGCCACCGCGAGCTGTGGCGGACAGCGGCAAGCCACTCGGTTTGCCGGGCGTTGACCTAAGGCGTGACGCCTCTGGCAGTCCCCTGTTCCGGCCTGTCGCAGCGATCGGCTAAGCAACCCTCTCATTTACCTCGACATCAAACAATCCGAAACTTAATTCCTCCGGGGAATTAGTTTGCGCTTACCTCGACGTCAAACTAAACGCACATCAGATCGACTTGCGGTTGTTGTCACAGGTCAAGGGCGTAAACAATGTCACGCACGCCGGGACTGAAGCCGAAATCCTCGAACATGGCCCGGCCCGAATTGGCCATCACCGGGTCAAGCGCGGCAGCGGCGAAGCGCCAACCATCATCAGCTAACTGAGTCAGCATCCGGCTCATCAGAGCCCGGCCAATCCCTTGGCCGCGATACTCCGGTACCACCGCCAGACGGTGAATCGAAGCCTCGGAGCGGGGTTGAAGTGGCGAGGTAGGGCGCGCCACGAGCGCCAAAGCATAGCCAGCGATCCGTCCTTTAGCCGTATCGTAGGCGACACAGCTCAGCTCCGGACGATACTCTGACCAGCGGCGTTGCCACAGTTCAGGGTAGATCGCACCAGGCGACCAAGCCCCGGCGGTTGAGGCGTTATGGGCTAAGCGGACAGTTTCTGGGTCAACGCGCTCCAACGGGCGCCACTTCAACCCGTCCGGCAGTGAATAGCAGACGATCGGCGCTTCCAAGTCGCGCCGCATCTTGAAAACCGAACGCAACTGGGAGAACCCGGCCGCCATCAGCAGACGCCGCCGGTTAGCGACCGATTCGGAAACATAACCCAGCAGACGGGCTGGCCCGTCTCCTGGCAGATTAGCTAGAAGCTGGCGCCCCCGACCCTCCTGCCAGGCCATCAGCGATCCGCCAATACCCCGGCCGGACCAGGCCGGGTCAACCACCCCAGAAACCACTACGGCATTAGTTCCAGGCCAAAGATGCAGCACACCGGCCGCCCGGAGCACACCAGCCCGGTCAAAACCGCCCAAGGCGGCACCATGTTTACCGGCCGGTGCCGTTGTCATCTGTTCAAGCCCAACAAGCACCGGAGGCAGCAGGTCAAGGACCGATTCGTGAGAATCATCCGGGTTGGTCATGAGGGCCGTCAGTTGAGCTGAATCCTCGGCCCGCAACGAACGCCACAGCAACTGGTGGCGTGGCGATGGGATCGACAGTTCGATCGGCGCGCGCACCCGCTGCGAAATCGGGATGCCAGAGGGGTGATGCAAGGGCATTTCCACGGTCAACAGCCTACCTGGGACCAACGGCCCTAGTGTGCGTCACGCATCGATCAGGTCGGCCTCCAAAGTGCCGGCCCGTTCAATCAGAAAATCACGCCGCGGCCCGACCTCAGAACCCATCAGAAGCTCAAAGACCCGTTCAGCGGTCGGCCAGTCAGCCATCGTGACACGTCGCAACATCCGCCGTGCTGGATCCATTGTGGTCTCGGCCAACTGGTGGGCGTCCATTTCTCCCAGTCCCTTATAGCGTTGCACCGGCTGGGAGTAGGTCAAGCCCTGCCGGTCCAGCCTGGCCAGCAGTACGGCTAATTCGGCCTCGGAATAGGTGTAAATCGCTTCCTTACCTCGTTTAGGGCGGTTAACCATCACCCGGTGAAGCGGCGGAACGGCCGCGTAGACACGCCCCGCCTGGACCAACGGACGCATGTAGCGGAAAAACAAAGTCAGCAGCAACGTCCTGATGTGTGCCCCGTCCACATCCGCGTCAGTCATCAAGATCACCCGGCCGTAACGGGCCGCCTCTAGGTCAAACGTCCGGCCCGATCCAGCACCGATGACCTGAATGATGGCCGAACATTCAGCGTTTTTCAGCATGTCCGTGATGGAAGCCTTCTGGGTGTTGAGGATCTTGCCGCGAATCGGTAAGAGAGCCTGAAAATCAGATTGACGGGCCAGTTTGGCGGTACCGAGAGCCGAATCGCCCTCAACAATGAACAACTCCGACCGGTCAACCTCAGAAGTCCGGCAGTCAGCCAACTTGGCTGGCAAAGACGACGCCTCAAGGGCGTTCTTGCGCCGTGAAATCTCCTTATGAGTGCGGGCAGCTATCCTGGCCCGCATCTCGGTGACAATCTTCTCCAGGATCATGAAACTTTCAGCCCGCTCATCCTTCTTAGTTGAAGTCAGACGTTTAGTAATGCCCTTAGCGATCACCTTGGAAACTATCGCCCGCACCGGAGCTGTCCCAAGCACCTCTTTGGTTTGGCCTTCGAACTGTGGTTCAGCCAGACGGACCGCCACAACCGCGGTCAAACCAGCTAGAACGTCATCCTTTTCGATCCGCAGAGCCGAATCCTTGCCGGTCAGTTTGAGCCGCCGGGCACTCGACTCAACCTGTGAACGGACCGCTTTGAGTAGCCCCTGCTCAAAGCCCTGCAAATGGGTGCCACCCTTCGGCGTGGCGATAATGTTGACAAAGGTCTTGACCACAGTGTCAAAGCCGGTGCCCCAACGTAAAGCGGCGTCAACCTGGCAAACCCGTTCAGCCTCAACTGGCCGGAGATGGCCATCAGGGCCCAATTCTTGGACAGTCTCCCGGAAAATGGCCTCACCACGGATCTCCCAAGTGGATTGAATTGACTGATCAGGAGCCAAATAGTCAACGTAATCAACAACTCCGCCACGGTAGTGGAAGGACTCCTCAAGCGGTGTCGCGCCGCGCAAATCACGCACCGTCATGGTCAGGCCAGGCACCAAGAAAGCGGTCTGCCGGGCACGCTCAAGTAAGGCGTCAAGACGCAGATCGGCCGGGTCAGGAAAAATCTGCGGATCCGGCCAGTAGCGCACCCGTGTACCAGTCTTCGCTTTAGCGACCCGGCCTGTGATCTCCAAGGATGACGCTTCTGTGAAAGGCGTGAAACGAGCTTTCGGACCTAGCCCTGGGGCGTCATCGTACAAACCTGGCTCACCGCGGTGGAAACGCATGGTGTGCAGCTTGCCGCCCCGCGCCACTTCACAATCAAGCCGCTCAGCCAAAGCGTTAACAACTGACGCACCAACACCATGTAAACCCCCGGCGGCACCATAACTCGAAGCCGCGCCACCAAACTTGCCTCCAGCGTGCAGTTTGGTGAAAACCACTTCAATTCCGGTCAAGCCGGTGCGTGGTTCCGTGTCAACCGGTATGCCCCGGCCGTTGTCCAGCACTTCAAGGGAACCGTCCGGGAAGACCGTCACCGTGATCGCATCACCAAAACCAGCCAACGCCTCATCAACCGAGTTATCGATAATCTCCCAGGCACAGTGCAGCAAGCCACGCCAATCAGTCGAGCCGATGTACATCCCAGGCCGCTTGCGGACGGCCTCAAGACCTTCCAGGACCTGCAAATGGTGCGCTAAGTATTCGGAAGTAGCTGGTGATGACACGCCTGGCAGTCTAAGGCTTGCGACTCGCTGCGCGGGCTTTCAAGGGCCGCCTGTTGCACCAGTCTGGCGGACAGCGACCGCCATCCCACCGGACGGATAGCCCCAAGGCGGCAACCTGGCGGAACGGGCAGTGTAGCGGTCCGCCGCTACCTCACCTGCCCCTAAGTCCGTAGTTGACCAAATGACGCTACGCGGGCAGCGAACATGGCCTGTTTTTGGATTATTCGCCACCCCAGGGGTGGTTATATGTGATCGTGAACACAGTCGAGACGCCCAGCCGCCTAACCGCCCACGACCGTTGCGACCGTTGCGGTGCACGGGCCTATGTGCGCGCCGCGTTCGCCCACGGTGACTTGTTGTTCTGCGCCCACCACGCCCGTCAATACCGGCCAAACCTGGACCAGATCGCTTTGTCGATCGACGATTTCACGGCCAGCCTGACCGAACCGTCAGCTAACTGAAAGACGCCTCAGACCAGCAGAGCTTGGTGTCTTAGGGGTGCGACGTCCGGCGAGTTCCTAAGCGGCTTTCTGGCCGCGAGCGATCGTAAAGCTAGCCACAACAGCGCCAGCAAGCCTTCCTCAACACCTAAAGACCGTGGTCTTTGACCTGGTTCTGGCGCCGCCTAGCGGAACAAGTCAGGCGCGGTTAGTTCACTGTCCAGCGGATACGGATTAAACAAGCAACCATCGGTGCCTTTTGACTGTTGCATCATTAGTGGCGCTATCTGGCCCTCCCCCGGACAGGCCGAGTGCCGGTGATGCCCCAACCAGTGCCCCACCTCATGGTTGACCACCATGACGCGATACTGGCTAAGTTCAACGCCGTCCAAGGCGCCGGCTGGCGCCCCCTGCAGCCAGCGGGACTGGTTGACCACAATATTGCGGCCAACCGAACAGGAATACAGAACCGAACAAGCACGCGAAAAACTCGGCACGGATCCGTCCTCCACCAACCAGATCGTGATGTCGCTAGCGGATTCGACCGCTTCAAAAACAATCCCAGCCGCCCTCCAACCGCGCGGGTCACGCAAGGCGCTAGCCACCTCCGCGGCGAACCCATCAAGATCCGCCGTCACCTCACCGCGAGTCGCGATTTGGTAAGTCACAGTCGCCCGGACCGGGACCTCAGGACCGGTCAGGCGGCCAAAAGCCAACGCCGCACTTGGATCGGCCGATGGTGGTGGTGAGGCAGGCGTGGTCTCAACCGGCGGCGTAACAGCGTCCAGTGGTGGCGGCGGTGCCTTGGACGCGGCCGGAGTTAGGCTGATGGCCACTGTCCCTTCCAAATCCGGTCCTGACGCCACACTGGGTGTGTTCCCGGCGGCAGCGAACCACAAGCCAACCACGATCAAACCACCAGATGCGGCACCCGCCACCAGCGGCCACCGCGAGCGCAGCAATCGGCGGATCCGGCCTAACACGCGCTCAAGCCTAACGCCGAATTAGTCCAGGTAGTCGCGCAAAACCTGAGAACGCGACGGGTGACGCAGCTTGGACATTGTCTTAGATTCGATCTGACGGATCCGTTCACGGGTCACTCCGTAAACTTTGCCAATCTCATCGAGTGTCTTTGGTTGGCCGTCCGTCAAGCCGAATCGCATCGACACAACACCAGCCTCACGTTCAGACAAGGTGTCCAGAACAGCGTGAAGTTGTTCTTGCAGCAGAGTGAAACTGACCGCATCGGCTGGAACAACCGCCTCAGAGTCCTCAATCAGGTCACCAAACTCGCTGTCACCATCTTCACCCAAAGGAGTGTGCAAAGAAATCGGCTCACGGCCGTATTTCTGCACCTCAGCCACCTTTTCAGGTGTCATGTCAAGTTCCCGGCCAAGTTCTTCTGGAGTCGGTTCACGCCCCAGATCCTGCAGTAACTGCCGTTGCACCCGGGCCAGCTTGTTGATCACCTCAACCATGTGTACCGGGATGCGGATGGTCCGTGCCTGATCGGCCATTGCCCTTGTGATGGCTTGGCGGATCCACCAGGTCGCATAAGTCGAGAACTTGTAACCCTTGGTGTAGTCGAACTTTTCGACCGCCCGGATCAAACCCAGGTTCCCTTCCTGGATCAGGTCCAGGAACAGCATGCCGCGGCCGGTGTAACGCTTAGCCAACGACACAACTAGGCGGAGGTTAGCTTCCAGCAGATGGTTCTTGGCTCGCCGTCCATCGTTAGCCAGCCACTCCAGTTCACGCCGCAGTCTCGGGTCAAGGTCAGGTGACATCGCCAATTTCTCTTCGGCGAACAGACCAGCCTCGATCCGTTTGGCTAGCTCAACTTCTTGTTCAGCGTTGAGCAAGGCGACCTTACCGATTTGCTTGAGGTAATCCTTGACTGGGTCGGCTGTCGCCCCTGGGGCTTGGACTTGCTGCGGTGGGGCGTCATCCTCATCCGCGTCTGAGAAAACGAAACCTGATTCGTCTTCCTCTTCCTCAGCCGCCGCGTCCACTGGAACAACCTCGGCGCCGTCCGGCGAAGCGGCCGCATCCGCCGGTACGCCCTCGGCGCCGTCCGGAGGCGCGGGCGCGTCCTCTTTGGAGGTTTCATCCGTGGCGTTTGCCTCGGCTGCGGCCGACGGCTGATTGGGAGCGGGCGCCGCCGGGCGGGCGGCCCGGCTGCGGCGCGGACGGGACACCTTAGGACTGGCTTCAGGCGCGGCCTGGGTTGGCGGATCAGCCGACGGCTCAGGTTCACTAACCGAATCGGCCGCTGGTGCGGCTTCCACCGCTGGTGCGGCCTTCGTGGCAGGCTTCCTGGCGGCCTTCGCCGCTGGTGCGGCTTCCGCTACGGGCGCTGGAACACTAGGCGTGGACTGGGCCTGGCCTGTGGTGGTTTTCTTAGCGACCGGCCGCTTGGCTGGCGCCCGCTTAGTTGGCTCCGTTTCAGTGCCAAGCGGTGTGCCAACAGCTATTGGATCAGGCTGAACCGGTGAAGCCGAAGCGGCAGCGGCTTCAGGCTGAGCCTTTCGTTTGGCTCCGGAACTTCCCCCGGGTGCCGCTTTGCTGACCGTCCGGCGTGAAGAACCGGCTTTCGCATCAGGCTGGGCGGGGCCCACCCCAGCCGTGCCGACCGCCGTATCACCCGCTTTAGTGCCGGTTTCCACCAGTGAGGCCGAACGAGCCTTAGCCACCTAACCCACTCCTTAAACTTATCCACAGCACACGCCGCAAGAATCACATTCCTAGGCCAACGCGCCGGTCCGGATGGGACATCGGGGGGTGTATCCAGGTCCCGGTACCGCTGTCCGCGCGCAAAGACCCGGTAAGTATAACGATCAGGGGCCCGTGTTTGTTCCTAAAGACGCACCTTTAGTTATGTCTGGTCGGCCTGGCGGCCAATGTGCACGGCGCCAAAACAGTAACCAATTGAGGCCGACCGATTTGGGAGGCCTCAACCGGTCACATCATAAGCCGAGTTCGCGCTACGGTTCGCCGCCTATCTAGACAAGCCACCGCCTAGCAGCCTGTCGTTATAACAGGCTCCCAAGCCAGCCCCCCGCGCCTTATCACCGCGTCTCCGCTGGTGAGAGCCTCGCTCACGGCGCGCGGCCGGGCCGCAGCGCACCAATCGGCACCGTCCTAAACCGTGGCTGATGACCGCTCCACAACCGCTCTAGGGTAAGACCCCTGATCAAGCGCCTGATCAACTAAAGCCGCCAACGTGTGGCGCGGGTCGCAATCGAGCGCCGCCCGGGCCCACTCGCTAGCATGCGGCCCGCTTCCCAGCCACCAATACCACCAAGCGCCCAGGGCGTAGCCCTCAGCCCGGCGTTGCGGCGCGACATGCGCCAACAGACGGCTAACCAAATCCAAGGCGGCCTGAGCTAGTTCAGGATCAATCCCTGGTGAATCGTCAAGACCAAGTTCGGCATTGACGTCAGATGCCGCCCCAACCGCGTCCTCAAAAGCTGGGCCAGTGGTTTTGAAAGGACTCAGGGCGATCGCCTGACGGCCGTCCTTGTGCCCTATCAGGGCATGAATCCGGCCTAAAGCGGTGGGTGGCACGGCGGCTGTCCGGTCTGCCTGGACGGCCGCCAACCAGTGACTCCAGACCGCCAGGCAATCCTCCCGCCAAGCTCTCAGATCAGATTCGTTCAAAGCCACCGCCCGGTCAAGGGTCCGGCGTTCCGCCTTACGGGCCGCCCGCCGGGCGTTTTCGGGAGCCGCCTTGATGGTCGCTAACTGGTCGCGGCGGGCCAACGGCGCGATTCCTTCCAACGCCATCGCCGCCGCCACCCGGGTGTTACGTAATTCGTCCGGCCTGACCGGTTCACCAAGTGGCCGTCCAGTACGCCAGTCGTATTCTTGCAACCTGGCTGGACTGACATCCCACAAACCGGCCACCGGCATTGGCTGGCCAACGTCTTTCAACAGGCATCGCAAAGGCTCATCGTCCGGCAACGACGGCGCACCAGGGGCGGCGTAACGGACCACAAACGATCCCCGGCCGCCCGCCTGAACTAGCAGGTCAAGACCGTGCAGCAGTCGGGGCCGCAGCTCAGGATGCCACTCGGCGGGCCAATCGAGCCGCACCATGCCGTGGACCCGGCCGCGTGGCGGATGTAAGGCGCACACCACCACTGATTCATGTGGTCTGAAACCAAGTTGCCCTTCGATCAGCGCCAAGGCGTCAAGTCCGCTGGCTTTCTTAATGATGTGTCGCACTGAACTCATGGGGATGAGTTTGCCTGGCCAGCCAGTCCCCCACCGGCCATCACAGCCCGGCCTGTGGATTGTGCGTTATCGGCTCTTACGGCCAGTTAGACCCAACTCACGGCAGATCGCTTCAGCCGCGGGACACGAATTAAGAGTGTAGAAATGCACCCCTGGGGCACCGCCCCGCAACAACTCTTGAACTAACTTGACTGACCAGGCGATACCCACTTGGTCAAGTTCTTCACCTGAACTGGCCCGCTCAATTAAGCCAAGCAGAGGCGCTGGTACAGGCGCACCGGAATACAACTCAAGGCGGTCCACCCGGGTGACCTGACTGACCGGCATAATGCCGGGGATGATAGGTAATGTTGCCCCGGCCAGCTCAGACCTGTCGCGTAAACCGAAATAGGCGGCGGCATCGAACACCACCTGACTGATCGCGAAATCAGCCCCAGCCTCCTGTTTCCCCGCTAGAACGGCGGCATCGTGACGCAAAGACGGCGCTGTCGGATGTCCGTAGGGGAAGGCCGCCACCCCAACCGGGGCCGACGACAACTGCCTTACCAGCTCAACTAGTTCAACGGCGTAGGTCAAACCACCTGGTGTGCTAACCCAATCGCCGCCTGGCCCGCCGGGCGGATCACCCCGCAAGACCATGAAAGCCTCCGCCCCAACCGCCAACAAGGCTTGGACCGCTTCAACCAAATCCTCTCGGCGTTGGCCAACCAGTGTCAGATGTGCCACCCGGGCGGCCTGAGTGACTTGCCGTAACATTCCGGTCGCTGAAACTGAACCGTCCCGGCCTAACCGGCCTAACGGGCCTGACCCACCGGCACCATAGGTAACTGACACGAAATCAGGTGACAGTCGCTCCAGGCGTCTGGCCTGACTAGTTAACCGGGCGACACCCGCCGGATCGCGCGGCGGGAAGAACTCGAAGGACAAAGAAGGTGTTTGGCGCCTGATCGCTTCAAGGACATGCACCGGACTAACTTACCTGGGACAGGCCCTAACTGGGACAGACGCTAGCTGGCGGCAGCATCCCAAAGCTAGGGGCCCACACTTCAGTTCCCCGCACTTAAGGCCAGCGTCTTACCTAGTGCCTCAGTCATTACCGGCGCGTATCTAGGCCGCTACGGCCGACACGCCGTAGACTCGCGCTCGTGAGTACCCCGGCATCGGATCAGCTACTCGGCCAAACCATTGATGGCCGCTACCGAATCGACTCGAGGCTCGCCCGCGGCGGCATGGCGACCGTTTACCGCGCCGCCGATCTGCGCCTCGACCGGCCCGTGGCTGTCAAAGTGCTCCACGCCCATTTAGCTGAGGGTCGCGGTTTCATTGACCGGTTCCGCCGTGAAGCCCGCGCCGCCGCCCGCCTGGTTCATCCCGGCATCGTGGCAGTCCATGACCAGGGAACTTGGGGTGAAGCTCCTTACCTGGTGATGGAACTAGTTGACGGGCCGAATCTGCGCACGGTCATGTTGTCGCATGGTTTGCCGGCGGTTGGCCAGGCGCTCGATTTCATGGCTGAGGCGTTGTCGGCTCTGGCCGCCGCCCACAACGCCGGATTGATCCACCGTGACATCAAACCAGAGAACATCCTGATCAGTTCGACCGGCCAGGTGAAGGTGGCGGATTTTGGTTTGGCCCGGGCTGTCAGCGAGGTGACGGCGGCGTCATCTGGCATTGTCCTTGGCACGGTGGCTTACCTGTCACCCGAGTTGGTGGCCGAAGGTCAAGCCGATCAGCGGGCCGATGTTTACGCCGCGGGTGTGGTCCTGTTCGAGTTGCTCACCGGCACCCAGCCGTTCATTGGCGACCAGCCGATCCAGGTCGCTTTCCAGCATGTGCACGCCGCTTTCCCGGCGCCGTCGAGCCGTGTGCCGTGGTTGCCGCAGGAGATTGATTCTCTGGTTGGTGCTTTGACGGCGAAGGACCCAGCCCGCCGTCCACCTGATGCGACGGCCGCTTTAGCACTGGTCAAGGCGGTTAGGGCAGCTTTACCTGAAGACGTGGCAAGCCGCGCCGCCTTGGTTGGTTTGGATCAGCCAGCTGATTCGGAGTTGGACGATGCCGCCGTCCCGGTTCCAGCCTCACCCGAAGTTCCAGCTCCCGGATCAAAGCCCCGATCAGAGTCGAATCCAGAGCCCGGCTCAGAGCCTGGGCCCAGGGCACCTCTAGACCGGGGCCTAGGTCAAAGCTCACCGCGTCTACCTGGCCTAGGACCAACCGGCCTGTCAGATCCGGGCATGTCGGCCCCGGGCCCAAGCCAAGGCTCACCCCAAGGCTCACCCCGCCCCCCAGACCCAGAAACAGCCACCCGTGGGCCATTAGGCGCCAGCGCCGGACCGGATTCCCCTGGCTCACCCACCACAACCAAAGCGCCAACCGCCGGTCCGAGCCGAAGCCGTGGCGGCGGCATCGGGCAAGGCAACCCTGGCGCGGACCAAACCGAAATGGTGCCCACAAGCGGTCACGGTACCGGCGGTACTACGGCGATGCCGCTGGCTCGGATATTGCCGCCGGCCCCTCTATCTCCCCCACCTCCGCCCACCCACCCGCGACGGCCCCGGCGGCGGCTCATAATCTGGCTGCTGGTGGTGTTGGCGCTGGCGGTAGCTGGCGTCGGGACGGCCTACTGGTATTTCGGGTTCGGCCCTGGCTCGCTCATCGCGGTGCCGAACCTGGCTGGCGAAACCCGCCAGGTGGCGGAAGATCGGCTCCGAGGCCTGGAATTAGGTTCGGACTTTGAACTGCGTGACTCGGATGATGTGGCTGAGGGGCTGGTCATCGAATCAGACCCGCCACCGTCTGAGCGGGTCAAAGCTGGAACAGTCGTCAACCTGGTTGTTTCGGCAGGCATCAGAATGGTGACCATCCCCGCTGAGGGTGTTGTTGGCGTTGACGTTGGGTTAGCCGAGGCCGCCCTGACGGAAGCCCGCCTGGACGGACCAGTAACGCGCGAACTGGTCTACGACACAACCGTGGCCGAAGGTTTAGTCCTTTCGGTTGAACCGGAAGGCGGCCAAAGTGTGCCGCACAATCAGGCCATCAAACTTGTTGTCAGCAAAGGCCCTGAGCCGATCGAGGCACCTAAACTAACTGGGCTGACCTTGGCCGATGCGCAAGCCGCGGGCGCCGAATGGGAACTGACGGTGATTCAGGACGGTGAAGCGTACTCGGAAACGGTGGCTGAGGGACTGATCATTTCCCAGACCCCCAACGAAGCTGAAGGCACCTATCGTGGTCGCCAGGTCACGGTTGTGGTGTCTCTTGGAATGCCGTTCGTCGAGGTGCCCGCCTTGCGGTTCAAGACCTGGGAACAGGCGGTGGCGGCGTTGGACGCGGTTGGTCTGAAGGCGGACCAGACCGGGGTGCCCATTTTGGGGATTGTCCAGCGGTCTGATCCGGAGGCCGGAACCAGTGTGCGCAAGGGGTCAACTGTGACAGTGGTGCTGGTCTGATCCCTGGACGCTGCGTGGGTTTCAAGGGCTGTTCAGGCTGGTTTAGTCTGGTTTTGGCCTTGAAACCGCTCTGATCGGGTCCCAAACGCGAGCAAAATCAAAGTTTTGATCCACTGGTGGATCAAAACTTTGACTCCGCTAACACTGGCTCTCTGATTTGCGCCGCGTCTTGCGCGCTATGTCCGGAAATTACCCTGGACGGGTCCGTTGAGGCAACCAAACCACTTTTCGGTGGATCAAGACTTCGCTTTTGCTAACACTGGCCTGGGCGGCCCGGCCGTGGGCGTCAGGAACTCGAACCAGTGGCCGTTCTGGCCCCACTGGGTCGACTTCCCGACCATGTGACCCCGACCCACTCCGGCCCGGACCGATCCGGTCGGTCCGGCCAGCCCGCATCCACCCTGGGCACCGACACGAGCAGGCATGCGGTTTTAGGGCGGCGGGCGCCTTACGCTAGGCTCAAGAACCGGTCAGCTTGGACCGGGCTGAACCTGATAATCACATAGCGGGCTGTGGCGCAGTTTGGTAGCGCACCTGACTGGGGGTCAAGTGCGCTAGGGCTGTTCCGCGGCGTCAAAATTGGATAGCGGGCTGTGGCGCAGTTTGGTAGCGCACCTGACTGGGGGTCAGGGGGTCGTGGGTTCAAATCCCGCCAGCCCGACTGTTGTGATGTCTCAAGACATAGGAAACCGGTGAACCCACGTTTTGGGGGTTCACCGGTTTTGTGTTTTGCCGGTGGGTTGGTAGGTCCTGGTGGGGTCGAGGACGAGTTCGCGCAACACTTGGCCGGTGGCGGCGTCGACGATGGTGATGTCGAGGTCTTGGACTAGGAGGGTGACGGGGGTTCGGGCGTGGGTCCGGCCGACGCCGATGTGGTAGAGCTTCCCGGCGTGGCGGAGGGTGACTTTGCCGGTTTTGTCGATCATGTCGTGGCGGACCCGGTCGTGGGTGTCGTGTTGGCGGTCTTCGGTCGGGGTGGCTTTCGGGGTGGTGGTGTAGGCGGTGGCGGGGGTTTGCCTGTGGGGCAGGGACTTGTGGGGGCGGTGGTCGTTGTATTCGCTGGTGAACTGGTCGATCAGGGTTTGCGGTTCGGCGATGGTGGCGCGTAGCGGGAGTGGTCGTCTAACCAGGTGAGGATTTCGGTGTCCGGGCCTGGGCTGCCGTCTGGGCGGGTGAGCCGGTAGTGGGTGAAGTCGGATTGCCAGCATTCGTTCGGCTGGTCGGCTTCGAAGCGGATGTAGGACGATTTGGGGCGTTTGGACGGTTCCGGCGTGACCAGGCCTTGGCGGGCCAGGACGCGGGCGACAGTGGCCCTGGAGACGGTGGTCTGGTGGTGGTGTTCCAGGTGCCAGGTGATGGTCTCGGGGCCGGCGTCGAGGCCTTTGCCGGCCAGGCCGGCTCGGATTCGGCAGATCAGGTCGATTGTGGCTTGGGGTGTGGCGTTCGGGGATGAGTGGGGCCGCCGGCTGCGGGCCTCGAACGC
>JAIRYJ010000016.1 GCA_031267825.1 Bifidobacteriaceae bacterium
ATCTTGCGGACCAGCCACAACGACACCACCACCCCGAGCTTGGCGAGCTGGGCGCGGATCCGCCTGGCGCCGTGGCGCATCTTCGAGGCGCGGAACGCCCGCAACACCAGCTTCGCCACTGAGGTGTCGTGCTTCTTGTGGACAGTGAACCTCAAGGAGGATTGGAAGGACTTCTGTAAGTAATCAGGGTAGGTATTCGTCGCGGTTCATGGCCGAGGCAGTGGCGATGGTCGAGGTGAGGTGTCGCACTCCTGGCGGACCGGCAACTGGCAACCGGTAACCAGTAGCCCGGCCCCCTGGCCGGATTGGGCATGGTTTATAGTGGGGCACTGTGCCAACCCCCTCAGACCGCAAGCACATTCTCTACGTGGCCTGGGCTTTCGTTCCGCTGCGGGCCACTGGCACAGCCAACTCGGTGGCGGCCGTCAACAGCCTGATTGAACGTGGGCACCGAGTCACCGTGTTGACGGCCGATACCGACGTGGCTGACCTGATACTTGGCGCCGACTGGTCCGAGGCCAACCGTGTCAACCCGGCCGCCCGGATTGTCCGGGTACGGCAATACGCTGGCGCGCTGGATACCGTCATAAGCCGCTGGACTGCCGAACAGATCGCCAACCCTGAGCGCGGCCACCGGTTGATCCGCGAAGCGGTTGAGGGCCTGTTCCCAGAGCCGGTCAACAACGGCTGGTACCCGGCTTGGGTCGCCCCAGCGACAGCCACAGCCAGCGCCTTGCACCGCCAAGACCCGTTCGATTTGGTGATCGCTAATATCTTGCCAGCGGCGGGAGCGGGCGTGGCGCTTGGGATGACAGAATCGGCTGGCTTGCCACTGATGCTGGTGGAACGTGACTCTTGGGTCTTCAACACCTTCACCGGTCGACCCTATGATGACGCCGCGGCGACCCGTCCCGTCCTAGAAGCGGTGATGGACCGGGCGGTCCAGATTTGGTACATCAACCAGCCGTTGGCAGACCTGCATCGCCGCGAGTTTCCCGCCTGGGCGGACAAGATTCGGGCTGTGCCGAACGGTTGGGACGCCGCCAATCTGCCTGACCAGCCGCCCGTGACCCAGCCGCCCGTGACCCATCCGCCCCTGACCCAGCCACCCAGTCATCCAGCCCAACAAGACAGCCATCCATCCAGCCTGACCTTCCGCTACGTCGGCACCATTTACCGTGACCTGCCACTAGATCTGGTTGCTGACGCCTGGCGCCAGGCTCGGGCGGTCAGTCCGCTTTTGGCGGCCTCAGTCCTGGAGCTGTCTGGACCTGTCAAACAATGGTTCCAACCCGATCCGGCGGACGGGATCATCCTGACGGGCCCAGTGCCCAAGAACCAGCTCGCGGAGCTTTACGCCAGGACTGATGGGCTGCTGTTTGTCCTGCCGGAAGGGCCAATGGTGACTTCCGCCAAGGTTTATGAATACGCCGCCTCCGGTTTGCCGGTCATATCTAGTTTGCCGCCCGGTCACGCTGCCCGGGCCGTGTTAGCGGGCAGGCCTTTGTGGTTCGATGCCGCCCAACACAGTGCCGCTGGTCTGGCAGGCGCGTTCGTCGCGGCCGCCGCTCACCGGCCAACCGCGTCCGAGGCGGCTACCGCCCGGGCGATGGCTGAACCATTCAAGCGCGAACACCTGCTCGCGCGGGCCTTCGATGACTTGGAGGAGACCTTGGGATGGTGAGATCAGCCTCCAAGTTTCATCTTTATGTGCTGCGCCCTAAAACGACTGAGGTTCAGTTACCAGATTCGGTGGCGGGTTGGCCGTTGCGTCAGATCAACCGTTCG
This sequence comes from Bifidobacteriaceae bacterium, assembly GCA_031267825.1. Taxonomy (GTDB): domain Bacteria; phylum Actinomycetota; class Actinomycetes; order Actinomycetales; family WQXJ01; genus JAIRTF01. The sequence goes on from JAIRYJ010000016.1 coordinate 1,789, forward strand.
GACTTGCCTGGAGCGATCTCGCATCACCGCTTAGGTGTGAGCATCATCTGGGCTTTGGATCAGCGAGATCTTGGGCGGCTGATGGCGGCGGCCGGTGCCAAGGAAAACGTTCTGGTGGTTTCGAGCCAGTTGGCCATGACCGGTGCGATTCGGGCCATTCAGGCTGGGCGGCCGCTGGGATTACTGGTCTATCCGCCGCTACCGACACCTGACCGAGTGCTGGCCGAATCTGGCCTGGCTGATAGTGGGTCAACCAACCCATCGGGCGCCTCCCAGCAGGTCGGCAGCCCAGGGGAAGCAGCCCAGCAAGCCAGCAGCCCAGGGGGAGCAGCCATGCGGGTGGGCAGCCCAAGGGAAGCAGCCCAGCAGGTCGGCGGCTCAGTTGGAGCGGCCATGCGGGCCGAAAACTCAGCCGGAGCGGCCCAGCCGACCCGTTACACGGTCCGGACGGTCGCCGCGGCACCCGACGAGGGTAAGCCATGGCTGGTGCCAACACCTGACGGTGTGCTGGTTCACACCGCTGGTATGACGGGTTTGGAGCGGGCCGCCATCGAGTGCCGGATTGGCCTTGAACGCCCACCCGCGACAGCCAGCCCACAAAGGACAGCCAGTCCACACAGTCCAGCCAGCCCACCTGCCCCCGCCAGCGGCGGGCATCTGTTGATTGGCCGGGCCAACTATTCCGCCCAAGGCCATAGTTGGGCTCAAGCGGTGCGGGACCATGTGCCGCGTTTCACCGCCCAGAACCTAACCTTCCGTCCCAGTTCAACCGGTTTGGCGCTAGCGACCGATAGCCAAGTTCTGTTTGACCAGTGGCTAGAACCGCCCTGTCGGGTAGACCTGGCGCTCGACCTGCTGGCGCCCGCCAGCCACCTGCTCCTGGAAGACATGGCACCGTTTCTGGGGGCGGATCAACTGCGTCAGCCGAGGCTCGACCCGGCGGCTGGCCGGGCCGAACTAGAAGCGATCGCGGAATCGGGCCGCCAGGTCGCGGTCCTGGTTCACGGAACAGCCGCCCGGCTGCCATCAGCCCACCGCACGGCCTATCCGTTCTCGCCTTTCGCTGACCAATCCTCCGATTTCACCGCCGAACGCGAAGAACTAGCTAGCCGAGTCAAAGCCGCCCTCGAAGGCTTGACAGTGCCGCTGTTCACAGCCACACCTGACATGCTGGATTTCCTGCCCGGAGCGGCCTGGCTGCCGGTTGTGCCAGCCCGAGCGGCCTTCGCGCCAGCCCCGCCTTGGGAACCAGGACGGCCCTTACGGGTGGCTCACATACCCAGTTTGGGCCCGGTCAAAGGCTCTGCTCTAGTTGATTCTGTGTTACGCCGCCTGAGTACTAAAGGCGTCATTGAATACCGTTCGCTGCGCCGCATCCATCCACTGTCGATGCCCGGCGTCCTGCGCCAGGTCGATGTTGTGGTTGACCAAATAGTCCTAGGCAACCCAGCGGTCTTGACGGCCGAGGCGTTAGCCGCTGGTCGCCTGGTGGTGGGGCATGTGGCGGCCGCTACCCGGCGGCGTTACGCTGATCCGCTGCCAGTCGTTGAGGCTGATCCGGCCAACCTGGCGGAAGTCATCTACGACATCGCGACCGCTGCGGACAAGTACCGTGCCGTGGCGCGGGCCGGGCCGACTTTTGTCCGCAAGTACCATGATGGCCGCCTGGCAGCCCAGGTTTTGGCCCAACATTTTCTGACACCAGGAGGCGAGCCGTGAGAGTCCTAACCGAGTTGTTCGCCGAGGCGGCCAGGCGCGGTTTGACCGTCGAAGTCCGCCCCGGCACGCCCCAGTATTTGTCCGATGCCGTCCCCCAAGTTGAGAACATCCCCCAAGTTCAGGGCCGCCCAGCGGGTCAGGACACGAGCCTGATTCAGGACATCCCCTCAGGTCAGGACGCGGCGGCGGTTCAGCCGGCGGCGGGTCAAGGCGGCAAACTGATCGTCGCGGGCGAGGTGGTCCCCCTGGAAGCGGGCCAGTGGCTGCTGGCTGATCTGCCTTTAGGTGGTGACACCATCCCAGTGCGCCACCTGGCGGCGGCGTTAGCGCAGGCCGAAGCCCAGATCTATGACATCCAAAGATTGGTTGACGGCCACGCCGTACTGATCGCCCACCAGGTGTCCACCCCTGAAGCGGTTGGCCCAGCGATTGAAGTGCTGCCGGAAGCCCGCGGCGCGTTCCAAAACGGCCCGGCGGCATCGGACATAGAAACCCTGACGATGATCAACGCCGCGGTGCTGGCCCGCCACCAGACGGTCTCAACAGTTGGTGCCCTAATCGCGGACGAATCCGCCGCCCGCCGCCAAATCCTGGCTGAAACGCTAGCCGGGGCCGAATCCGAACGCCTGGCCTGGCGCGACGAAGCCGAAGAACTGTACCGGACACAAACCCAGTTGCGCCGCCGGATCGAACAAATCAGCCGTTGGCCACTGTTCCGCCTGGAACGCAAACTGCGTCACATCGCTAAACGCCTAAGACGCCGGTCAGGCGGCCGTGGCCAGTAAAGCGGCCGCCCACCTAGGCGGTCCCCGGCCTCCGATCGCCGCGTTTCCGCTGGTAAGAGCTTCACTCCCACCGCGCGGCCCGGCCGGAGGGTGTTATTCGAACACCCTCCCAGGCTGGTGTGGGGCTTTAGATAGAGCCAACGGTCAGGTGTAGCGGTAGCCTGCTTGAGCGCACCGGATGATCTGAGCAAAGGAAACAGTTAGTGAGAATCGCAGTAGCCGGCTTAGGCAAGATTGGTCTGCCCTTAGCCACCCAGTTCGCCTCAAAAGGCCATCAAGTAGTGGGTGTGGACGTCAACCCAGTCTTGGTCGATGCCGTCAACCAGGGCCGGGAGCCCTTCCCAGGTGAAGCCAACTTGGGGCAGAAGCTGGCCGAATTAGTGCCGGGTGGCGTTTTGCACGCCACAACTGATTACGCTGAGGCGATTCCTGAAGCCGACGCGGTGGTAATAGTGGTGCCGTTGTTCGTTGATGAGGCCACTTGGGAACCTGATTTCGGCTGGATGGAATCCGCTACCCGGTCATTGGCGGCACACCTCAGCCGAGGCGCCTTGGTGTCTTATGAGACCACTTTGCCGGTTGGTGTGACACGGGGCCGCTGGAAACCACTCATTGAACAGGTTTCAGGTTTGACGGAAGGTGTCGATTTTGACTTGGTTTTCAGTCCAGAACGGGTACTGACAGGGCGTGTCTTTTCAGACCTGCGGCGCTATCCCAAACTGATTGGCGCGCTCAGTCCGCGTGGTGCCGCCCGAGCGGCCGAGTTCTACCAATCGGTACTTGATTTTGATCCGCGCCCAGATTTGCCCCGCCCTAACGGAGTTTGGGATCTGGGGTCACCTGAGGCCGCCGAAATGGCCAAACTAGCTGAGACAACCTACCGTGATGTGAACATTGGTTTAGCTAACCAGTTCGCTTTGTTCGCTGAACATCATGGCGTGGACATCACCCAAGTGATAGAAGCTTCCAATTCGCAGCCCTATTCGCACATTCACCGGCCAGGGATCGCTGTTGGCGGGCATTGCATTCCGGTTTATCCGCGGCTGTATTTGTGGGGTGATCCTGACGCCACCGTGGTGCGGGCGGCCCGCCAAGCCAACATGGCGATGCCAGCTCATGGCACCGCACTGTTGCGGGCCGCCCTGGGCGGGTCGCTTGAAGGCCGAACTGTAGCGGTGTTGGGTGCCTCCTACCGGGGTGGTGTCAAAGAGACCGCCTTTTCGGGTGTTTTCCCGGTCGTTGAGGAACTGGTTCGGGCTGGCGCCAATGTCCAAGTCCATGACCCAATGTTTTCGGCTGAAGAATTAGCAGGCTTCGGTTGGACGCCTTACACCATCGGTTCACCAGTTGACGGTGTCATAATCCAGGCTGATCATCCGGCATACGCTGGCCTGCGGTCGGCCGACTTCCCTGGCGTTGAGGCCCTAGTTGACGGACGGGACATCACCAAGGCGGACAACTGGCGTGGTGTCACCCGCCTAGTCATAGGCCAAGCTCAGCGCTAGCGGCCATAGGGCCCTGGCCTGGCCAGGGCGTGGAAGCGTGTTGTTTGGGGCCGGACCGGACCGGACCGATTGGAGACCGGTTGGGATCGGTCAACTGCGGTTGGGTCGATCAAGGCCGGTTGGGCCGCTCCGGGCCCGGTTGGGCCTAGTCAACTGCGGTCGGATCGATCAGGGCGGCCGCGACTTTAGCCGCGGCCTGACCATCACCATAAGGCTGAGCCGGGGCGATCCGTGGCACTGGCCGTAAAGCCGCCGCCGCGATGGCGGCCGGATCATCCGCCAAAACATTCCAGCCGTCTTCCAGAGTCTCAGTCCACTCCGTCTCCGGCCGCAGCGTGGTGCAAAGCCGACCAAGCAGATAAGCCTCCTTTTGCAGACCCCCAGAATCAGTCACCAAACCAGCCGAATCAATCAGGTTGGCGATCATCGCCGGGTAGGCCAGCGGTTCAACCACTTCAATCGCGCCACGTTGAAGTTTGATACCGAACTGTCCAGCCCGCTGACGTAGACGCGGATGGGCCGGTAACCGGACAGGCAACGGTAAAGCCGCCAAAGCCTGAATGATGGCGTCCAACCGGTCCGGCTGATCAGTGTTGTCTGGCCGGTGGATCGTCGCCAACAGGTAACCGCCAGGCTGAGCCGAATCGGCGCCCACTGGGGGACGCGTCCCGGCCCGCTCCAGTGATAACCCGGGTGGGCGGCCCTGATCAAACTCCGCCGGGCGGCCCTGGCTCGACCCAGGTGGGCGGACCCGGCTAAACCCAGGCGAACCTGGCGTGTCACGCCAAGCTGGACGGACGGCATCGGCCACTTGGTAACAAACATCTGTCATGACATCCCCGACCAGCCGGGCCCGTTCAGCTAAACCCTCGGCCGCTAGATGAGCCATCGCCACCCGGGTTGGGGCAAGTAACAAGTCTGAAGCGTGATCAGTCAAGACCCGGTTATGTTCCTCAGGCATGCGGCGGTTGAAAGATCGCAAACCGGCTTCCAGATGCGCCACCGGAAAATGAACTTTGATAGCCGCTAGGGCCGCCGCCAGAGTTGTGTTCGTGTCACCGTAAACCAACACCCAATCGGGTTGTTCTTCGAGGAATAATTCCTCCAAAGCGGGCAACATGGCAGCGGTCTGATTAGCGTGCGAACCGGAACCGATTCCTAGGTTGATATCGGGCGGAGGAATAGCTAAATCAGCGAAGAAGGCATCAGACATGGCCGGGTCATAATGCTGGCCGGAATGAACAATCCGGTGGGTCAGCCCAGCATCAGCCAAAGCCTGGGCGACTGGCGCTAATTTGATCAACTGCGGACGGGCGCCAACCACGCTGACTATCTTTGGCTTCACGTCCAAGATTGTCGCACAGGCGCCGGTATAGTGGACCGGGTCGGTGGCAGGGCAGGCGGAGGAGGTCTTGAGCGTGGCAGCCGGAAAACCACATGTAGTAATGGCCGTAGCTAATCCTGTAACGATGGATGCCCGGGTCCGCAAAACCGCCATATCGGTCCAAGCCATGGGTTACCGTGTGACTTTACTGTGGGCTGGGCCGACCCGTGGTGAAGTGATCGAAGAGGATCTTGAAGGCGTGCGGACAATTGGATTGCCGGTGCCGTATCACCTTCGGGTCAGGGCCGCCCAGGTTGAAGCGAAACGGGCCGCGCTACGGCCACGGCCGTTGAATCTGGGTTACCGCGATGCTCAGGCCCGCCGTCTGCGGGCCGCCGAGCTGGCCGCCTGGCGGGCCCGGACAGGCACTATCCGCCAGCCGCTGACCTTGCGTTGGGCTGAACTGGTTCATCGTTTCAGGTCCAAGATTCTGTCGGCTTCGGTTGGTGCGCATCAGCGGCGCTACGAATCTCATCAACGGCGCTATAAAGAACGGCGTCTGGCCCGGCCATGGCGGCGTGAATTAGCTGAAGTGGCTGATCTTGATGGTATCTTCACACCTTGGATGATCGAATTAGCGCCAGATATTCTGCATTTGCATGACATTCATTTGCTTAGTGCCGGAGTTAACGCTAAACGTTATTTGGCGGCGCGTGGGGCGGCGCCAAAACTGATTTACGACGCGCACGAATATGTTCGCGGCATGATTGGTCAAAATCCGTTCCGTGAAGCCGGGTTTACTGGTTTAGAAAGAGAACTGATTACCCAGGCCGACTCGGTCGTCACGGTTTCGGAGCCGATCGCCGACCGCCTGCGTCAAGACTTGGGTTTAGCGGTCCGGCCGACTGTGGTGCTGAACAGCCCGCCGTTGGCCGCCGGGGCGCGGGCCTCGGATGGCGCGGCTGGCCAGGACGGCGATGGCGCCCAGGACAGCGATGGTACCCAGGACAAGCATGGCGCCGCAGCCAGTGGCAAGGATTCTCATGACGCGGCTGGCGCCTGTGCTTCTAGCGTCAAGGCGCCTAGCATCAGGTCAACTATTGGCCTACCAGATGACCGGCCGTTAGCGGTTTACTCCGGGGTGTTGCACGCCAACCGCCGCTTGTCGGCTCTGGTGGACGGTTTCAGCCTGCTTGACGGTGTTGATTTGGCTCTGGTCTGTGTACCCAACACGCGGTATTCGGTGCCGCAGGAACTCAACCGGTTGGCGGCCGAAAAGGGCATGGCTGACCGTTTCCATTTGGTGGAGCCGGTGGCTCCCGAACAGGTTGTGCGATTCTTGTCTTCAGCCACACTCGGAGTCCATCCGATGGCCTTGGGCTTACCGAACCATGAAATGGCTTTGCCGAACAAACTGTTCGATTACATTTGGGCTGGTCTGCCAGTCGCGGTCAGCCAGGTCGCGGCCATGTCGGAGCTAGTCGGGGAAGCGGGCATTGGTGCGACCTTTGATCCGGATGAGCCCGCTTCGATCGCCGCCGCTGTCAGGCTGGTGCTTGACAACCACGCCCAGATGGCGGCCGCGGCCAGGTCACCGCGGCTTCGCCAACGTTTCTCTTGGGAAGCTCAAATGGTCAAACTAGAGGCCGTCTATCAGTCGCTATGCCCGGTGACCGGAACAGACTAGGGTCCGGGCGGTCTGGCGTAGGGACAGCCTCGTGTCCAGGCAACCTGAGGGGACGGCATCGTCCACTAAGTAGCGGCCGAAGCACCCTGACCCAGGAGCCTGTCGCATAACAGGCTCCGAGGTCAGCAAACTATGCTGGTTTGCCGCGTTTCCGCTGGTCAGCGTGATGCGTCGACCTGTGTCAAGACGTCCGAAGGGTGTTGCTCAAGACCCTCCTAGGCTTTCACGCCAAACCCGTTCCAAGACTGACTGTTGAGCGGGCCAGCTGAAACGCTGGCGCAAGGCCGTGTCCTCAGCGATGCGCCGTTTGAGGTCAGGCAAGTTGTCCAAGACTTGGCGGGCGGCCGCCGCCAAGGTGGCCGGATCACCAGCCGGGTAGACCGCGCCGATGCCCAAATCATCGACCAGGCGGGCTTGTTCTGGGGTGTCAGACGTGATGATCGGCAGCCCGGCCACCAAGTATTCGCAGAACTTATTGGTCAAGGCGACATCATGGTTCGGGGCGTGGAGCAGGGGCGAGATCCCAATATCGGCCGATGCCAGATAGTTCACCACTTGATCGTGTTCGACAAACGGCACGGCATGGAAGCGGTCTGACACTCCAAGCGACTGAGCCAGCCCGGTCAGCGCGGCAGGCATCCAGCGAGTGTCGCGGATCACGACCGCTAGATGCAGCTCTGGGACCAGCGGCAAAGCCCGGATGGCGGTCTGAATACCGCGGGTCGCGTTCACCCCGCCGCCGTAAACCATCAGCGGCACACCATCTGGCAGCCCCGCGGCCAGCCTTATGTCAGGCGAATCAGGCCGTTTGGGGCCCGCAACTGGTGCGTTCAAGACCAGGTCAGGCCGCCGACGCAAGTGGTAGCGCCGGACCAGGAGATCCGCCAGCGATTCTGAGACCGTCACAATCCTGGGGTAGTAGCCAATGAACTCGCGCTCCAGATTGGCCAACGCGGCAACCGTTCTGGGGGCCGTGACCGCCAAACCAGAAACATCCTCGCGGGCGTCATAAACCAAGGCGCAGGCTCGGCCAGCCTGGGCGGCGCGGGCCCGCGCCCAAGCCCCAACACCAAGCTGGAAAACGTCATGAACGTGGATGATATCTGGCTGAAGCTGGTCCAGTAGTGGTGCCAAGGCGATCTCTGAAGCGATCCGGTCTGGCACCACTGTGCGCCAGCGGGCCGCCAACGGGAACGCCCGGTACCAGGCCAAGGCTCGGCGGCGACGCCTTTCAGTTGGAGTGATGGCGCCATCCTCAAGAAATGGCGATTGAGGCTCGCCACCGCCCGCCCGGCGTGTGGAACCTGTCTGGCGGAGCCGCGCGGCCAGGCTGAGCCAAGACGAATACACCCGGCGGACCAGCCGGGAAGGGGGGTTGCCCAAACCGCTAGCGGAATCGCGCCGCAGATGAGCCGCCAAGGCTCGGACAGTTCCCGGATCAGCCTTCCAAGCGAACGGTGCCAGAGCGTTGAACCAGGCGTGACGCCGCTGGGTGGCCCCCCGCCCGCTCATCCGGTTGGGTGTTCGTTTGATGATGACCCGGCCACCGGGCACAGTGTGTTCCTCAGTGTCTGGCCCGGTTGGTTGTATCCCAATGCCGATGGCGTCATAGCCCAGTTCACCGGCGGCCTGGATATAACGCAACGCCCTGGCGTCAATCAAGACGTTATTGCCGGTCAGGATGGCGATGCGGGGTGCTGTCACCAGCCCATCTTCTCATCCCGGCCAAGACTGTCCACTACCGGATGTCAGACGTTCTTCCCGGCCGGTCTGGCTGGTTGCGGCCTCCGGCGGCTGAACGCACCCCTCAGAAAGCGGTCGAATTCGCTGTTCTTGGCCCAGTGCGTCCACTTAGTGGTCGGTCCGGGGGTCGGGAAGTCGCCCCAGTGGGGTCAAGACAGCCACTGGGCCGACTTCCTGACTTGCCGCCCAGAATGGTGTGTCGCTGTCACAATAGGCTCAGTTCGTTGACCCGCGGATTTACTGGCGGGTCGGCCAACAAAGGCGGGCGGGACGCCCATCACCAACCTGGATAACCCTTAACGGGGAGTGCCTTGATAAGGTAGCGAACGATGCATCAGGACCGCGCGGCCGTCAGGCCAAACAGCGCCAAGAAGCCTGGCGAACTGCCTTCACTCTTCCTTGGACCAGCTAATTATGCTGGTCAGGCGTACATGTGGGGGCGCTCATTGGAACGCGCCGGGCTTGTTAAGACGGCTGAGAACTTCATCATTGAAGAAGAAAACGCTTTCGGTTACAGGTTTGATGTGGCGGTACCAGCTACCCGTTTCCGATCTGACAAGACCTGGCAGGCAGCCCAGTTCGAACATTTGTCAAGTTTCAGCCACGTCATGTTTGAGGCTTTCAGGCCGCTCCTGGGTGACCTCTACCGGTTTGACCCGCTAGCTGAGGCTGAGGCGCTCAGGCAAGCCGGTGTTCAAGTGGCGATGCTGGCGCACGGCTCTGAGGTGCGGATCACTTCACGCCACGCCCAAGATCACCCAGATTCGCCGTTCCGTGGGGCCAGTCCAGCCGAACTGGTCCCCTTAGAGCGGCTGGCTCGGCGTAACGCCATCCTGGCGCGGGCTTTCCCCGGGCCACTTTTCGTTTCAACTCCTGACCTGCTGGAATGGTTACCGAACGCGACTTGGTGCCCGGTTGTGGTGGAGGTTGAACGTTGGCGGGCCGAGCCAACCGACTTGACCAAGCCAAAGCCGGTGGTAGTTCACGCGCCATCGAACGCTGGTTTGAAGGGAACTGAGGCTGTACGCCAAGCGGTGGCGCCCCTGCACCAGGCCGGGCGGATCGAATACCGCGAGTTGACCAACGTACCGGCCGCCGAAATGCCGCGGGTTTATCAGACGGCGGACATTGTGCTGGATCAGTTCGCGCTTGGTATTTATGGCGCGGCGGCGGTTGAAGCGATGGCGGCCGGCCGGTTGGTGATCTCCGATGTTAGTGATTCGGTGAGGCGTCATGTGGCCGTCGCGACCGGCCTGGAATTACCGGTCTACCAGGCCCGGCCCGGTGATTTGAGGGCGGCGTTGGAACACTTCCTGGCTGAACCGTCGGTCGGCCATGAGCTAGCCGCGCTCGGTCCGCGCTTCGCCCGCCAAGTTCATTCTGGCCAGGCTTCGGCCGAGGTGTTGAGCAACGTTTTCCTCAAGCGAGCGGACCAATGAAAACGTTGGGTCATGTGGTGGTTGTCTCCTTAGGTGAGTTGGCTCAAGACGCCATGACACAAAACGTCGCCAGTACGATGCCGTCCCTCGCGTCTCGTGTCACCGCGCTTTGGGTAGGTGGCTGGGAAGGCCCGGCGGTGACTGGTGGGCTTGGCCCGGTGGCGACTATCGGTTTGGGTGGTCGCCAGTTCCAAGCTGAAGCGGTCGCCGCCCGGGCGGTTGGCCGTGGCTATTGGTGGCGTTACCATCACCGCGATCACCGTTTAGCGGGCGACCGCCGGGCGGCGGCCGCCCGGGTCAGGTTCCGGGCTGAACCGTCGCTTGGGCGGCGTCTGATGGTGACCCGGCAGGCTTTGGTTCATACCGCCCGGGCCAGGGCCCAGTCAACTATGACAACGCTGCGGAACCATTGCCCGCGCCCGGTCCAATTGGGGCCGTCAAACCGGCTTGCCCGGGCTATTCAAAGGGACCTGGAAGCGGTTGTTTGCAGGCCTTTGGCTGAACTGAAACCAGACGTCATACATGTCATGGATGTTGAGCTGATGCCGGCTGTGCGTCTGGTGGTGGCCCGGGCTAAACGTCATGGCCAAACCATTCGAGTTGTTTTCCAGCCGAGGGTGTTCACTGGTGCCCGGCCCGCTGGGCGCGGGCATGTTTCTGGGATGGTTCACCGGCTGTTGGAGGCCTGCCGCCGGGCCGATTTGGTGTTGTTGCCGCGCCCGGCTGATCTGGCGGATTACGCGGCTTGGGGTCTGAAGCGGCCGGTCAAGCTGGTGGCGCCGGCGCCACCAGTCCAGTGTCAGGCGAACCAGTTCAGTGTTCATCGCTTGGCTGGGTTAGAGCCAGACGCCTTGGTGGCGGTGGCTTGGGGCAGTTTGGAAACACCGTGGGACGCTGGCGCTTTGACTGAACTGCTGGATGGTTTACCTGAGCTTGAATTGGTCATGTTGGTCAAACCTGACCCGTTTAACCCGCGGTCTGGTGAGCTGAAACAGACCGCGATTGGCCGGGGGGTCGCTAACCGATTGCATCTGGTGCCAGCACCCCGAGCGGATCTGATGTCAGCGGTTTGCCGTGGTGCGCGGGTGGCGATTTTGCCGTGGGCTCCGGCTGTGCCCGCTGCCAGGCCCGCACCGGCCGCGGTTGGCTGTTTTGTGGCGGCTGGTTTGCCGTTGGTGGTTTCGGCTGGGGTGCCTGACTTGGCTTGGCAGGTGCTGGCTGGCGGTCTTGGATTGGCCTATGATCCGGCCGAACCGCTGGATTTGTTGCTGACTGTCAAGGCGGCGCTGTTGGCCGGGTCATCCTGGGCCGGTCAGAGTGTTGCATCTAATCAGACTGGTTCCAGCGGGTCGGCGGACCAGCCCGATCAACCCGATCAACCCGATCAGCCCGATCAACCCGATCAACCCGATCAACCCGACAGTCCAGATGCCCCGGGCGCCTGGCTGCGGGCGGTTTGGACTGGCCAGGAGCTGGCCGCGGCCTATGATGAATTGCCCGAACGGACAAACAGATAAGGACTGATTGGTGCCTCAGCGGATTGTCATGGCGGTGGCCAACCCGATCACGGCTGACGCCAGAGTGCGTAAGACTGCCCGCTCGGTGGCCGCCTTAGGTTATGAAGTCATTGTTGTTTGGGCTGATGCGGCCCTAACTGAGGTGGTTGAAGAAGACTTCGCGGGCATCCGGACGATTGGTTTACCTGCCCGCTACTATCTGCGCGAACAAGCCTTGGCTGAGCGGGCCAGCCGCACCCAGCGGCGTCAACGCCGCCCAGCTCGACTGATCGGTTACGCCAACCCAGACCAACGCCGGACCAAAGCGGCCGAACTGGCTTTCCGCACCGCGGCGGCGGCCGGTCGGCTACCGTTCGGCTTGAAACTGGCTCAGCTAGTTCATCGCGGCCGGTCCAAGGCGTTATCAGCCCGGACTGACCGCCTGGCCAGGCGAACTGAACGAAGGCTGGCCCAGCCTGACGGCTGGCGCGGCCGATTACCGGAGTTGATGGACTTAGAAGGGATCTTCACGCCTTGGCTGGTCCAGCTAGAACCAGATTTGATTCACATCCATGACATCTACCTGACCGGGGCGGGCCTGCTCGCCAAGCGGGCGCTGGCCCGCCAAGGCCGCCAGGTCAAGTTGATCTATGACGCCCACGAATATGTGGCTGGCTGTCCCGGCAACGATCCTTTAGACAACAGGGCTTATATCGCCTTTGAACAGGCGATCGCGCCGCGCTATGACGCTGTTGTGACTGTCTCTGAGCCGATCGCTGACGCCATGGCACGCCATCTGAAACTAGCTCAGCGTCCAGTTGTGGTGCACAACTCACCTGATCCAGCGATGGCTCAGCCCAGTCCCAATGGAACGGTCCGGACGGCGGCCGGTTTGACGCCTGATGTTCCTTTGCTGGTTTATTCAGGGGTGATCCAGCCGCAACGCAACGTTGAAGCCGTGGTGCGCGCCCTCCCAGCGTTGCCGGGGGTGCGTTTCGCGGTGGTTTGTGTGCCTAATCCGGCTGTGCCGCTGGCTCGCGCCTTGCTTGATCTGGCAGGCCAGCTTGGCGTAGCTGACCGGGTCCATTTGCTCCGCCCAGTCCCGCCGGAGGCGGTGTCCAGTTATCTGGCTGGGGCGGATCTGGGGATTGACCCGATGAGCCAGGATTTCCCACAACACGCTTACTGTTTGCCTAACAAGCTGTGGGATTACTTGCGGGCTGGCTTGCCTGTGGTGGTCGCCAACAACGAATCAGAGGCCGCCCTGGTCCGAGCCGAACATTTCGGTGTTGTCTTTGAGTCAGATTCGCCAAAACAACTAGCGGCCGCTGTCACTAGCGTTTTGGCCAGGCGCGACGAATACGGCGCCGCCGTCCGCGCCAGCCAACTGGTGGAGGCTTACGCCTGGCCGCGCCAAATGGACCGTTTGGCGGCGCTTTACAGTCGACTTGTGCCCTTGGCAGCGCAGGATGTGACGCCATGAACAGGCTGCCACGAATTGTGTTGATGCCGGGCAATAACGCCTTGATTGATGCCCGGGTGATGAAGAATCTGCGCAGCGCGGCCGAACTCGGCTATGACGCCATTGCTTTAGGCATATCGCGCGGTGAGACTATCCATCAAGAAACATTGCCGCATGGCGGGCGGGTGATCATCCAGCCGGTCAATCAGCGTTATGAACTGTGGCGGCGTTACCGCCGGGGCAGGGTTTGGTTTGACCGGACTGATCGTTCGATTGGCCGGGCTTATGCCCGTTACCTTTATCAAAACAAGTTGGACGATCCCGCCCGCGCGGCCCGCGATCTAAATCGGGTTACCAGCGTGAAACGGCCCCACCAGACCGGCCGGGTGGTTCGGTTAGCTCGGCGGGTTTACGCCTTAGCGATCAGGGTTCTAGTTAAGACCCGGTCGTTGCGGGCTGATCGGGAAATCAAACGTGACACTTGGTATGCCGTTAGGTTGGAGGCTTGGCGGCGGGGGCGTTACGCCTGGCTGCGCCTAACGCCGTGGCGGGCGCGCTGGCGCCGGGCTTTGCCTTACGCCGTGGACCAGGCGATTGATTTGGGCCCACGGCTAGATGAACTGGCGCCAGACATTGTTCACGTCCATGACGTCTACATGATGCATGTCGCCGTGCAATACGCCGGGCGGGCGGCGTTGGCTGGCCGGGCGGTCCGGTTGATCTATGACGCCCGCGAATTTGTTCCCGGTTTGGCGCATGTTGATCCTGTCCGGGTTGAGGCTTACTCACGGTTGGAAGCTGAATACATCCAGGATTTTGACCGTGTCATCACAGTTTCTGAGTCGTTGGCTGATCTTCTGGTCAAACGCCATGGTCTGGTCCGCCGTCCTGATTTGGTGTTGAACGCGCCGATCACTGAACCTCTGTCACCTGGTACGCCTGACGTGCGTCAAGCCGCCGGGCTGGGTCCAGAGGTGTTTCTGCTGGTTTACTCCGGTGTGGTCAATCCGGCCCGGGGGGTCGGTGTAGTCCTGTACGCCATGCTGCGTCATGAACTAGATGACGTCCACTTGGCGGTGGTGGCTAACAACCGTGGTACAGCCGTCCGCCAATTGATTGGCGAGGCTGACTATTTGGGTCTGGCGGACCGTCTCCACGTTCTGCCTTTTGTGCCATATGACCAGGTTACAGCTTATATTTCGACAGCCGATGTTGGGTTGTCGCCGCTGTCGCGGGCGGTCAATCATGATGTCGCCCTAACTAACAAGTTCTGTGAATACATCGCTGCGGGCTTGCCGATCGTCACTTCGGATACGCCAGAACAGGCCGGCCTGGTGGAGGATCTAGATCTTGGTGCGGTCTTCGAGGCCGAAAACCCGGAGGCTTGCGCTGTGGCTATTAAGCGGGTCATTGACCGGCTGGCTGAATTGAACCGCCGCTTGAAGGATGACGCAGCGTTGCGGCATCGTTTCAGTTGGGAGGCTCAAGTTCCTGTGTTGGCCAGGATCTACGCTGATCAGTGCGCCGCCCTTGGCTTGACGCCACCCCAGCCCCGACCGACGCGGCCGCCGCAATCAGCAGCGTCAGCCTCACAAACTGAATCGTGACTGACGGACCTTTGACGATCGTCACGCCGTGGTATCCCACGGCGGACAAACCCTATGGCGGCAGCTTTGTGCGTGAATGGCTGCGGGCCTTGGCCGTCGGCCCGGCCGATACCGCCATAGTCCACCTTGAAATGGTTGAACCAGATGATCCGCGTCAGCCGGGCGAATCCTCCAGCCCGGAAGGGCGCCTGATCTGGGTTCCGGTCAAGGTGGGCCACAATCTGCCCAGGGCGGCGGCCGCCAAAGCTCAGTTCGACGCCATAACACCGGCCGCGATTAGCGCCATCCGAGCGGCTGAAACCTGCTTCGCCCATGTCACAATGCCTACTGGTTGGGCTGTGGCTGAGGTGATGGCACCAGATCAGCGTTTAGTTCTGGTTGAACACGCCTCCTATGTGCCTCAACTATTGGCTCGGGCTGATGCTCGTCAACGGTTCGGCCAGGCGGTGGCCCGGGCTGAAGCTGTTTTGAGTGTTGGCGAGGTGACGGCAGGCCTGATCCGGCGGGTTTTCCCGGAGGCGGGCGGCAAAATCTGGGCGGTTGGTAACCCGTTGGACACGGCGGCTTTCCCGCTAGTTGATCACGGCGCCACGGGAGACTTCCAGCATTGGCTTTACGCTGGCAATCTGCTCGCCTCGAAGGGTGTTTTTGATCTGTTGGCAGCTTTCGCGGCTTTCGCCCATGGGCGCCTGGAGGTCGGGACGGCCCACCAGACCAACCCTCAGACCGACCCTCAGTCCCATCCTCAGGCCCGCCTGACAGTGGCTGGTCAAGGCCCCGCCGAGGCAGAATTGCGGGCCGCCGCACAACGGCTCGGCCTGGCCAACCAGGTCAATTTCGCTGGCGGTTTGGAGCGGGCCGCCCTGGTCCAAGCCATGGCCGAATCCGATCTGCTGGTTCATTTATCGCCCTCGGAAACGTTCGGCCTAGCGCCATTGGAGGCGCTGCTGACCGGCCTGCCAGTCTTGGTGGTGCGCAACGCTGGCACAACGCAAACCATGACCCCAGCCATCAAAGCGGGCCGAGCCGTCATGCTGAAAGGAAATAGCCGGGCTGGTGGCCGGGTTCTGAGCGGGGAAGTGGTGGACGGCATCGGGCAACTGTCCGCCGCGGTCCGCTTGGCTGGACCGGAGGCCGCCTACCTGGTGCGCCGCCAACTGGCTGACCGTTACGGGCTGGAACCGTTCGGCGCCTTGGAGCGGCGCGTGGCGGCCGGTCTGCCACCATATTTGCCGTCTGACCAGGCGCTGCCAGCTTTGGTCGCGGTGGCGGGAACAGCGTCGGCTTGGACCGACTTGTCCGATGCCGTCCGGTCGGCCTTGTGGCAGGGCCGACCAGTCGTGGTGGCGGGCGAGACCAGCCTGAAACCGCTGGCCGACCCTCGGATCGAGTTCCTTGAACTGCCGTCTGGCCGCCTAGGGCCCGCCATCGCCCGGGCCTTATGGCTGGTTAGGGCGGCTCCGTTGAAGCTCTGGCGGCTGGCTTTGCGGCTGTCTTTACGGCTGGGATCACGGCTTGGATTGCGGCCGGGAGCGCGCGAAGGATCGCGGCTGGGCTTGCGCGGCTGGCTGGCTGGCAGGCTGGACCATGCCGACCAAGCCGCCCGCGCCCTGAACACGTCACACCGCCTGACCTGGGCGCCGCGAATCGAATCCGCTCTGGCTGGCCGTAGCTTGATCAAAACCCAAGCTGAGGTGGTTCGGCGCGGCACACCACCCGGTGCGGAACGGCTGGTGCCAACGGCCAACCTGGCTGCCCTGAGGCGGGCACTAGGCACGTTATAAACGTGCTCACAATCCCACGGCGAAGACGCCCACACTGCTGTTGGGGGTGGCCCCGGCTGTTTCTTTGGTTTGTCTCCCAGCCTCTCCGGCCGTGAGCCAGCCGGACACCGCGCTGACAAGGGTCCCACCCGCTGAACTTGGTAACGTGGTCGCCGGGTGGGACACAGCCGATAACGGCGCTAATGTCAGGTTGCCTGCCAGTGTTACCAACCAAGCGAATTTCCATGGCGCTGCCGTCTCCTCAATCATCGGCGCTGTGACCAACAATCCGGTTGGCACCTACTACTCGATGCAAGGGACATCGGCGGCCGCCACCCGTCATGGGTTGGCTGGTCCCACACCGGTTCAGCCCGCGACCGGACCGGGTTGTCCTTGTTCCGCCCGGTCTTCGGGGTCAACGTGTCAATGACCTGCCCGTCCGTGAACGCGTCGCCATGCCACTGGAAATGAGACTCAAGGTCGACCGGCGCCTTACTGGACCTCGACCCAACATTCGGCCAGGTCACAGCCCCACAAGCGCCCGAAAAACAAGCCTCTGACCCAAGTCGGGTTAATGACCGCTCGGTGTCTCACTAGGCGAGCCGGGAAGGGGATCTGGTGCTAGTCGGCACCAATTCATTTATTACCAACGATGGTTCTCGGAAGATAGGTATCCAGCAAGCGGGAATTCACTAGCCTGATGGTTAGCTGAGGACTAGGCTCAGAGGGTGACTAGTTACCTCCGAAACAAGATCATTTATTCCTTAGCTGGCATCGTTGTCTCAATTGGCGTTGTTGGCCTGACGGCGGTTCCAGCCGCCAGTGAACCGTCCGGCGACGCCAGTCCTCCGGCCGAATTGACCATTCCCAGCACTGAGGCAGCCAGTGCCGACCCAGCCGGTGACCAAGTGGTCATCCAAGACGACGGCCTGACCACAGTTGTCGCGACCGGCCCGGCTGACATTGCCCCAGCGGCGGTGGTGTCTGGCGGCCTGCATGGTTTAGCTGTACAGCGGAACGTGGCGGTCCACAGTGGAGCGGGCGCTTCTGTGGTGATGGTCCGGACGGCTGACCCAGAGGGGACAATCGCCGCGATGGAAGCCAGCGGGCTTTACCGGACTGTCGGACTCGACTACCCGGTTCAGCCGTTGCTGACTTCTCCACCAAACGACCCGTACTTGAATTATTCCAACCCGTCGCAGCTCGGCCAGTGGGGCCTGCGCAATGACCAGGGCAATTCGGCTTGGGGCAGTAACGGGCGGATCGGCTCGCGCTTCGTATCGGCCTGGCCGCTAGTTGGTGGCAATGCCACCACCACCAAGATCGCGGTGGTGGATACCGCCTTCCCGGCCAGCAACCACCCTGACCTGGCCGGCATCGTTCAGAAATATGACACAGCCGATAACGACGCTAATGTCAGGTTGCCTGCCAGTGTTACCAACCAAGCGAATTTCCATGGCGCTGCCGTCTCCTCAATCATCGGCGCTGTGACCAACAATTCCAACGCTCTGGCTGGCGCGGCCTATGACACACAGGTTCTGTTCTACAAGACCATGTTCGATTCAACCGCGCTGCAGGGCGGAGAGAACATGGACAACGGGGCGGTCGCCGCAGCAGTCCGCCGGGCATCGGCTGATGGCGCCAAAGTCATCAACATGTCACTTGGCAGTTCCTGCATACCATCCGCCTACTGGTCATACGATCCTCTTTACCAAGCCATTCAGGACGTCGTCAAGGCCGGTGTAACAGTCGTGGCGTCGGCCGGTAACTGGGCCGAGGAGGGTAATCCTTTGGGTTGCCCGGCCTCCTACCCGGGAGTTATCGCGGTCGGGGCGACCAACCCGAACGGGACGCGGGCCGCATTCTCTGAGTACAACCAGTACGTCGACATCGCGGCGCCAGGTGTTGATATCTGGACTATGACCAACAATCCGGTTGGCAGCTCCTACTCGATGCAAGGGACATCGGCGGCCGCGCCACACGTGGCGGCGGCGGCTGGGTTGTTGAAGCGGACTAATCCGTCTTTGACGCCGGCTCAGGTGGAGCGGATTCTGTTGTATACGGCGCAGGACGCTGGCACGTTCGGTTGGGATTCACAGTTTGGCTGGGGCATCTTAGACGCCACAAAGGCGCTCCAGTTCGCCAATAACCCGAATGGCGCTAGGCCGGTTTCGACTACTTTTGTGCCGCATGCCAGGCAGGTGGCGGTGTCGCCTGATTTGAATGGTGATGGTCGGGGTGATTTGCTGGTGCGGGATTCTATGTCGGCGACTGTGAATGGTTCGGCTGGTGCGGCTCAGTCTAAGTTGTTGGTGTATCCGTTTACGGCTTCGGCTACTTTGGGTTCTCCGATTTATGCTGGTGTTGGTTGGGGCAATTTGACGGTGTATGGTCCTGGTGATTGGAGTGGTGATGGTAAGGCTGATGTGATGGCCACTAATTCGTCTGGTGATTTGTACATGTATCGTGGTGCCGGTAATGGGACTTTGACTGGTTCTGGTGTTAGGGTTGGTTGGGGTTGGACGGATTATCGGATTATTCCTTCGGGTGATATGAATGGTGATCGTAAGGCTGACTTGTTGGCGATTCATAATCCGACTGGTGATTTGTGGTTGTATCCGGGTGATGGGGCTGGTAGTTTCAGGTCTCGGGTGAAGGTGGGTAATGGGTGGCAGGGTTTTGAGTTGTACGCGGCTGGTGATTTGAATGGTGATGGTCGTGGGGATATTTTGTCGGTGCAGCGGTCGACTGGTGATTTGTATCGGTATTTGGGTCGTGGTGGTGGGTTCTTTGCGACTAAGTTGAAGGTCGGTAATGGTTGGAATGGGTTCCAGTTGGCTTCTGGTGCGAGTCTGGATGGTGATCGTTATTCGGATATTGTTGGATTGTCGCCGGATTGGACCTTGTATTATTACAAGGGTCTTGGTGGTGGGCAGTTCGCTACTAAGAAGCAGATCGGTAACGGCTTCTAACCCAACGACTAATCAAGCTCTTCTGGGCGTATCACTGGCGGTGGCCTAACCGTCGGTGATACGCCTCGGAGGGGCAAATGTTGGCCCGGCTGACGGGTGTTATGCAACACCCGCCTAGGTCCATAGTCGCTAGCTGATTTGGGTGGGGTGGACAAACATAATCTCGAGGCTAGGGGCCCGGCGTGTGGTCGGGCCCCTAGCCTCCAGCTTTGATTGGTGAGGAGGCGGGTCGCTGTGAGGAAGGTAATCTACCTGGCTGGTGGTTGCTTTTGGGGGCTCGAGCGGTTCTTAGGTGAGTTGCCGGGGACGCTTGGCACACGGGTTGGCTACGCCAATGGCCCGGGCGCCGCAGCCGGTACGCCTGGCGATCCTGTGTCATATGAGGAAGTTTGTGGCGCATCTGGCCACGCAGAGGCGGTAGAACTGACCTACGACCGATCAGTGGCTGGTCTGCGATTCATACTTGAGCAGTTCTTCCAAGTGATCGATCCGCTGTCAGTCAACCAGCAGGGCAATGATGTTGGCGTGCAGTACCGGACCGGCATCTACTGGGTTGATCCAGCCGATCAAGTGCCAACCGAACTGGAACTGGCGACACTCGAGCGGCGCCTTGGTCAGCCGGTTGCGATCGAATGCGGTCCGCTGCGCGGCTTCAGCCTGGCCGAGGATTACCACCAGGACTATCTGTTGAAGAACCCGGGTGGCTATTGCCACATCTCACCGGCCGCCATGGCGGCGGCCCGGGCCGCCCGGCCTATCCCAGCCTTCGGCCTAGCGGCCAACCCGCCCTCGGCGGATGGACCGAACGGGACTCTCGTGGCTGATTCGGTGGACCCGGCTGGCGCGGCCGACACTGCTGGCGCGGTTGGCGCGGCCGATCCGGCCGCGGTGGTTGCGGTGGACCCGGTTGGCGCGGCCGATCCGGCTCGCTTGGCCGCACTCAGCCCCTTGCAATACGCGGTCACCCAGCAGGGTTCAACTGAACTGCCATTCACTGGCGAATATGACCAGACTTTTGCCCCGGGGATCTACGTCGACATTTCCAGCGGGCAGCCGCTGTTCGTTTCAAGCCAGAAGTTTGACTCTGGTTGCGGCTGGCCGGCCTTCGCCCGGCCAATCACATCCGGCCTGGTCCAGGAAGTCGAAGACCGCTCCTACGGCCGGGTCCGCACCGAGGTCCGCTCGGCTGGGTCAGGTGCTCATTTGGGTCATGTTTTCGCTGACGGACCGGCTGATATGGGTGGATTGAGATACTGCGTCAACTCGGCCGCACTGGAGTTTGTGCCACTAGAGGAGATGGCGTCACGCGGCTATGAGGCCTTCCTACCACTGATTGAAGAGCCGCAATAGATCGAACCCGGTGGGTTTACTAGCGGACTGGTCGGCTTCAGTGGCCAGGATCCCGGCCCGCGACACCGAAAGCCCAGTCACCCCCAAGCCACCCACTGGGCTTTGATGTCTTTCCGTGGTTGAGTTCAACCCAGCGAACCGACCGGCGAACTGACGGCGGTTTAGCGGCCAATTCCCAGAAAACTCGCAGTCATTTTGGATACTGCTGGACTTGAATGGGGTCACCAACCTGACGAAAGGCCCCGCAAATGTTCAGCATCATCCTCCCAGTCACCGATCTAGTCTGCATTGGCGTGCTGGTGTTGGGTTTCTACTATCCCAGGCACGCCCGGCGTGACCTGGTGGCCGCTTTCCTGACAGTCAACGTCAGTGTGCTGGCGGTGGCGGCCGCACTGGCCGCCACATCGGTCAACGTTGGGCTTGGCCTAGGCCTGTTCGGTGTCTTGGCGTTGATCCGGCTACGCAGCGCTGAGCTGCAACAACATGAGATCGCCTACTATTTCGCCGCCTTAGCCTTGGGCGTCACTGGTGGACTGGCCTCACCCATGGGCTGGGTCGCGGTTGGCCTTATGGCGGCCATTGTGGCGGTTCTGGGACTGGCCGATTGGGCTGGGGCCGCCAGAGCTAACCGCAGCCACACGGTTGTTCTGAGCGGCCTTCACCGGCCAGGGCCAGAGCTTGACCAGCACCTGGCCGCGCTTTTCAGCGAACCTGTGACATGGTCGGCGGTGCGGAAAATTGACCTGACGGCATCGGTCACCACTGTGGCTGTCGGAACCGCCGGACCTAACCGGAGCCGACCACGCCGAAACCCCTCGTCAGACGTGCTGGCCGTTCAGACTGGCCCGGCCGATGAGGTGACACCATGAGCGCGAGCCCAACCTGGTGGGCGGTCAAGCCGGCCGCTAGGTTGGTCGGCCTGGGTTTAGGTCTGATTCTGGTCGTCTCCGGCTGTACACCTTCGCTTTCCAACGGGTCAGCCGTGGCTGTCGCGACCATGCCCGTTAGTGTGGCCGAGGCCTTGGAAGACGCCAAAGCCTCACATTGGCAACCAGGCGACGTTGAGTTCTCCTCGGCCCAGCGAATCGATCTGACTGAAGGATCAGCCGAGATCAGCCAGCCGGGGGCCTATATTTTGAGCGGTGGGCTGACTGACGGCCAAGTCAAGGTTGAGGTCAACGGCCGGGGCCTGGTTCAGCTGGTGTTGGATGGTGTTGACATCACGTCGCGAACGTCAGCCGCGATTGATATCGAATCAGCCGATGAGGTTGTGATCATCTTGGCGTCTGGGTCAGTCAATTCACTGACTGATGCGGTTGTTTACGCCAACCCGGAAGATGAACCCGATGCTGCCTTGTTCTCCAGGGCTGACTTGTCGATCGCTGGTTCCGGCAAGCTAACTGTCACCGGCCAGGCGGGTGACGCCATCGCATCGAAGGACGGGTTAGTTATCGCCGGTGGTGAGATTCAAGTTAGGGCCGCCGATGACGCCGTCAAAGGCCGCGATTACGTCCGGTTAGTTGGTGGGCGTCTTCAGGTTGAGGCTGGTGGCGATGGCATTAAGTCAACCAATGATGAGGATCCTGGAACTGGCTATGTCTTGTTGGAGGGTGGTGAGGCGGTTATTGAGGCGGCCGTTGACTGTCTTGATGCGGCCGGTGACGCGTTGGTGACGGCTGGGTCAGCCAGTCTTCAGTGCGGCGATGACGCGATTCACGGTGAGCGGCGCCTGGTGATGGATGGTGGCAGCGTCACTGTCAGTCAGAGTTATGAGGGCCTGGAAGCGCCAGTTTTGCTGATCGCGGGTGGTGAACTGGATGTCAACGCGTCCGATGACGCGTTGAACGCGGCCGCCGCGTCAGACAGCACCAGTCAGACCGGCGGGGTGGATGGGTGGCCGTCAACTGAGCCTGGCGGACTGCCCACCGGGCAACCTGATGGGTGGCCGTCAACTGGAACTGGGGGACTGCCTGATGATTCCACCGGCCAACGGCCGGGTTGGAGCTGGGGCGAGCCGCCGCCAAGTGGCGATGATCCTTCAGCCGGTGTCACAGCTGCCCCGGATGGCTCGGCCGGACGGGGTCGGCCCGGCGGTGGCTTTGATGGGGGTGGTTTTGGTGGCGGTGACGGCTTTGGTGGCGGAGCCCAGGAAGGTGTTCATTTGGCCATCACCGGAGGGAAGATTGTGTTGCGGGCTGGTGCCGACGGCATCGATTCGAACGGCAGCGGCACCATCTCTGGTGGCGATTTGACGATCTATGCCACGGCCAACGGCATGGAAGGTCCGTTCGATATCGCTGATGGTGGCCCAACCATCACCGGCGGTACGGTGGTGGCCTATGGTCTGAGCGGTGGTGGCGGCCAAATCCTGACTCCAGCCGAAGATTCGGCCCAGTCTTGGTTGACGATGGTCCCGGCCAGTCAACTCCCAGCCGGTCAGACCATCAGTTTGGTCGACAAGAACGGCTCCAAGGTGGCCAACCTGGTGCCAGATCATGCCGTTGTCTTGATTTTCTACTCCGGCCCTGAGCTGGTTGAAGGTGAGACATACAGCGCGGCCGCCGGCTCTGTCACAACTGAAGCGACCGCCGGGCAGGCCCCCAGCGGTCTGACCGGCGGCATTGGCCCCGGTGGGACGGGGCCCGGTGGCACCGGTGGTGGCTGGAGGCAGCGGCCGAGTCCCTCGGCCAGCCCCGGGTCAGCCGCCGAAGCCTAAGAAAGACAGGGAACAGCCGCCGACACGCGCCCGGGCTCTCCTGTCTCGCCCAACCCGTCAATTAATTCCTCCGGGGAATTAATTGTCAGACTCAAGGCCCGCGTAAACCCAGTCAGGCGTCGGCCCCGGCGGGTCGCGAAGAACTCAGGTAAGGCGGTCAGGTATCAGTGCGCGAAGCGCCGAAGACTATCTCATCCCAACTCGGAACTGACGCCCGGCGAGTAGCCGAACGTGACCGGGTAGGTGGCACCGGCGGTTCTGGATCAGGGTCTGGTTCCGGATCAGGTCCACCCTGACCAAACCCACCCTGACCAGGCCGCTCGACCGGTGCGGCCTGGAAAAGAGAACCCTGGCCTGGAGTATCAAAGCTGTGCGGCACCGGACGTGTCCAAATTGAGGGACGTTCCGTCGCTGGCGGTTGCCGATCAAACGAATCATCCGGCTGATCATCGCCAGCGCCCTGGCTGTAGCCGGGATCCTGCCAAACCACATCATGCAAAGGACGGCCCGTGTCAGACCCATGACCCGGTTCAGTGGACCGCACCGGACGGTAACTCGGCGGTGACTGCGGCCCACCAGCCGGCACGTCAGGTGCCAAGGTGTCGGCTGTTGGCAGATCAGCCCTCGACGGCTGTCGGCTTGCCCGGCGGGTACGCCCAGTTGGCGTGCCAATGGTGTCAAACGGGCCGACATCAACCGGTGGCTCCGGCCCAACCGGGCCGGTCCGCTGCTGCGACCGGTCACCTGGCAGGTGGTAGCGGCCAAATCCATCGCTTGGCTGGCCGTCAAGTTGACCACCGCGCGTGGTGCCATCCTCCCCCAAGTCAGCCCCGGCGCCGGAACCGCGCCCCGGACCAAAAAGACGTTCACCACGATGCAACTCGAGCACATCACCCGGCCCAGCCGGCCGGTCCGGGGGTTCAACCGGTGACACCGGGTCACGCAAACCCCGGGCGTCCATCAGATCATCAAGCAAACTGAGCGTCGAGTCTTCTGGGCCAGTCAAAGAAGCATCACCAGTCGGAACTGGGACCGCACTAAGCAAGCGAACGGGCGGAACCGGCGTATCTGCCGGGATGGAACGACTAATCCAACGGGCGGCATCGTCTATCGGAGTCAACGTACTGGCTGTCAAATCAACCCGCCAACGGGCCCGGGCCGGTCCCTCGGCTGAATCAAAATCAAGCCGGACCACCCAACCGTTGCCCTGACGGACCGCGTCCCACCGTAACGAGCCGCCATCAACGCCCCGCTCAGCTAAACGTTCCTGAGCTAACCGATCAAGCGTCAAAGCCTCCGGATCGTGACTCATGCGCAGGCCACGGGCCCGCTCAGTAACAAAAAGACGCTCATCTAGGACCGGGGCGGCATAACGGCTGACCTGCTCGATCGCGATACCTGAAACCTGCGCCAGCTCCTCCGGGTCGGCGCCGGACCGGACCAAAGCCTGAATATCTTTCGGCCGGAGGCGCTCAGGAATACTGATCGTGATCTCGGGCAGATCAGGCAGCGGCGCCTCACGGACAGCCGCCCGCAATTCCTCAGAGATGGCTAAAGCGTATTCTTCGCCAGCCTCATCGACGCCGATCAGCCTCCCGTCCTCGCCGCGGCTGAACGTCAACTCATTCATGGGGGTCCTTCCCAGGTTAGTTGTACTCCCCTTGAGCTTGGCACATAGGGCGGTGTGATGGGTTCAAGGCTGACGGCGCGCCCCCAAAAGGAGTTGAGATCAGCGGCGGGAAACCCTGCGCCCGAAGCCCGGACGGCGAAGGCTTGGCCGATTCGCCAAAGTTTTGTTCACCTAGTGGCGCCAACTGGCTCCACCGCTGTCAGACGCGCCCAACAAACCGATATAACAAAACGATTAGCTCAATCTGAAGCCCCTCAGGAGGCTGTTGAACGGCTTCAGGCCGCCTCATAGCCGACCCAGATATAGCTCTGACCAGCGGAAACACATCAGGTAAGGACGGTGCTTCAGTCGACTCGGCAGATTTTCGCGACCCACCCAGGTAACCACGGCGGACGTCCCAACTAACCTGCGCTAGAGTGTTTTGCCTGGCTGGCCCTGTCGGCGGTGTTTCGGTGACTGAACCGGGCGTCATACACCCGGAACGTCGTAAGCGTTTTCACCGGCGGTAGTGGGCACGAACCCCCCGAAGCGTGCTACCCTGTCGCGCGATTCGCCAGGAATATTTTCCGCTCCGCGGGCGTTCCGAGTGGATCTGTAGACCGCACGACTGAGATGAGACCCGAGGACTGATGGCAACCGATTATGATGCGCCGCGGAAGAACGATGAAGATCTCGGCCAGGATTCCATAGAGGAACTCAAGGCCCGCCGGGCGGAGAAATCCGCCGCAACCGTTGATGAAGATGAAGCTGAAGCCGCTGAAGGCTTTGAACTGCCAGGTGCGGACTTGTCCGGCGAGGAGTTGTCTGTCCGCGTCCTGCCAAAGCAAGCCGACGAGTTCATGTGTTCGTCCTGCTTCTTGGTCCACCACATCTCCCAACTCGCCACGACTGATGAGGTCGGCGCGCCCATCTGCCTGGAATGTGCCTCCTAAGTGGCGCCGGGCATAGGCTGATGCACTGTGAGTGGCACAGTTCAGGTCCTAGTTAAGCGGCTTGATCGCGATCTGGCACTGCCAGTTAGGGCCCACCCGGGGGATGCAGGGTTCGATCTTTTCGCGGCACGGGAAGTTGTTATCGCGCCCGGCGGTGGCCGTGCCACCGTGCCTTCCGGTTTGGCGATCGCTCTACCGGCGGGCTGGGTCGGGTTAGTTCATCCGCGTTCTGGGTTGGCCGCCAACCACGGAATCACAGTGCTGAACGCGCCCGGTACAGTCGATGCGGGTTATCGTGGCGAGGTTAAGGTCACTTTGCTGAACACCGATCCGGTGCGGCCGTTTCATGTTCAGCGTGGTGATCGGATCGCCCAGATCGTGTTTCAGCGGTTCGGGGAGGCCCAGTTAATCGAAGTTGAGCGGCTGCCTGGTTCAATCAGAGGCGGCGACGGCTTTGGTTCAACGGGCCGGGGCGCGCTCGGAAGCGCCCAGCCCAGGCAGGCAGGCGTTCTTGGATCGGAGGAGTAATGGCATTGTTTGGTAGACGGCGCAAAGATCAGGTCGGGTCAGGTCAGTCGCCTGACGATCCGGTGAACGATGCCGACCCTCAGGTCAGTCCCGCCGGGCAGGCGGGCAGCGGCGCGGCCGGGGTCTCTAGCTCTGAGGCGGGCCAGGTGGGGGCGGCCGCCCCCACCTCAGGACCTTACGATTCGGCGGACCAACCAGATGATCTTGGCCGGTTAGCTGACTTTGGGGCGATCCGTTTGCCTTACGTCAAAGGCGCCAAGGTCAGTTTGGAAGTCTCGCGTGAAACTAGCCGACCAGTCAGCTTGGTGGTGACACTGGGTGATTCACGGATGCAGTTGACCGCTATAGCGGCACCCAAGAGCGGCGGGCAGTGGGAAACTTTACTCCGCCAGGAGCAGAGCGGTGTGGCTCAGCGCGGTGGCACGTCACAGGAAGCTGTCGGCCCGTTCGGGTCTGAACTGTTGATCCATTTGCCGTCGATCACAAGTCAAGGTAAACAAGGCAAACAGGTTTTGAGATATATCGGGGCTGACGGGCCACGCTGGGTGTTGCAGGGTGTGATTGGTGGCCGGGCGGCCCGTGACACGCGGGCCGCGGCCGACCTGGAAGCGATTTTCGCTGGCACTGTGGTGGCGCGTGGTTCGGCTGCCATGCCACCGGGCGAACCTTTGACCCTCAGTATGCCCGCCGCGCCGGGGGACAGCGCCACGACTGGCGCCGATTCCGGTCAAGGGCAGGATGATCTGGGTGGTCTGCTGCGACGCGGACCTGAAATCACTGAGGTTCGCTAGCTGGCTTGGCGTTCAGACAGGTAGACGGGTGATCTGGGATTCTGTGAGGCGGACCTGGGGACGGGTCAAGGTTCGTTTGGCTGACCTGGCATCCGGGCCGGAGGTTGTCTCCGGGCCGGATGGGCGGTTTACTGAGGAGGCTGATGTCACACCGATCGGCTTAACAACTGACCGTGACTTAGCCCGGGTTGGGGGCGTGATCTGGTCGATCGCCATCGGTCCGCGGGGCCCAGGGGCTGTTTTTGAGGCTGACTTGGCGGATGCGACTGGTTCGATCCGGGTCTTGTGGCTGGGTCAGCGCCAAATCTTAGGCATGGAACCGGGCCGGTCAGCCATCTGCCAAGGACGTGTCTGTGTGGTGGGTGGTGAACGCATCATGCGGGACCCGCGCTATGAGATCATGCCTGTTGGGAGAGCCGAATGAGTCAGTCCCCGCAAGATCCGCTGACCCCTCCCGCTGGTGGTTGGCGCAGCGTACTAGCTGAAGAGTTTTCTTTCTCTGAGGCGATGGGCGGGGTCCGCGGCATGATCGAATCAGTCTTGCCGGGCTTGACCTTCGTTGTGGCTTATGTCATCTGGTCTGATTTGCTGCCTCCTTTGATCGCCGCTTCGGGTGTGGCCCTGATTCTGGCGGTGGTCCGGCTGATTGGTCGTTCCTCAGTAATGGGCGCGGTGTCCGGTTTAGGTGGCATTGCCTTGGGTGTTGTTTGGGCGCTCCTATCTGGTACCGCTGAAGGCTTTTACGCTCCAGGGTTGTGGATCAACGGCGCTTACATGGCGGGTTGTCTGGCTTCAATCCTGGTTGGCTGGCCGGCTGTGGCGCTGGTCTGTGCTTTTGCGACTGGTCGGCTGGAGACTTTCCGTCAGGATGACGTTTGGCGGCGCCGCGGAGCGGCCGCCACTTGGATCCTGGTTGGCTTGTTCGCTGCCCGTCTAGCTGTCCAGCTTCCGCTTTACTACACCCAGCAGGTCGCCCTGCTGGGCACCTTCAAACTGATCATGGGTGTCCCTTGTTTCGCTGTCGCTCTGTGGCTCGCCTGGCTGATCATGCGCCCAGCACTGCACCAACCCAAGCCGCCAAGGACAGAGCCGGGCGCCACCACTCCCGCACCGAGTTGAACCGCCAGATTGAAACTCTCTCCGCGCTGAATTGAACCGCCAAATTGAGGCCTTCTCCGGCCGAGACCCGGCGATGGACGTTAGCCGTCCCAGTTTCCAAGTCAAGAACCCAAGCCAGCGGCGTTTTTTTGAGCTTTCGCCAGCCCAAACCCGGCGATGGACGTTAGCCGTCCCGGTTCCCAGTCAGGAACCGGCCCAATGGCGGTCTTGACCCCACTTGGTCGGTTTCCCGACCACCCAGGCCCGGCTGGGCCAGTTTGTCCCACAGGAATTGTCCCCAGTGGCCGGTTTTGACCCCACTGGGGTCAATTTCTGTGTTGAAGCTGGGCGTTCTGGCAACTGGCCATGACTGGTCGGTTAGTGAAGCCGCTGGTCAACGGCTTGGTGGTGTTGTGGGCTCTGCGACGGGGCTTCGCCTGGAGCCTGCCGTAGGGCGAATTAGGCCCAGAGCAGGCGCTGGAGGTCGTCCGCCGCGCCGCCGGAGGCGACAAATACCAACTCATCGCCAGCTTCGAGACCCTCGTCCGGATCTGGTGTGAGCGGACGGCCAGCCCGCACCACAGCCACCAGGACGGCGTCCTGCGGCCAAACACACTGCGCTAAACGTTTGCCGACCAGCGGAGAAGCTTCTGGAAGGGTAGTTTCGATCAGATCAGTGTCCGATTGGCGGAAAGTGAAAACAGTCACCACATCACCGACAGCGACAGCTTCCTCGACCAGAGCGGTCATGATACGTGGCGTTGAAACCGCCACATCGACCCCCCACAACTGGTCAAACATCCATTCGTTCTTAGGGTTGTTGACCCTGGCGACTACCCGTGGAACACCAAACTCAGACTTGGCGGCCAAAGCCAAAACCAGATTGGCTTTGTCATCGCCGGTGGCGGCCACAACCACATCAACTTGATCAACGTGAGCATCAGCCAGGGTGCGTAGCTCGTTAGCGTCAGCCAGAATCCAGTCAGCTTGAGGCACTGAAGCCACCTTCATGGCGGCGGGTTCCTTGTCAACAATTGTCACCTGATGGCCGTGGGCCAGCAGTTCGCGGGCGATTGACCGGCCAACCGAACCAGCCCCGGCGACCAACACCCGCATCATGGCCGGGCCTGCGGTGGACGGGCCAAAATACGTTCAGCGGCCAGCATGGCGTCAGTTGGAACCATCATGTGAAGCTGATCTCCAGCTTGGTAAACGGTTCGCGGGCCGGGCAGTTCAGCCTGGCCAAAACGCCCAATGAAAGCCACCCGGCCGCCAGCGGCGGCCTCAATATCCGTCAGATCAGCCCCCGTCCAATCTGGGTGTGGATCAAGCCGGACCAGTGTTAACCGACCTGACGGGTCTTGATATTCGCCGGCCGCACCGGCCGGCAAGATTTGACGTAGAACCTGGTCAGCGGCCCAAGGCACAGTCGCCACAGTGGCGATGCCGAGGCGTTGGTAAAGCTCAGCCCGGTCCGGGTCGTAAATCCGGGCAACCACGTTGTCAAGCCCGAAAGACTCACGCACAACCCTGGCCGCCAACACATTCGAGTTGTCGCCAGATGACACAGCGGCGAAGCCGTAGGCCTCGGCGACCCCAGCCTGACGCAGAATCTCACGGTCAAAGCCGACGCCAGTGACACGCTGCCCGGTGAACCCGGTCGACAGGCGGCGGAAAGCCGCCGGGTCTTGATCAATCACCGCCACAGTATGGCCGCGACCTTCGAGTGCCATGCCTGCGGCAGCGCCAACCCGCCCGCAGCCCATCACTATGAAGTGCATTTGCCGAACTCCTCGCTGGCGAAAATATGGACCCTCAGCCTGGCCCCGGGCTAGGCCGAAGGATAAGCCAAAGGATAGGCCAGCCTCAGGCGCGAAGCTAACCTTACGGCGGGCTAACTAGATTGTGTCACGCCCTGGATGCCAAGGTTGGCAGGTGTCACCGCCAGGCCCGCAAATGCCACGGAAAGCCCGGCCAAGGCCGGCAGGCGTTACGCCAAAGCCTGCGGGCGTTACTCCAAAGCCCGCAGATGCCACGGCCAGCCCCGTATTAGGCTTGGCCTGTGCCGGATTTGATGGGGGCCTTGAAACGCCTAGTGCTGGGCCGGCCGACCCGCGAGTTCGCTCCCCGGACCAAGCCACGGCCACTGCCAGTCCGCTCGGCACTGGCCTTGCTCGCCCCGGACGCACTCAGTTCGGTGGCTTACGCACCCGATGAGATCGTGTTGGCTTTAGCGGCGGCCGGCCTGGCCGGAGTAGCCCTAAGCCCATGGGTGGGGCTGGCGATCGCTGGGGTGATGGCAGTCGTGATCGCCTCCTACCGCCAGACAATAAAGGAATACCCGCAAGGCGGCGGCGACTACACGGTAGCTAAAGAAAACTTGGGCCTGATGGCTGGAGGCGTAGTCGGCGGCGCCGCCATGGTGGATTCACTGCTGACAGTCGCTGTATCAGTCAGTGCTGGGGCTCACTACTTCGCGGCGATAGTGCCGGGCCTGGAGCACCACACCCAAGCTGTCGCCATCGGACTGGTTGGGGTAGTCACCGTAGCCTCACTGCGCGGCCTAAAACTGCTCGACAAAACTGTCATCGTGGCTGCTTACGGCTTCCTTGGGGTGGTTGGTTTGACCGCCCTAACTGGTGGGCTGCAAGCCCTGACCGGCAACCTGGCCGCCACCCCGGCCCATGGCCTGGAAGTCATTCCGGCCGCCAGCTACGAACACGGACTGACCGTGCTGGGTGTTGGTTTGCTGGTGTTGCGGGCTTTCTCATCTGGCGCGGTGGCCTTAACTGGTGTTCAAACGATCGCCACCGGTGTCCAAACTTTCCGCGAACCTAAGGCCCGTAACGCGGCCCGTTCACTTGGGTTCCTCGGCTTGGCCTGTGCCGCTTTACTGATCGGAACGTTGGTGTTGGCGAACCGTGTCGGAGTGGTTTTTGTGGCTGACCCGGCCACCCAGTTGCGTTACGCCAATGGCACCCCGGTTGGCCCCGAATATCATCAAGAACCGATCCTGGCTCAGATAGCTGAGACCGTGTTTTCGGCTGTGCGGCCGGTCTTTTTCCTGGTGACGGCTGTTATTGGGTTGCTTCTGATACTGGCCGCATCGACGGCTTTCCGGTGGGTGCCGGCTTTGATGTCGATGCTGGCCCAGGACGGTTTCATGCCGAAACAGTTCTTCCGCCGGTCTGACCGGCGGGTCGCCGCCCATGGCATTGTCACACTGGGTTTAGGTTCGGCCGGGTTGATCGCGTTAGCTGGTGCTTCGGTTACCCGCCTGGTCCAGCTTTACATTGTGGGGGTCTTTATTTCCTTTACGATCTCTCAGCTTGGCATGTTGCGTCATTGGAACGCCCGCTTGCCGTTGGCTCAGAGCAGCCGAGAACGCCACCGGATGGCCGGTGCTCGGCTGGTTAACGCTGTGGGTTTGGGTTTGACGGCGGTGGCTTTGGCGATTGTTGTTGTCACTAAATTCACTCATGGCGCTTGGTTGTCGCTTGGGCTGGTGGCCGGCGCGTTCGGTTTTATGGTTTCGGTGCGCTGGCATTACCGGAAAGTCGCCGAAGAGTTGCGGATCGCCTCCGATGACCGGGCTGATCTTGGCCTGCCAGGCCGAGTCCATGCGATTGTCCTGGTCAGCGCCATGAACCGGGCGACTGCCCGGGCTGTGGCTTATGCTCGTGCGACCCGCCCGACCACGATTGAGGCTGTCACGGTTGCGGTTGACATGGCTCAGGTTGGGCAACTGCGCCGGGCTTGGGATGAGTTGCGCGTGCCGGTGACGTTGCGCATCCTTGATTCGCCGGTCCGTGAGATCACTGGGCCGGTGATCGCCTACATTAGGACCTTGCGGCAGCGGGCGACTGGTGATCTGGTAATGCTTTACATTCCGGAAAAGGTGGTACGTCATTGGTGGGAACGTTGGTTGCATAACCGGTCGGCTGACCGGCTAATGTCCCGTTTGCGTCATGTTCGTGGCGTGGTGGTGGCGACTGTCCCGTGGCAGCTTGGGGCGGCCAGTTCGCCTGCTCCTGCCGTGCCGCCCGCCCCAGCCGCGTCACCAGATCTGGCCGCGCCGCCGGCTCCTCCGGTGCCGCCAGCTCCAGCAGCGCCGCCTGAACTAACCGGCCCAGCCGGGTGAGCCAGCCACAGCGGCGCCGCGGGCCACGCGGCAAAGCCCCTAGTGCGATGCCGACCCACGTCAACAGGACACGGGCAGGCAGCGTTGACCAGGACTTAGCCAAGACAGTGCTGACTTTGACGGCCGGGCCGTGGGCTAACGGTGGTGCTTGCGTGGCGCGCCACTCCAACGGCCAGGTTGTCTTTGTGACCGGCGCGATTCCAGGTGAACGAGTCCGAGCCCACGTCACGGGGCAGTTCCGGCGCCACCTTTGGGCGGCTGTCAGCGAGGTGTTGGAGGCATCACCTGACAGGATTGAGCCGCCCTGGCCGGTTGGTGCGGCCCTCGGTGTGATTGACCTGGGGCATGTCCGGCCGGAGGTGGCGCGACAGGCCAAGGCCACCGTGGTGGCTGATGTTTTGGCCCGTCTGGCGGGCTTGGAGTGGGTCACACCGGCCCAGTCAGCCGATCTGGTGCGACCGGTGGGAGACGGCCAGGTGCTGGGCTGGCGGACCAAGATCGAATTGGTGGTCGATCAGGCCGGCCAAGCGGGCATGTACCGGCGGCACAGCCGCCAGGTGGTGCCACTCGACGCGATGCCTTTGGCTGTGCCCGCAATCAGGCAACTTGATCTGTTTGGGCGCCGTTGGCCGCCAGGCTCCCGCCTGACGGCTTTGGCACCATCTGACGGGCAGGCGTTTGTGCTGGTCAACGGCTTGCCGGAGGATGCCAGGCGGCATGAAACAGTCGACTTCCTGGGGACGGACTTTCATTACGAGCTATCGGCCACCGGTTTTTGGCAACTCCACCGGGACGGTCCATCGGTTCTGGTGCGGACCGTGATGGAGGCGGTCGGTGTGGGGGAAGCCGGATGCGGTCAAGCCCCCCGGGTATGGGATCTTTACGCCGGGGCGGGTCTGTTCAGTCTGCCGCTGGCGGCCGCTGGGGCGCGTGTCACAGCGGTCGAAGGCGACGCCCAAGCCATCAAAGACCTGCGAGCCAACGCCGCCCAGGCAGGCCTGAAACTAGCTGGCGCCCATGGTGCCTCGGTCGCAGCCGCTTTGCGCCGAGGCATTGGCGGTGGGCCGCCAGATGTGGTTGTGCTTGATCCGCCGCGCGCCGGGGCAGGGCGCCAAGTGATCGAATCACTGGTTAGGTTCGGACCGGCCCGCCTGGTTTATGTTTCATGCGACCCGGCGACTTTGGCCCGCGACCTGGCGGTCTTGGGTTCAAGCGGCTACAAGCTGACTGGTTTGCAAGGTTATGACTTGTTCCCGGGCACCCATCACGTTGAACTGGTCGCTCTCCTGGACAGGCCAGACGCTGGTGCGGCAGGCTGACCCGCCCCGCTCCAAAGCCCGTAGCCCGCCCCGCTCCAAGCCCGTAGCCCGCCCCCCCCGCCCGTAAACAAAGGCCAGCCCCGGGGCGGTCACCGCCGACGGGCGAACACCCAGAGCCGCAGGGCGGCGTAATTGAAGATCGCGACCAGCGCCATCGAGATCAGTTTGGCCAGCCAGCCTTCCAAACCCAGACCGGTCGCTAACGCCACCAGACCGGTCGAGGCCAGCCAGTTGAACGCCACCAGCAGAACGTAACGCCGCACCGCTCCGGGCACCGCTCCGGCCCTGAACACCAGGTCACGGTTACCGCGATAGTTGACGGCGAAGGCCGCCAAAAAGCTAACCGCGCTGGCCGCCCAGGCGATCATCCCGGCGTAGGTCAAACCTAGGAAGACAACCAGATCAACGGCCGCGCTGGCCCCGCCAACCAGGACGAACAGGACAAAGCCGCGGGCCGCTTCAATCTGGCCGCTCCGCTGTACGATGCCGTCCCTCGTTTTCTCCCCAAAGTCCATCTGCCCGGGGGGCTGGGTTGGGTCAGGCTGGTCTGGGTTGGGCCTTTCAGCGGGAGTGGGGGACTGGCCACTGGGTTGGTCTGGTCGGCTCGCGCCGCCCGGCCCGGCTGGACCGCCCGCGCCGCCCGGCTGAGGCGAGCGTTCGCCGACTGGGTGATCTGACGGCAGGGACGGCATCGGGCTACTTCGGTGTCGCTTGAATGTCCAAGACCAACCCTTGGACAAGGAACTGGATACCAACAATGGCTGGTGCGACCCCTAAAAGCCAAGTCCCAGTTGAAGCTGAGGTGCCATTAGTCAGTGACCAAATGGTTGCCCAAAGACCGACCGCGAAACCAAAGACAGTCAAGATTAGCCCAGCTAGAAGCAGCAAAGCGATCGGCGAAAAACTCCACAGAATGTATTTACGCCACATCCGGCGCCAACCGCCACCCAACAGTGTCCAAGCGATGCGGGGAGCTACCCGGGTCAAGTTCATGGTGGAAGTTTCGCTGCCGTACAAAGCTGGAATGTTGACATCTCTAGCTCGCACGTCAGCGATGTTCAACCAGATCAGAATGTCATTCTCAAAATCGTAGCGGCGGTGGATTTTGCTCAGCGGGAGGCGGCGCAACACCTCAACAGTGCAAGCCGTGTAACCATTTTGCGGGTCCACCAAGTTCCAATAACCGGAAGCCGCCTTAGTCAAAATAGTTAGCACCATGTTGCCGAACACGCGGTGGCGGGGCATACCTTCAAAAGAAGTCGAAGAGAAAAAACGGTTGGCTTTGGTGAAACCGTAACCGTCATTGACAATCGGGTCGAGCAGCTGCGGCAAGTGGGCCGGATCCATTTGACCATCACCCGCCATTACCACTGACACATCCAAGCCAGCCTCAATCATTCGGCGGTGCCCGGTTATGATGGCGCCACCAACACCCTGATTGGTTTCGTGGACAATCACTTCGGTGCGCTGATCGGCGGTATCGCGGGCGATCTGGCCGGTTTGATCCGGGCTGGCGTCATCGACCACAACAATCAGGTCCACCAGTTCAGGCATGGTGGAAATGACCCCCGCGATGTGGTCCTGTTCGCAATAGGCCGGTACAACCACGCCGATCTTCAGTCCGCCATACACGGCTCAAATCCTAATCAGATTGGCAGCGTCTGGCTGGCTTGGCTGGCTTGACTGGTTTGGCTAGCTTGGCTGGTTTGGCTGGGTCTGGCCGGTCCGGCCAGACCCGGTGGGCTAATCAGGCCCTTATTGGAACGGCCAAACCAGGCCAGTAAAGCGGCGATAACCAAGGCATAAGCCAGCCAACCAGGTTCGCTGTAACGTAAACCGGTGCGTGGCGCGCCGTTAATGAACTGGTAAATCAAGCCTCCGGCTAGGGCACCCAACGCCAAGTGAGATTCCGTCCAACGCCAACCGATTATCAGCCCGGCGGCCAACAGCAAGACTGAGAAAGCCATCGCTGGATCGGCCGTGACAAAGGTCAGCAAGCCGCTGACAGTCGCTTTAGCGCCCTGCCTAAGTGTTCCCGCGATGGTCCGCTCAGCCGCACCAGACTGGATCAGCCATTCCTTATTTGAGCTGTACGGCCAGGCCAGTAGCTGCCAAACCTGACAAACGAAGCTGGTCCCAACAATTACCGCGGCCGGTAGTAGCCAAGAGTTCCGGGCCCGCCGGGTCCGGATCAATTCACCCAACCAGGCAACAAACAACGCCCCGGCCGGTACCAGGACGGCTTGTCTAGTGAAAGCGAACAACACCACCGCCAAACCAGCCACCACCAGCCAGACATAACGCCTTGGCCGGACGAGTGGTGTGTTGCGGTAACGCCAGGCGGCGCCCAAGGCGATGGCGAACCATAAAGCGGTCAGAGATTCGGTCAGCCCAGCCACAGCGAAGAAAAACCAGAGCTGGCAACCTAGCATCAGCGCCATTGTGCCGAGGGCCGGCAGGGTACCGAAACGGCGCCGCAGCGCCCAACCCATCAAAGCGAACAAAGCCACAGCCGCGCCAACCGACACCACAATCATGCCTGACCAGCCCATGAACCGGACAAAAGGTGCGCTCAGCGCTGAATAAACAACCCGGGGTTCAACTAGGTTCCAATCAAACATGTGCTCAATCGAACCCGTGCTCGCGCTAATCGGGTCACCGATTAGTTCGGCCGCGGCGAAGGCCTCTTCGCGGCTGTAACCGGCGTAAAGTAACGCCCGGCCGTAGTAGTAAAGCGAATCGGGGGCCGCCAGGCTGTGCGTCCACAATGTCCTGATCAGGGCGACAGCGAAACCCGCCGCCAATATCAGCCAGTAGACAATCGCTCTGCCCAAGCCGCCAGTCAAGCGCTTCCGTACGCTTTCAATCACCAATGCTGATCCCCTCACCGCCAACAGACGCATCGTGCCTGATCCTAACTCAGACCCGCGCCGGGCCCGTCCTTCCCGTCACCTAAAAGAACAACTCCACCGGCCCCGCGGAACCACCCGGCGGCCAGGCCGATACGATTGGCCCTCGTGATTACCGCCAGCGGAGTTGAGTTACGGGCCGGCCCGGACTTGCTGCTGCGCCCCACTAACTGCCGCATCGCCCAGGGGGACAGGATTGGCCTAGTAGGACGTAACGGAGCTGGCAAAACCAGCCTGATGCGGGTCCTGGCGGGCGAGCGGAAGCCCGCGGGCGGCATCGTCCAACGTGGTGGAACGGTTGGATACCTGCCGCAAGACCCAGCCGAAGGTGACCCGGACCAAATCACTCTCAACCGGATTTTGTCTTCCCGTGGGCTGGACCGGCTGCTAACCCGGATGGAGCAGGCCAGCGCCATGATGACCAGCACAAATGCTGATGAAATGAACCGGGGAATCGAACAGTACGCCAAGCTGGAAGCCCAACTGATGGCGGCCGGCGGTTACGGCGCCAAAGCTGAGGCGCTCAGAATCGCGGCCAATTTGGGTTTAGATCAACGGACCATCGACCAGCCGCTCGGAACGTTGTCGGGTGGGCAACGCCGCCGCGTCGAACTGACCCGAATCCTGTTCCAAAACGCTGACAATTTGCTGCTTGACGAACCAACCAACCACCTTGACCAAGATTCAGTCCATTGGCTAAGGGACTTCTTGAAGGGTTACAGCGGCGGGTTCATGGTTATTTCGCACGATGCCGCCCTGTTGGGTGACGTTGTAACGAAGATTTTTCACCTCGACGCCAGACGCCAAGAACTAGACCAGTATTCATTGGGTTGGGCCGCCTACCTTGAGCAACGTGAAATTGATGAGCGCCGCCGACGGCGCGAACGGGTTAACGCTGAGAAAAAAGCGGCCGCACTGACCGCGCAAGCTAACAAGATGCGGGCCAAAGCGACCAAAGCGGTGGCCGCGCAAGGCATGTTACGGCGAGCCGAAAAACTAATGGATCAAACCCAAGCTCAGGCGGCTCGGGAAAAGGTCGCGGCGATCCGTTTCCCGGCACCCGCGCCTTGCGGCCGGACGCCGCTAACCGCTGAAGGATTATCTAAGTCTTACGGTTCGTTGGAGGTCTTCACAGACGTTGATTTGGCGATTGACCGTGGTTCACGAGTTGTGGTTTTGGGGCTGAACGGGGCTGGTAAAACAACTATGCTGCGTCTCTTAGCTGGTCTGGAAAAACCTGACACGGGACGTGTAATGCTAGGTCACGGCCTTAGGATTGGCTATTACGCGCAGGAACATGAGACTCTTGAAACTGACCGCACGGTGCTAGAAAACATGGCGTCAGCGGCGCCTGGACTGACTGATGGTGAAGTCCGGGGCATTCTTGGTTCCTTCTTGTTCTCTGGTGACGCTGTCCTCAAACCGGCTGGTGTTCTGTCCGGCGGCGAGAAAACCCGTCTGGCTTTAGCCATGCTGGTGGTTTCGGCCGCTAACGTGCTGCTGTTGGATGAACCGACCAACAACCTTGACCCGGCCTCACGTCTTGAAATCTTGGCGGCTTTAGGCAGGGTTGAGGCGGCCGTGGTGCTGGTGACACACGATTCTGGCGCGGTCCGAGCACTCAACCCGGAACGGGTGTTGTTGTTGCCGGACGGCGATGAGGACCTCTGGTCATCAGACTATGAAGACTTGATTGAACTAGCTTGAACTGGCTTGAACTGGCTTGAACTGGCTTGAACTTGCTTGGACCGGCCGAAGCGGCTTGGATCGGCTTGAACTGGTCGGCAGGGCGGCCGAAGCGGTCGCTGGGCTCATCTCCAGCCTTGATCCGGCTGACCGTGCGGCCGACTTCAGGCCCTGAAACCCCTTCTTCGGGTAGTTACAATCAGTCCATGCAACGAACACTGGTGTTAGTACGTCACGCCAAAGCAGGCAGTGGCGACGGAGGCAGCGACGTCGACCGAGGGCTGACGGAACTAGGCTTCGAACAGTGCCGCATAGTGGCCCGCGAGCTGGTCAGCCTGGATTTGGTGCCAAGCGCCGCACTAGTGTCAAAAGCCCGGCGGGCCCGGCAGACCTTTAACGCCATGGCCGCCGCCACCGGCTGGCAAGTTGAACCCGACATCCGGGATGACCTTTACACAGGCTACGTCGATGAAGTTCTAGCGGCTGTACGCACCTGTGACCCGGACATCGCCACGGTGATGGCTGTAGGCCATGAACCGACCATGTCCGCGGCAGGCTACAAGCTAGCTGGCCCAGGTTCTGACCCGGATGCTGTGATGCGCGTCAGGCGTGGCCTGCCAACCACTGGTATGGCTGTGGTTCAAGTCGATGGACCATGGGAATCAGTTGGCTTGAAACCATCCGTGCTGCGCTGGATCTTGTCACCGTTGGCCTGAGCCACCGGATCAGCCACCAGTTTGATTTGACTGGGCCGCGAAGGCCCGCAAAATCGGCAAAGCGGCCAACAACGTGCCGCTGATGGCATGATCAGCCGCCGCCACCACAACTGGTTTAGCGCCATATGCGATCGACAATCCAGCCGCCGCCATCATCCCCAAATCGTTGGCACCATCACCGACAGCGGCAACCTGGTGGGCTCCCAAACCAAGCTGACCAGCCCACTCCAGCAAAGCCGCTGCCTTAGCCGCCCGGTCGATAACTGGACCTAAGAGACGGCCTGTTAGGACGGCATCGTCCACTTCAAGACTGTTAGCCCGGAAAAAATCTAAACCCAAAGCCGCTGCCAACGGCGCGACCATCGGCACAAACCCGCCGCTGACCGCGCCGACCGCCCAACCTTCGGCTCGCAAGGCGGCGACTAGCTGGCGGGCCCCAGGCGATAACTGGACGGCGGCAGCGGCCTGGGTGATCGCGTCAACCGGCAAACCACGCAAAGTGGCGACTCGTTGCCGCAGAGAAGCCTCAAAATCCAATTCACCGCGCATGGCATGTTCAGTGATGGCCGTGACCGCCGGTCCAGTCCCAGCTAAACCAGCTAGCAGATCAATTCCTTCAGTTGTGGTGAGAGTCGAATCGACATCAGCCACCAGCAGATGAGAGATTTTCACGGTTCTACTGTGGCGCCTTTCGGAACAACTGTGATACCACCGGCCGTGATTGTGAAACCCCGTTCCCGGTCACGTTCCGGATCTATCCCAACCGTCGCCCCATCAGCCACAAAGACAGCCTTATCTATGATCGCGCGGTTCACTTGGGCGCTACGGCCGATCTCAACCCCATCCAAAACCACCGAATCAGTGACTTGCGACCAAGAATGCAAATGCGCCCCAGGTGAAACAACCGAACCAGAAATGGTCGCACCAGAAACAATCACACCAGGTGAAACCAGTGAACGTGAGGCATGCCCAAGTCTGCCAGGTTCAGCATGAGTGAACTTAGCTGGCGGCAGGCCAGTATTGCCGGTGATCAACGGCCAACGCCAGTTGTACAAGTTGAACACTGGAACAGTTGAGATCAAATCGCGGTGAGCCTCATAGTAAATATCAAGCGTGCCGACATCCCGCCAATAGGCTCGGTCACGGTCAGTTGAACCAGGCACATCGTTGAACTTGAAATCATAGAAACCAGCCCGGCCGCGTTGAACAAAAGCGGGCACAATGTCCCCGCCCATGTCATGGCGTGAAGAAACTTTGCCAGCGTCCTGCTGGACGGCTTCAACCAGGGCGTCAGCTGTGAAAACATAGTTCCCCATCGAAGCCAGAACTGAACCAGGATCATCTGGCAGGCCAGCCGTTTCGGATGGTTTTTCGCGGAACTCCTTGATAAACCCAGGATGATCCGGGTCAGTTTCAAGGATGCCGAACTGGTTAGCCAAACTGATCGGTTGGCGGATTCCGGCCACCGTCAGGTCGGCCCCAGATTCAAGATGCTGGGTGACCATCTGGGAGAAATCCATCCGGTAGACGTGATCGGCGCCAACCACCACCACAATGTCTGGCTTCTCATCATCAATCAGGTTGAGGGACTGGTAGATGGCGTCAGCTGAGCCGAGGAACCAGTTCTTGCCTTTACGCTGCTGGGCTGGCACGGGAGCGACATATTGGTGCAACAGTGAAGACAAGTTCCAGGTCGAAGCGATGTGACGGTCAAGCGAGTGTGACTTGTACTGCGTCAACACCACGATCTGCAAATAGCGGGAGTTGACCAGGTTAGATAGCGGGAAATCGATCAGGCGGTAGATGCCGCCAAAGGGTACGGCCGGTTTAGCCCGGTCGCGGGTGAGCGGCATCAGGCGCTTGCCTTCGCCGCCGGCCAAAACGATGGATAGGACGCGAGGAGCTGCCATACCTACGAAACTACCGGCTCGGCCGGGCAGGTGGTGCCTGTTAGGCCGCGGTTTCCCACTTTTGCTGGTTCTGTTGGTCTGAGTTTTTCCGAGAGGGACATGGCATGCTGGTGCGATGGCAACAGTCAAACAAGCTATCAGCCCGGTGCCGTGGGACCGGGCCGAGCCGGGTCCGTTGGTTTTGGTGATCGGTCCGGAGAACCTGTTAGCGGACCGGGCGGTGGCCCGGCTGATCGAATTGGCGCGTCAAGCGGACCGCGACCTTGATTTGGTGTCACTTGATGCCGCCTCACCTGACCAGTCATTAGTGGCGGCGGCCGGTGGATCACTTTTCGCTGAACGCTCAGTTGTGGTGGTGTCGGGCGCGGGGCGGCCAGCCGGTTCGTTCCTGGAAGAAGCCCTCGATTACGCGGCCAACCCAAACCCGGACGCCATGGTCATATTCCGCCACGGTGGCGGCAGCGAATCCAAGAAACTAGTTGAAGCTCTGCGCCAGGCCGGTGCGATTGAGGTTAGCGCCGCTGCGGTGCGTTCCGACCGCGACAAGGCGGCCTTCGCCGCCGGCGAGTTCCGCCGCCTTGGCCGGAGCTTTGAACCGGCTGTGGTTCCGCTGCTAGTCCAGGCGGTTGGGTCGGATTTGGGTGAACTGGCGGCCGCCGTCAACCAGGTGTCAGCCGACGCCCCTGGACGGGTGACAGTCAAGATAGCTGAAAGCTATTACGGCGGCCGGCTGGAGACGACCGGTTTCAAAGTGGCTGATGCGGCTGTCATGGGTGAAACCGGTGAGGCTTTACGTTTGGCTCGGTTCGCACTCAACTCAGGGCTGGATCCGCTGGTGTTGATCGCGGCCTTGGCCGCCAAGCTACGGACTCTTGCCA
Organism: Bifidobacteriaceae bacterium; assembly: GCA_031267825.1. GTDB lineage: Bacteria > Actinomycetota > Actinomycetes > Actinomycetales > WQXJ01 > JAIRTF01. The sequence continues at coordinate 43,895 of JAIRYJ010000016.1, forward strand.
TAGTTGGCGGCGCCACCCGCGCCAGGGTTGACCCGGTGAGCGAATATGGCTTGACCCGGTGGCAGGCCGATCAAGCTAGACGCGTTTTGACCCGCTGGAATCCGGCCGGTTTGGCGCAAGCCATTGAAGCCACAGCGGAAGCTGACGCCCAGGTCAAAGGCCTGGGTGGGTCGAGCGTCAAAGCCGCCCGGAGTTACGCTCTGGAACGGGCCATCATCACCGTGGCCGGGTGTGCCTCTGGCCCGCGGGCGCCCGCCAGGAGGCCACCAGGTTCATAATGACCAACCACGCCTGGCGCCCAGAACTAAGGCGGATGCGGTGGATGCGGCGATGACGGCCGATCTGACTGGTAGGCGCGACGAAACCGGTCGGCAATGGCGAAGGGGCTGGTCAGACTGACGCAGGCGGTGGGCCCGCCTGACTGGCGGTGTTTATAGGGCTAATGGGGGACCGGCAGCGTCAGCTCATCGCGCCGACTTGGCGCGCCAGGGATGACTTGCGGTTAGCTGCTTGGTTCTTATGGATAACACCCTTCGAGACCGCTTTGTCTAGCTTGCGGGCAGCTTCCCGCAGAGCCTGACTGGCCTGATCCTTGTGGCCAGTCGCGATAGCCTCACGGGTACGCCGGACGTAAGTCTTCAACTCTGACTTAACAGCCTTATTGCGCAGCCGCCGCTTCTCATTGGTGCGGATACGCTTGATTTGGGACTTGATATTTGCCAATTGCCGCTATCTTCCGTCTTGTTGGCCCCTCAACGGAGCCGGCCTACACGATTCATGGGCACCCATCTGTCCACTTTGGGCGCTCTGCCGACCGCCCAGCTTAGCAGGCTTCGGCCAGGAGCACCGCACCCCGACTAGCCTCACGTAAAGGGTGTATCCCTTAAACGGTGTGCTGGATGTGAGCGGAACGCGATTCCTGATCCATTTTCTGGCCCGATCCGCCCAGATCTGGCCAGCTTGGTCTCAGTGTGTTCAGTTTCGATGGGTCCGGGGGTCGGTAATCGGTCATAGTTGGCCTAAACAGGCAACTGTGACCGGTTTCCGTCTTGGAAACTGGGCTGACTGATGCTGGGATGATCCGAACCAGTTACCTGACCTGGGGTTTTACTTCGGGACCGTTAGGGGTGGCAGTTGAGGGTATGAGCTAGGGTGACGGTAATCGGTCATAGTTGGCCTAAACAGGCAACTGTGACCGGTTTCCGCCTTGGAAACTGGGCTGCCTAGCGCCAGGCGGATAGGTATGGCACTGACGCGGGCTGAAGGGTCGCATTGTGGGATGAGACTGCCGTCGGCTGGGCGGGTAGAGGTGCCCCGAGTAGCGTGTCATTCGGACAGGCCGCTTAGCTGGTGTCACCTGGTAGGAATGCCGCGTTTTGCGATGGCGGCGCTCGCTTGGGCCGGGCCATGAACAGGCTAGAAGCATGAAGGAGAAGGCGATGAACTCAATTGCGGGGATCCGTGTCGGCCCGGGAGGGGCCGCCATTCTAGGTGGGGGCCAGGTCGCCCCACCGTCAGCCCAGGTTGACATATTCGTTGACTACATGTGCCCGTACTGCCGCCGCTTTGAACGCGATAACGCGGCCGATATTGGGCGCCTGGTTGAGGACGCTGCGGTAGCTCTAATAATGCATCCGGTGGCGATACTGGACCGCTTGTCAGGCGGAACACTGTATTCAACCAGGGCCGCCGCAGCGGCCTACGCTGTGGCGGCTGGATCGCCCGCCCATTTCATGGCCTTCAACACGGCTTTGTTCGCTGACCAACCGCCTGAAGGTAGCCATGGTCTGTCGCAGGCGCAGTTGGAGCAGGTCGCCAAAGGCCAAGGGATCAGCCAGGCTGTGGCTCACTCTTTCGCTGACGAGCGGTTCCTGAATCAGGCGACCCAGGCCACCAGCCAAGCGATCGAAGCGGGCCTGCAAGGTACGCCAACTGTGCTGCTGACTGGCCGCGAACGCCAGACTTACCAATGGGACGGCCAGCGTCCGCTGACGGAGGCACTAGCGGCGCTGGCCGCTGACTGAGGAACGGGCGGCGCTGGCCGCTGGCGGAGGCATTGGCGGCGCTAGCCGCCGGCTGAAAGCCCGGGTAACACCATTGGCGGCGTTAGCCGCCGGCTGAAAGCCCGGGTAACACCACTCGGGGACTGGGCTGTGTCAAGTTCTGAGGACATCTGGTTTCTTGGTGTTGGGGTTGGTTAGGCCGCCAGCGGCAGTTCGGCTGGCAGCGGGTTGGCGAGGTGGTCGTTCCAGGCCTCGGCCGGGG
>JAIRYJ010000027.1 GCA_031267825.1 Bifidobacteriaceae bacterium
CCAGTCAGATTCGCCACCTGCGACGAATCACCTAACGGATTTTCTGAAGCATTCAACTTACGCAGATTCGGCAAGGCCTCAACCGGCGTCAAATCAGTGATCTGGTTCCCATAAACCGATAACTCCTCTAACCGCACCAGGCTCCCAACCGGGGTCAAATCAGTGATCTGGTTCCCGTAAACCGATAATTCCTCCAACCCGGCTAGAGCTTCAATACCATCAAGCGAGACGACCCGCTTACGGTAACACTCCAGCGTCCGCAACCCCAACACCGCAGGATCAGCCGAATCCAACACAGCGTCAACCGCCCGACCCAACGCTACGTTCACACAACCCAACAACGCCGGATCCACCCCAGTCACCGGCGCACCGAACACCGGCCCAACACCACTAGCGGCCACCAAACCACCAGCAGCAAACAAAACAACCAACCGAGGAATAGCCCGTAGGATCGATCTTTTTGTGCTCATAGTTGATCGTCCGACTCATGCGCCGGTACAGCAAGAGCAAAGATTGTTTAGCGTGGCAGAACCACCCATCAAGCCCGCCAACCTGGCCTGACCGGACCACCAAGGCGTGCGTCAGCGGGTGGTGCGCCCGGCAGTGCTGGCGGCGCGGCCCTCCGCGCGGCGGCGGCGGAGAGACTTGAGTGACAGTTTGGCTCGCCAGCGGTGCCAGCGGCCCAAGGCCGCCCGCAACTTGGTGGTGGCATCCGCCAGGTCCTGCCAATACTGGACGGCGTAACGTTCTGGCAGGTCAATCCGGCTGAAAGCCGCCGCATCCGACTGGATCGCCAGTTCGCCCAAGCCAGCGGCAGCGGCGCCAGGGACACTGGCGGCCGTCTCCAAACGAGTCGAGACTGCCAGCGGCAAACCCAAGACATCCGGCGAACCGGACGGTTGGGTGCCAGACGGTTGTGCGCCAGAGTCGGTGGCGGGTGGTTGGGTAGCAGCGCCCGCTGCGGGTTGGCGCGATGGGAGCGGAGCGGCGGGCTGGCGGCGCCGGCGCTGGGCGGCCGACCGGCGGGCCAGGCGCCGGGCGGCCGGAGGCCCGCCCGCCGGGTCAAGTAAACCCATGTCAGTTAACTGGTCAACTAGTTCTTCCCAGCCTGCCACCACCCGGTAAACCGGGGGCCCGTCAAGGCGTCGGCGGCGCCGACGGCGGGCCTTAGCCGCCACCACCAACAAGATCAAAACAGCTAGCGCCAGCAGTAAAAACACTGCCGAAGCGGCCGTCACAGTGACCGGCCCCCACTCGAACCGAGCCTCCGGTTGAGCCACCGGCCGGGCCGAACCAATCGGCACCGGCGCCATCTCCTCATCCGGCGGTTCAGATGGTTTCACCTCCGGTGGTGGTGGCTGAATAACCTGCTTATCAGGTTCAGGTTCCTGTCGCTCCTGGGCTTCCTCAGGTGAATCCTGCCGATTCGGAGTCGGGAAAAAAGGCACCCAGCCGAGCCCATCAAGCGCGATCTCAACCCACACTGTCATATCCGAACCTTGGAACGTATAAGAACCGGCAGGCATCCCCGCGCCCTGCGGACCAGACGAATCCGCCGCCGCCTGCTCACCGTAACCCGGCGCGAAACCCATCACCACCCGGGACGGTAACCCAGCGGAGCGGGCCATCAAAGCCATCACCGCGGCGTACTGTTCGGCGTTACCGACCATTTGGTCGGAATCGAGCAGCTCTGTCAGCCGCGACGCCCCATGACCAGCCAAAGCGTCCGCCCGGCCCGCCCCCTCACCGGCCCCGGCCTGACCGTCAGAGTAATAGCCGTCCTGAAGGTACTGCTCCAACGCCAAAGCCTTAGCTCCGCCGCTGGCCGCCTGACGCACCACAGCGGCTGTTTCCATATCAACAGTCCGCACTTTGACGCTGGTCGGCTGCACCAAATCCGCCGCCTCAGCTTGAGCTATCACCTCCGTCGCCGGGCGGTAAGTGCCGTCCCAGGTGGTCAGACTGTAAGTCACACCATCAGGCGGAACCGGCGGCAAAGCTAAAGTCCCAGTCACCGGGTTGAAACGGACAGTTTCACGCAGATCAGCCGCCTCCGGACCGGCGAAACGCACAGCCTGGGGCAAACCAACCGAATACAGCCAAACAGTTGACGTGTCGTGGTCTTCCAGCGTCACCACCGTGCCGCCAAGCTGGCCGTCTGGGGCGGGCATCCGACCAAAATTGCCAGACGTTTCACCAGACGACCCGCCTGCCACATTCCAGACGATGCCGTCATACCAGTCCATCACCGCCAGTTTGATTACGCCACCGGCCGGCAAGTCAGCCACTTTGAGCAGCACCTCGCCGCGCAAACCCTCCTTGATGTAACGCCGGTAAGCCGCCAGCGGACTGGGATAGTTTCGCGGATCAAATGGCGGCACCAATTCATCACGTACCACCAAACGTTGGCCACGTTCAGCCGCCAACCCACCAACCCAGCCAGCCCCAGCCGCCAAAGCGACCGTCACCACCAAGGCGACCGTCCGGCGCGGCTGAAGTGTTTTGCTGCGCCAAGCCACCCACAAGCAGGCGCCGATCCCCACCACCAGACCAAGCGGTAGTGCGGCGACACTTTGAGCGGTCCCCAGAACCAGCGCCACAACGCTCACCGCCAAAGGAACCAACCCCGCTAGTGGCGCCCGCCGGTAATCCAAGCGGACCGCCAACGAAACACCAACCGTGGCGCCAACATAAGCTAAAAGGAACGGCGCCAAGCCAAACCCGCCACCTAATCCGATTGGCGTTTCAACCGTTAGCAGGCGGCTCCAAACAGTTGTCAAACCAGTCACCAACCACAGCTCAGACCGACCAGTTGGTAGAACAGTGAAGCGGGCCATCTCCGGCACCGCCATAGCTGGCGCCAACAACAAGTAGGCGGCCGCGGCGGCGGCCAAACTCAGCAGCGGCTGCCAGCGGCGCCAAGCCGCCAAAGTCGCCACCAACCCGCCAAGCAGCAAACCACCGAAAGTCGGCACAATCAGCGCCGCCCAAGTGAAAACCGGAACTAGGGGCGCCAAAGCCAACCCCACCAGCAGAACTAGGCAGACGGCATCGGCCAGGCGTTTCAGCGTCAACCTCATTGCATGCCCAAACCGCGCAAGACTCTCGGCAACTGTTCAAGCGAACCAATCGTGGCTAACCCAAGACGGCCGAACTGGCTGACTGACAGCTCCGCCCCAGCTTGGCAACGCAACGCTAAAGCTGTCGCCTCAGCTGGCAAAAACCAGGCGATCCGTCGCAGTTCACGACGCTCCAACACCGTGCCGGTCACCATCACAGCGACTGTCGCGCTGGGCGCTTCACGGCGGGTCAAACCAGCCGCACCAGCCAAAGAATGGCTAACGCCCGGTTCGGACGTCAAACTAATAGCCGCGGCATGGTCCAATAATGGTCCTGGGCCAGCTTGGTTGACCGCCAAGCGGGCGCCAGCCGCGATAACAGCCAGTTCACCAGAGTTTTCAAGCTGAGCTAAACCAATCGAAGCGTAGACGCTGACAGCTAACTCAAAATCGGCCGCCTGGTGGTATTCCCGTCCAGCTTGTGACACCACCAAAGCGAGCTGCGCCCGGCGGGTGTCCTCCGATTGGCGCACCATTAGCCGACCAGTCCGGGCGGTTGACCGCCAATGGATGGCTCGCCTGTCATCACCTGGCTGGTAGTCCCTCAAAGCGTGGAAAGACACATCAGCTTCCGATGGTTGACCGGTTGGTTTACCTTCAATGTCTTTAGCTAAACCAGTAATCGAAACCGGTACCCGCACTGTCGCCGGATAAACCACCACAGCTAAAGCCTCACCCCAACTCCAGGTCCGTGCCACCATGCCGAACGGATCACCCCGCACCGCTTGGACTGGTCCCACCATCAGTAAGGCCCGGCGCTTGGTTGGCACCGTCACGTCAGCTGTCATCGAAGCGGCTGGGGCTAAACCAGCCAGCCTGATGCTGGCGTTACCTTGCCCGATTGGTACCACCAGTTGACGCCCCGTTAGACGCCGGGTACCCAAATTAGTTACCGTCAGGCTGACTCCCGGATCGCCACCAACCGCGACCCGGCGGTGCCTGGCTTGAAGTTCCACCTTGAGTTTCGGGTTACCGATCGAAGCCAGTGCACCAGTCAAGAAAACCGCTAACAGGCTGGCGCCCGGCACCGCCAGTTCAACCCAACCTAACCAAATACCGCAACCTAAAGCGGCCAGACCCGTCCCACCAGCCCACCAGGCCCAGGGGCGGACAGCCGCTGAAGGGTTGCGCCTGGGCATTTCAGGCGGTTGCTCCAGCCATCCGCGGGTCACCGGCGGCGGGCACCGGCACTTGCCGTAGGACGTCATCGATCACGTCGGACTGTTTGACGCCATCAATTTGAGCGTCCGCTGAAATGATCAAACGGTGTGCCAACACAGCCTGAGCGATAGCTTTGATGTCATCTGGTGTCACATAATGCCGGTTGTGGGCCATGGCGTAAACCTTGCCGCAGCGGGCTAAAGCTAAACCGCCACGCATTGAAGCTCCCAGTTCGCAACGCCTGTCCGTTCTGGTCGCCTCAACTAAAGAAACAATGTAATCCAGCAGGTTAGGGGCAATATAGGCGTTAGACGCCAGGTCTGATAGTTCCACTACCCGCTCAGTTGTGACAACTGGTTCAATGCCGATGGTCCGGTCAATCCGGGAACTTTCCGCCACCAGTGCGATGGCGGCACTATGATCTGGGTAATCCAATGCGGTCCGGATCAAGAAACGGTCAAGTTGGGCTTCTGGCAACGGGTATGTGCCAAGCTGTTCAACTGGGTTTTGGGTGGCGATCACAATGAACGGGCTTGGCGCTTCATAGGTTTCACCATCAATCGTGACTTGGCGTTCTTCCATCACTTGAAGCAAAGCTGATTGAGTTTTAGGGCTAGCCCGGTTGATTTCATCAGCTAACAGAACCGAACAGAAAACCGGCCCAGCACGGAACTCGAATTCGCCGCTGCGCTGGTCAAAAACGTTCGCTCCAATAACATCTGATGGCAGCAGGTCCGGTGTGAACTGGATGCGCCCGCGGCTGCCGCGCACAGCCGCCGCCAAAGCTTTAGCTAACGAGGTTTTGCCAGTTCCGGGTTTATCTTCCAGCAGCACATGGCCGCCAGCGAACAAAGCTGTCAGAACCAGTCCAATAGCGCTGGTTTTGCCCAGAATGGCGCTCGAGATGGCGCCGTTGATGGAGGCGAACTCGCGGGCGAACACTGTGGCTTGACTGGCGTCCATATTTTCCTCATTTGCTGATCGGTCGCGGCAACATGCCGGGCCTGCCCGGCGCTGACGGAGGTTCCAGTTGACGTGCTGGCTGACGGGCTAGGTGAAGGGCTGACCGGTGGCGTGGGCGTCTGGCTGGGGGCTGTGTAAGCCGGATAGTCGACGTTCACGACAGGTGATGAACCCAAACTGTTGGACGCCCGGACGGTGAAAGAACCGGCTGTCAGGCCAACTGGCAGATCTATCACGACTGGGTCTGGCAGGTCCTGCCAGACCGCGCTGCCGGTCTCAAAATACTGCAACTGGCTGGTCAAGCCACCGGTATCAACCAGGTGGCAGCCTGACAAGCTGACCTCCGAATCAGATATCCGGTCAGCTTGGCAACCGGCCGGCCCACCGGGTTTAGTGGTCACCGTAAAGGATGTGCTGACCAGCGTTGAACATAAACCGCTCGGGGCTGGCGGCATCCAGCTACCAGCCGTCGGCCAATAACAAAACTCGGCTGAGAAGCTGTACAAACCTGCCGTTAGACCAGTCAAAGCGGCCGGCGGTCCAGCTACCGGAGCTGACCCGACACGGTAAGTCGTGGTCGTAGCATGGCCGGTCAAAGCTGGCGGTGTGGGCCAAGTCAAGTCGATCACGCCGTCCGCGGCATTTGGCGCGGCTGAACCGCTAACCGCTGTGATGACCCCACCGGACGGTAAAACCGACGGCCATTGGGTGTACGGACCGGCCAGATCTGATTCCACGGCTGTCACACCAATCCGTGGGCTGGTCGCTTTGAGCTGGAAATGCGTCACAGCGCCTGGGGTAATACCGAAAGTACAGGGCGCCGCGGTGCATCCGGTTGGCTGATCGTCGCGGAACAGTTCGTAACTCAAATCGGCCCCATGATCCGCCACCGGCACCCACGTCACCCGCAGAATCGAATCAGATATCCGTTCCACCAGCGGGCTGTTGAGTCGGCCGGGTTGGCCGTAAGGGGTGACCGGCGGGAAGGCCGCCTCAACGCTGGCACCTTTCGTGTTGACGGCCGCCACGGTGCAGTTGTAGGTCGTGCCGGCGGTTAGTCCGCTGACGACTTGGCTAGTGGACGATGCCGTCGCTTGAGTCCGTACCCCACCACAAGCCACGTTGTAGGAGGCGACCGTACCACCGTCAGCTGGGGGCGCCGCCCAACGCAACGCCACCGCGTAGAGGGCCGCATCGGCCGCCTCAGCGGTTGGCGCGTCCGGTACCCGTTCATAATCGAATGTGGCGCGACCTGGGTCTGAATCACCTAACAGGTTATGTGCCACAACATCAGCTTGCAGCCTTTGACCATATTTGGCCGCCCCCATGTCGCATATCACTGTTGTGGCTGGGGCTATCGCATCGGGGCAGACCGCTCCAACCACACCCGGCAAACTGACCCGATAGCGGTCAACTTTCTCGCCGTTCTCATGGTTGCCGGTGACTGGTGCCCAAGTCACCGCCAGTTTGCTTTTATCACCTGGTTCGGCTGCGACACTAGCTGGAGCGTCCGGCCGGGAACGTGCGATCACCGTGAAGGAACCAGCTTGGAGACGCCCCAAAGCGTCCTCCACTACAAAACTCACCAAGACGTCTTGGTTGGTGGCGTTAGCGGTCACCTCAACTGACTGGCCTAAAGCTTGGGCGGACGCATCGCCCACAACTGAAATCGCACTGATTTCCGCCGGGTGGCTCGCCGCCCACGGATCAAACACGCCTTGCAGCACCGGCACTAGCTGGCTGACCCCTTTTTCAGCTTTGACCGGGCTGATGACTTTAGGCTTAACGGCCGGTTGTTTTGTTTCAATAACGCTCACGGTTAGACCCAAACCGGCTTTAGGGTCACCATCGTCATAGGCGATCGTTAACGGCAAAGTGATCCGGTCCCCGACTTGTACCGTGGTGTCAGCTGAAATGGTTACGCGTGAACCAACCTGGGTCACCCCAACCCCGCCGAGCGGTGATTTCCCAAGATCAGCCGTAAAACTAGCGGCCGGGTTGAGTGGCTGGCCGTCGGCCCGGACAAAGTCCGCCAAATCAAATGACCGTACCCCGCCGCCGCGTTCAACCTGTGGTGCTGGATCTTGGTAAGTCAGGCGGGCTTGACCTTTCGGTGTCACCACCACGTCAAGCCAAAGTTTAGAACGTTTCAGAGTCTTATCAGCTGGGTTGGCGGTGTCCGCCACCCAGAACTCGATCCGGTCCGTGCCGGAATAGCGTCTTGGCGCGGTGTAGGAAACAGCCCGTCCCGCCTCAACCGCTTTGACCACACCATGCGCGGCGGTCAGATTACCCGCCTCGCCAGGCTGATATAGGAACGCCCCTTCACGGCCCTTGGCGACAGCGATGTGTTCATCTAATTTGATGATGACTTCTTGGCCGGCCTCAGTTCTGACCGGCTCCAGGTCAGGGCGCCGATATGGTGGCCGGGAGATTGGTGGCACCGTAATGGAACCGTACGAAACCGCCCCTTCAGCCTCCGGTGAGGTGTTACGTAAACCGTAAAACACGATCGTCGGTAGTTCTTGGCGTAACTGAACAGTGATCTCAGTTTGTGACATCCGCTTGGCGTGGGCGTCTGATTCTGGCGGTAAGAACAATTCCAAATCACTTGACGGCCCAGACGGGTTGTAAGCCCAATGCATCACATCAATATCAACTGATTCTTTGTCGATTGTTTCCTGCGGCGGGGAAACAATGTCCTTCGCCCGCGGTGGCGCCACCGGCGCTTCCGGATCAACCACTAAATGAACTGTCGCCGAATCACGGTTCCCGGAAGCCCCACAAGCGAAGTAGACAATCTGATACAAGCCCGGATCACCCGGCAACGTGACACTAAGCCGCCGGGTTTGCGGGTTTGGTTCAGCCACTAGGCGCGGATCAGATAAACCCAGCGGCTGATCCTGACACAAACTCAAATCATCCCGGCCAGACAGGTCAACATCATTACTTAGGACTGGAATGTCCAAGACTTTGAACGGTTTAGCGGTCGCTGAATCGTCGCGCGCCACCACACCAGAAGCGCTGGCACCCTTAGTTGAAACACCCACCGACACTGTGGCCGTAGCCCGGTTGGAAGCCCAATCCTCAACCGCGTAAGTGAAACTGTCAGTCCCAGGGGACTGATCCTCGCTGGCACGGTATTTGATGTAGTCCGGGCCGACCTCTGTGATTGTCCCTTGGCTCGGCTGAGTATCTAAACCCTGCTGCAGTGAAACACCATCACCGTCAACATCAATCCCAGTTAAAGGCACCGGAATCCTGACTTCTTCACCTTGCAGAACCCGGGCGGTCAGATCGCGTGGTTCAGGCGGTGCCTTAGAACTACCCTGCGAATGGTGAACCTCAATTGTGAAAGTCCCCAAACCGGTGCCGCCAGCGTCATCCGCTACCGGCACTGAAACCACCACCGGTTTAGGACAGCCCGCTTCTGGCGCCTGGAACCGGACCGCCCGCCCGGAGGCGTAAACCTTGCCGCAAGCTGGTACTGGTTCAAACGGTGCTGAAGTGTCAATCGCCACCATGTCACCATCCGGATCGAAGGTCTGATCCAACACTGGGATTGTGACCACACCACCGGCCCGTACTTTCAGCCGCATCGGTGAAACCACCGGATCCTGGTTAGCGCCAGCGTCAGAATGAACCACCCGGATAACACCTTCAGCTATCACCCCATCAACTGAGACGGTGTAACCGATCAGTTCAGCACCCGAACCACCGTTGTTGAACAGTTCAAGAAACTGGTGACCAACTGGAACCACTTCAACGCCAGGCGCCCGCGAAGTGTCAAAACTTCGCAACACCATAACGCCGCCACCTTCAGCTAAATCGTTCAACAGCGGGTCAATCACTGTCGAAACATTCGGCCGGAGATAAGCCGTATCTTGGACAGCCACCACCCGTGGTGTCCTAACATCTTTGACGTCGATCCGTACCGCCAGGTGAGCGCTGTTACCGCCGGCTGTCACCGTGACCGGCAGGAGATAACAGTTAGCGGCTGAAGCGGCGAACGTCAGGACACCTGTGGCCGCGTCAATCTCAACCATGGTCAGCGGCGGCGGCTGGCCATCCAATGCGAAAGACGGCGCGTCGAGGTGGGCCGTGCGCAGCGTTTCACGCAAGTTGACGGTCACCGCCTGACCGACAAAAGCTTCGCCTTTAGCTGGTGAAACCTCCGGCACTAAAGCACCAGCCGCCACAAAACTGACATTCAAAGGCACCGCGGCGGCCTGCGCCCCAAAAGAATCACGCACCGACAACATCACTTGAACAGAGTTCCGCGCACCACCGCCGTTATCTTTGATCGTGACCGTGCCGTTAGGCCGGTAAGACAACAAGATCGCCGGATCGTCACTGACCGCTGAAGCTAACTCAATCGGATCGCCTTCAGGATCGGTGAAACCCGTCAGAGCGCTGTAAGTCGCTGACGCACCCAACTCGATACTTAACCGCAACGGGCCTGGTGGTGGTTGCGGCGCGTGGTTGACGGCATCGGCCAAACTAACTGTCACGCTGGCTGAACTAGTCTGGCCGTTAGCGTCAGAAATGGTGTAAACAAAACTGGCGCTGCCCGCTTCCCCAACCGGAGTGAACTGAATCGCCCGGCCCGCCAAAACCGGCTCAGCCGTCCCCTGATCCGGGTCCAAACCATCAATCCGGTCAATCGCTAAGGCGCCACAACTGGTCGCGGCATCATTCGATAAAACCATCAAAATGGCGCTCGAACCGGGCCGGACACCATATTCGTCGTCAACCGCCTGCGGTTTGGCTGACTTGTCGGTGCAGTCAAGCTGCTGATCCTGGGAGACGTCCTCATTCTGGTTCGACTTGTCCTGATCCTGTGGGTCAATCTGATCCCAGTTCAGTTTGTCGCGCACCTTGTTGTCCTGATCTGGCATCCAAACCCGGCCGTCAGTCACATCATTCAGGACAATCACCTGGCGGTTAACCCGGAAAACTAGTTCCGCTCCGGGGCTGATCGATTGGAGTGCCCGTTCGGCGGTCAGATCACCGCCACAAGCCGCGATGTAATTTGAGCCGTCCTCAGGCGCGGCCGCCCAAGCCGCGTGGACACAATCACCTTGACCGGCCGGTACGGCCGGATCGCCTTCATTACCGGTTAGCAGTTCAGTCACCCGGCCACGTTTATCTATCAGCAGCAGGCTCCTGGGGCCAGCCACGCCAACGTAGTCGGATTGGGCGCCTGGTGTTTGCAGTTTCAGCGTCTCAGCTTCGCCGTAACGGGCCAGGTCAACCGATCCGTCAAGCCAGCTCAAGGTGGTCCCAGCCAACACATAGACCCGCTGACCAACGGCGCTGACAGCACTGAGTTGGCCTGAGGTTGAGGTTGAGGTTGAGGTTGAGGCGGCGGCCAGGGCCGCCGCTGAGGCTGAGGCGATCTGGCCGATCTGTTCAACCTTGGGTTTGACGTCTCCGTTAGACAGGACCGCCCGGATGACCCGGCCTTCACCTGTCACCGCCCAGACCGTACCGTCAGGCGCCACCACGGCCCGGCCGTGGTCCAACGCGAAGTCTGGTTTATCAGCTTCAGCGTCAAGATGGGCCGCCAGGCTGAAAGGTCTGACCCAAGCCTGTGTCGCATCAGCGTTAACCAGCAGAACCGTCTGCCCGCCAACCGCTAGGCGCGGAAAATCCGGCTGGTCAGCCTCCGGTTGAGGCAGAGCGGCTGGTTCGCTCAGGCTCAGTCCGGCCGGGTCAACCACGCGGTAGTCGCGGGCCTGGCTGATGGCGACATTCTCCCCGGCTTGCATCACATCAAACCGGCCTTCACTTGGTGTGATTGTGAAACCGCCGGTCAGTTCTTCGATTGGCTGGTTGTAGCGGGCCACTTTGCGTTCTGAGTTGGACAGGTTAGTGATCCAAACTGAGGCGTCAGATAGTTCGATCGCGTCCACCGGATAGCCCGGCCGGGTCACCGCCAGGCCAATGACAACCACTGGCAACGCCACCCAAGCCGCCCTTCTGACCCAGTCGCGGACCCGATCCCGGTTCATCATTCCTCACACAACCTCAAGACTTGCTGGCTGGCACGTTCCGCGCGCACCAACTGGACCTCAATGCAGACTGGGCCGGTGCCGAAGTCTGGCCGGGCAACCCCGACATGGGTTTGCAGCACCACTTGGGACTGGTCCTGATGCGACAAAAGCCACCAGTGATACTGGTCACCCGCTTGGGGTGCCGGGTTGTCCCAAGCGAACACCGGGTCGCCCTGCGAGTTGTCGGTCACTGGGGCCGCCTCCAGTTCTGGCAGCGGATCGTTGACCTCGACAATGGTCGGATCTGATTGGCTAGGCCATTGCGGACTGGTTGTTGGGTCGGGTGTTGTCCGGCCGAACCACCAGATGCCTAAAGCCACCGCCACCACCAGGAGGGTCGCGGCGAAGATAGCCAGCGGGTGGGCCGCCCGGGAACGCCGTTCTTCAAGCTGGTCCTGATCAAGGCTGGCGTTTGGTCCAGTGGCGGGCGCCACCTGGCTAGTTTGAGGCCGCACGGGCGGCTGATTGGTCGGCGCTGGCCTCTGGTTGGCCGGGGGCCGGGCCGGGGGCGGGGGTGGCGGCATCTGGCTGGCTTGGCGGCGGGCCGCTCGCGCGGCCTGGCGTTGAGCTTTCTGGGCGGCCCGGCGTTGTGATTTCTGGCTAGCTCCTGGCTGGGCGAATTGCGCGCCCGGCGGCATCGCGGCGGGTGGATATCCAGGTCCTCCGGGCGGCGGATAGCCCGCTACCCCAGGTGGCGGATACTCGGCCGCGCCAGGTACAGGCGGATATCCGGGGGTTCCAGATGGCGGATAACCGGTCGCGCCAAGAACGGCCGGGTATCCGGGTAAGGCGGTCGCCTGGGACGGCGCCGGAGAAGGACGCTGTCCGGGCTGATGAGATGGAAGAACTGGCGGCGATGGCGGCCCGGCTGCGGGCCACCCGCCTGATTGAGTCACCGCGTAGGACGGCGGAGTCGGCGGATTAGGGACTTGCCCAGGCGGCGCGGAGGGAGGCGCGGCATGGACTGACCCAGCTTGAGGCGGGATTGGCCCGGGCGCGACTGACGGGCGGGCCGACGGCATTGCTGTTGACACCACTGGGTTGTGCAACACCGCTGGTGGCGGTTCGACCGGTGGCAACACATCGGCCGAAGCGGACGGTGAACCCGGCAGATTCAAGACCGGTCCCGGCACCGGCCGGACCGGCCCGGGCGCTGGCTGAACCGGCGCGAGTTGAGAAGCCGCACCCGGCCCGGGTTGAACAACGGGCTCAGATTGAGAACCCGGTACAGGCGCAGGTCGAGGAGCCGCACCCGGCGTCGGCGCCGGTTCAGCCTGAACCGGCACGGGTTGAGCACCCGGCCCTGGTTGAACCGGCCTAGGCGGAGGATCTGGCACCGCGACACGTCCGGATACCTCCCCAGCCTCAAGCGGAGGTGCGGCGACGCGGCCGGGAGACGACCCGGCGGCATCGTCAGACGTCCCTGGCTTGACCGGCCGGCGCGGCCTGGGGACCTCCCCACCAGCCAAAACAGCCGCCAAAGCAGCCGAAAACTCTGCCATGGTGCGGTAACGCCCGGACGGATCGGCCGCCACGGCGTAATCAATCGCGGCCGTCAAAGCCGGTGGCGCCCCAGCCGCGTTAACTGGCGGCAGCGGCCCAGTCAAAGGACCCGACAGTGGTCCGGAAATAGTCGCCGCCCCAGCTTTAGCACGGGCCGCCCGGGCTGGTGAACGGCGCATCACCAAGGCGTAAAGAACCGCCGCCAAGGAGTAAACATCCTGCTCTGGGGACGCTGGCAGAGCCACCCCAATAGTCTCCGGGGCGGCCCATTCAGCCTGATGAACATCAGCTTGATGTGGCGTGCCAGTCCCAACGGCCGAACTGAAACCAATCACAACCGGTGACGGTGACGCCAAAATAACGTGCTCCGGGCGGATCGCCCCATGAATGATGCCGCACTGGTGAACCGCTCCCAACACACCAGCCAGGGCCATGGTCGCCCGCACCGCCGGAGCCCAAGGCAAGGCGCGGTGCCGTAGTGCCGCTTGAACAGTTGGCCCAGTAATGAACTGGGTTACCAAAGCGGAACGCCCATCAGCCGTTGAAGCCTCACAAACCAGGTGGGCGATGCCTTCAACCTCAGCCAGACGAGTCAGAATGCGGGCTTCATGTGAGGTTTGCTCCGGCCGAGCCAACCGGACCAGACGTGGCGCGCCAGTCGCCGAATCGCGCATCTCGAATAGTTGCGAACCGCCCGCCTGCCGGATCGGCTGGCCTACCTGGAGGCCAGGCAGAGAGGGCAGTGGCAACGCTTGACTGCTAGCCATACCTGGTCCTTCCGCCTAAGCCAGTCCTTTTGTGGGCGCCCGGCGCCTTTGCTGCACGGCAAATCATATCGAAACACGTCTGCCATCCTTATCGGTATTCACAGGGCTTAGGCCTGATCTGACCGATCCGGAAGTCGGGCCATCAGTAGCGGTAATAATCCGGTTTGAACGGTCCTTCCGGCGGCACTCCTAAATAGACCGCCTGGATTGGGGTCAACTGGGTTAGTTCCACACCTAAGGCGGCCAGGTGAGACCGTGCCACCTTTTCATCAAGCCGTTTCGGCAGCCGGTGTAAACCTGGGCCGTAGTGTTCAGCTGCCTGCCACAGTTCGATCTGCGCTAGAACCTGGTTAGCGAACGAACATGACATAACGAAACTGGGATGCCCAGTCGCGTTACCTAGATTAGCTAGCCGTCCCTCAGACAGGATCAGCACCGAATGGCCGTCATCGAAAACCCATTCATCAACTTGGTCCTTGATCCGGTGGCGGCGCACCGAAGGCAGCGCCGCCAGGCCCGCCATGTCGATCTCGTTGTCAAAGTGGCCAACATTGGCGATAACCGCTTTGTCTTTCATCATGGCTAGGTGAGCCACGGTGATGACGTCGCGGTTACCGGTCGCGGTGATGAAAAAGTCGCCACTGGCGAGAACGTCTTCCAGCTTGACCACTTGGTAACCATCCATGGCGGCTTGCAAAGCGCAAATCGGGTCGATTTCTGTGATGATGACGCGGGCGCCCTGGCCGCGTAAAGCCTCAGCCGCGCCTTTACCGACATCGCCGTAACCGGCCACGACCGCGACTTTCCCGCCGATCAGCATGTCGGTGGCACGGTTCAGGCCGTCTGGTAATGAATGGCGGATGCCGTAGGTGTTGTCGAACTTTGACTTAGTGACCGAGTCGTTGACGTTGATCACCGGGAAAGGCAACTCACCAGTCTCCGCCCAGGCGGCCAGCCGGTGCACGCCGGTGGTGGTTTCCTCGCTGACACCGCGCAAGCCGCCGATTAGGCGCGCCCACGGGTCAAGACCGGCCCCACCAGCCGCGTCGCCGCCAGCCCAACCAGCCCCACTAGCCAGTTCACCACCAACACCGCCAGCCCAACCAGCCCCACTAGCCACGTCCCTGATTAAGTCCTGAACTACGCGTCCCTCGGCCGAACCCGCCAAGTCCTGAAAAGATGGGGCGGACTGACCCAACCGGCCAAACTGCGAACCCGCCAGAAGCAACGTAGTCGCATCGGCGCCATCGTCCACTACTAAATCTGGTCCCACACCACCCGAACCGTCCGGCCAAGTCAAAGCCCGCAACGTGCACCACCAGTACTCCTCAACCGACTCGCCCTTCCAGGCGAACACAGCCGGACCAGCCGGAGCCTGCGGCGTACCAGCCGGGCCAACCACCACCGCGGCGGCGGCCTCATCCTGGGTCGAGAAAATGTTGCAGGACGCCCAACGGACCCGCGCCCCCAAGTCAACCAGCGTCTCAATCAGCACCGCGGTTTGGACCGTCATGTGGAGCGACCCAGTAATCCGGGCGCCCGCCAGCGGCTTGGCCGGCCCTAGCTCCCGGCGCAAAGCCATCAGGCCAGGCATTTGCTGCTCCGCTAAACGGATCTGGTCACGTCCAGCGGCTGCCAGCGACAGGTCACGTACCGCGTGGTGCACCAAATCAAGGACGATGCCGCCCGGCGGGTTCACGCTGTCACCGGCCGGTTCGTCGGCCCTATAGAGCCCAGTCGATCTGTTTGGCTGGGAAGTTCCATTGGGCTGTAATGTTCGGCCCGGCCAGCCAGCAACGCTGGGATACCGTCCCTCAACGGGTAAGCCAACTGGCAAGCTGGGCAAATCAAGCGGCCGGGCCCGTCATCAAGGCGGCCGCGGCAGCTAGGACAGCGCAATATTTGACGTACCCAAGCCTCCATCAGTTCTGCTCCCTCACTAGCCCGGCGATCCCATCACGTACTTTGACCATCACATCGTGATCCTCGGCTTCCACATTAAGCCGTAACAGGGGTTCAGTGTTAGATGGCCTGACGTTAGCCCACCAGCGCGGCCGTGATGACCAATGCGAAACAGTCAACCCGTCAAGCGAGTCGAGCGTCACCGTACCTCTGGCAGCATCGCCAGCGTAGGCCTGTTGGACTTTTTGGATCGAGTGGGCTGTGTCAGCCACCCGGAAATTGATTTCACCAGACGCCGAGTAAGGCTGATAAACGCAGGCCAAGTCACTCAACGCTAAAGGCTGAGAGCCGAGCGTCGCCAAAACATGCAACGCTGTCAAGATGCCTGAATCAGCGTAGAAGAAGTCCCTGAAATAGAAATGGCCGGAATGTTCGGCCCCAAAAACAGCATCATGTTCAGCCATTACCGGCTTAATCACGCCATGGCCGACGCGTGTCCGGACCACTTTGGCGCCGGAGGCTTCAACTAGTTCCGGCAGGACCTGTGAAGTGATGGCGTTACGCACCACCACGGCCGGCCGGCCGGCCGCCTGTTCGCGTTCCACCTCACGTAAAGCGATCATGACTCCGATAACTGATGGCGGCACAATTCGCCCAGTTTCATCAACCACGAAGCAGCGGTCACCGTCACCGTCAAAAGCCAACCCAAGGTCAGCCTTAGACCGCACAACCGTGTCACGCAGATCTTCCAGGTTGGCGGGGTCGATTGGGTCAGCCGGGTGATTAGGGAAGGATCCGTCTGGCTCAAAATAGAGCCGCACTAGTTCTAGTGGCAGGGCGGGTAGTCCGGCGGCTTGGCCAAGGACAGCATCAACCACTACCCCACCCATGCCGTTGGCGGCATCGATCACCACCCGCAGCGGACGGATCTGATCTAGAGGAACCGCCTGGCGGGCGAACCGGGCGAAGTCCGGCAGGATATCCAACTGGCTGACCTGGCCGAGTTTCGTCCCGGCTGATCCTTCCGCGGCTGGGCTTAGGTACGCCTCAGCCACTGCCACAATCTCAGCCAGACCGGTGTCACGGCTGACTGGCCGTGCCCCTGGGCGGACCAGTTTCAGGCCGTTATCTTGGCCTGGGTTGTGTGATGCTGTCAGCATCACACCAGGCAGATCAAGCGCGCCACTGGCGTAATACATCGTGTCAGTTGAAATCTGACCCAAACTGATCACATCCATGCCTTCGACACTGGCACCTTCAGTCAAGGCGGCGGCCAGGTCTGGTCCGGACAGGCGCATGTCGTGGCCAACAAGCAAGGCCCGCGCCTGGCTGAAGCTACGTGCGATCGCTCCGCCTAGCGGGCGGGCCTCCTCCGGACCCCATTGTTCTGGTACCGTGCCGCGCAGGTCGTTGCTTTTCAGGATTGGCTTGAGCGAACGCATCTGGAAAGGATATTGGGTTGAGGCGTATCAGAGCGTATTCGGCACTACTCTGAGATGCCCGTGGCGTGGCCCTGGCCGAGTTGGTGGCCCAGCGTAGCCGGAGACGGCACTCGCCCGGCCGCTCAGGCGGACTGATTCCGCCAAGGCTTCGATCTCATCTTCGGTCTGGCCGGACGGCAACATAGCTGGGGCCAGGCGTACCACTTGCCAGCCGCGCGGCGGAATCACCCGGTCGGCGTGCCTGGCGCAAAGGTCATAACCGCTGGGGTCTTTTTCTGTCGCCAGCGGGCCAAGCACCGCCATAGCGTCCTTATAGGTGAAGGTCAGAGTAGCTGTTGGAGGCTGGCCGCAGCCAACATGTTCACAACACCTAGGTCGAAGCACCACAGTTGCAGGCTAGTCTGTCCCGCCCGCCTAGGCGCCGCGCCACGCCGCACCGGCCCGCACCGGCCCTGAAAGCCGCTGTTGGGCTGAACCGGTGACCCCGCTAGCGCTGTCGGTGTGGCCCGACGAGCACCCCACCGACACCGCCAACCTGGGTTCCCTGGAAATGGCAAGCTGTTTTGGCCCCACCAACACCGCCAACCTGGGGTCCCAGGGCCTCGGGTCGGCGGTAGCGTTGACGGTGTGACGTCTCGCGATGATCTTTCTGACAAGGACCTGACGCCGCCCAAACGCCACGGTGGGCTACCCAACCGCACTTCAGGGCGGCGCCGTGACCGCCACGGGCGGGGCTTGCGCGGCCCGCTCCTGCCACCAGCTTTACCCGGCGCCTTGAGCCGGTCTGAACAGTTTGACGAGCATGTCCGGGCCGCCTTGCAACGCCTCAATCGTCAATGGGAGCGGCGTCTGGAAAAGCTCGAGGTGGCCGTCGAGGATGTTCCGCCAGGCGAGGCCGCCACCTGGGACGCCACCATCCCCTTTGGCCGGGCCGTCCCGGCCCTATCGGGTCAGCCTGACCGTCTGATCTTGTACCGTCGGCCGATCGAGGCCCGCGCTTACGATTCGCATGATCTTGGATTGCTGGTCCTTGATGTAATAGTCCAACAGTTGGCTCAGCTTTGGAACATGCCGCCCACCTCGGTGGACCCGGGCTACCGCGACTAGCTACGAGACTCGCGAAAACCCGCCTCCGGCCTGGCCGTGCGGTCGGTAAACCCGCAGGCCAGGTGATTGCCTCTGATTCACCCGGCGGCGGTCGGCCCACTTTCCACTACGGAAACCGGTCACAGTTGGCCATTCTGGGCAACTTTGACCCATTACTGTCGCCCTGACTCTTGTCTTCAAGTGCCACCTTTAGCAGTCAATTAGTAAACCCGCAGGCCATGGTGTTGACAGTGTTGTGGGACTGGCGATCGGGGTTGGGTCGGTCCCCAGGAAAGTGACCCAGTGGCTGGTTTTAATCCCACTGGGGTCAATTCCTGTGTTGGAGCTCGGTGGTGCGGGCTGACTGGCTGGGGTCTGGGTAGTGCGGGCTGGATTGGCTGGCGTCGGATGTCGGGAACCAGACCAAATGGGGTCAAAGCGGCCACTGGGTCGGGTTCCTCTAATGGTCGGAGGCTGGCCTGGGGCTGGCTGAAAAGGAAGGCTGACACGGTGAGCCTCCAGTGACGCCAGCGTCACGGCCCGGCCGGGTAAACCTCAACCGTTGATGGCGTGGCGGGCCGCGAACGCGGCAGCACAGCCGAGATCATGGTGCCAGATTCATCATCAAAGCTGACCCCTAAAGCAATGAAGCCACTCGCCCCGCGCCAGGTGAACTCAATCGCGGCAGCTTGGCGCCCGGCCGCCAACGGTGGCACCTCAAGTTTGACCGCACTCCTCGCAGCCACCTGGACGATTCGGCTGGGACCCGCCTGGCCGGCATCGTCCAACGGTGTCAGTTCAACCTCAGCCGCCACTTCCGACGAAACCAGCAAGTCGGCCGTCAAATTTCCGTTGGGCAGCCCAAGAAAGCCATGCCCCTGTTCAGTGGCCGATGCCGTCCAGGCGAATTCTTCTGGCCCGTCGGCTACACCGGGGCGCAGTGACAGCGCCGCACCAACCAGCGGCTGATCGGACTTTATGACGGCCATGTATTGGCCGGCTGGTAACCCGGCCAGCCACAGATCACTCACCCGGCCTGGGCTGACCAGGGCTTCTTCTAAACCGGGAAGAGTTGTCAGCCCGTCAGGCCCCCACAGTTCAACACTGATAACAGCTTGGACGCTACCCGGGTTGAGCACCCGCAGGACAGAAGCTCGGGCCGAATCGAAATCTGACTCAGTCACCGACACGAACGGCAAGTTGACCAGAGTCGCCGGTGGCTGGCCAGCCACGGCTAGTTCAACACCACCCTGCGTTAAGCCCTCAAGGCGGGAATGTTGCAGGAAGACCGCCACTTCGCCGCCAGCCGCCGTGACATGGACCGCCAGACGGTTGGCCGCACCTTTGAAACCCTCAAGCAAGACAGCCCGCTGGGCGCTCGGCGGGATGACCAAACCGGTCAAGCCAACAGCCTCGACCAGGCCATTGCCGTCCCACAATTCCAAATCAGCTGTCACTGTTGTCAGGCCCGGGTTGACCAGTATCAGCCGGGCTGATGAGCCCGGCTCAGTTGAACCCGCCACCAGCCAGGACTCAGCCACGGGCGGCACACAAGAGGCGGCTGCCACGCCACGCAGGTCGCCATCGGCCATCAACTGGAAAGTCGAGCCGGCGGCTTGGGCTGACTCCTCACCTCCAGTGCTGGCCGGTTCACCTTGGCTAGACGATTCGGCCTCAATCAAGACCGGTTCGGCGCTGACAGTCTGCTGGTCGATAGCCAACGGGCCATGCAAACGAATCGGCGCTGAACCATCCAATAGGCGGACCTGACCGGCTTCGCCTTCGACAACTAGCCGGGCCAAAGACTCAGTGAAACTTGGCGCTGGGTCGAACCGTGGGTCATAGACCACCTCGCCTTCACCTGAAGTAGCGAGCCGCAGAGCCCCCGGGCAAACCGCCATCGAAGTACCAGCTGGCACAGCCACCACCCTGGGCTGACCCGCAGGGGTAGCCGGGGCCGGGTAACGCTGATCCGCCCAGATCAGCCCAGCCGTCCCAGCCAGCACAACCAAAGCCATCATGACCGAAATGATCCGGCGTAACAGTTTCATTGGGCGCACCCCCGTTGACCAGCCAGGCGGGCTTCGCCTCGGGTTGTCTCATTCATCAAAGTCGCGGCTCCTGACACGCCTGGTGGGCAGGGCAACCAATCCGGACAGCACCAAAACCACGATTTGACCCATCCACAGCCAGCCCTGCTGGCGGTAGTCGATCGTCAACAACCCGCCCGCGGCTGGTAACTCGAACGTTTGAGCCCAATTAGTGCCGTTGACAGCGACCAACTCGGTGCCATCAAGGCTGGCGTGCCAGCCGGACCCGGCCCGTTCAGCCAGGATCAGGCCGCGCCCATCTGGCCCTTCAGGTATGGCCACCGTTATGGAACTACCCGGGCCAGAATCAAGAGCGCTGGCAACACCGTCACTGACCAGGTGAAGCCGGGCGGCCGAATCGACCTGGCGGCCATCAATTTCTAGACCATCTGGTATGACCTGCCAAAGGACGCGGCCATCAGTTTCGGTCGCTCGGGCCAGCCCAGGGGTGGCGTCTAAGGCCGCTGTCAGGTTCAAGTCATCGCCCGGCGCTTGAACAAAACCAATCCCAGCTAACGCCAAGTCAAGGGCCGCGCCACCCGGGTTACGTCCCACAATCTGACCAACTATCTGGTCAATGGCCTGTTCGGCCCGGTCAGGGCCAATCATTTGGCCTGGTAGACCGCTCAGGCGGCGGGCTCCGGCCAGACCCGCCGGGTCACTCATCTGATGTCCTGAACCACGGATCAAGTCCCAGACAACCGTCGCCTCATCTCCTTGGGAGCTTTGAGTGTCTTGGGTGCTTTGGGGGTCTTGGGTGCCTTGGGGGTCCTGGGTGCCTGGGGAGGGGGAGCTTTGGGCCGCCGCCAGGATCAGGCTGTAGGTGCCGTGGCTGCCTTTGGCGCCTTCGGCGGCGATGGCGGGCACCACCGGGTTAGCCACACGCTGAACCGGTGAAACGCTGGCCCGCTGCCAGACCGCCCAGCCCGCACCGGTCAACGGGCCAGCTATCAGTATCACCAGAACCGCTGCCGCCAAGGCGAGACGCAACCGGTGGTACCTGGCTCTATCCTCGCCAACCAGTCCGGTCAGCCCAATCAGGCCAGCCACCAACAGACCGGCCAAGACAAAGCTGGCCGGCGCTCCACTCCAGGCCAACACTGGAACCAGGCCGTCATAGGACACCACCACCCAGGCTGATCCGGCCACCGCGACACCACCCGCCAGAGCCAGAACCCAGCCAAGCCGGATGGCCCGCCCAGATGGGCCGCGCCTGGCCAAGGCGGCCACCGCCGCCACAACGATCCCGCCCATAGTAACCGCCGCCAGGCCCCAAACCAGGCCAGACGGGATCCACTGAGGCATCTCCGGTACCTGCGGCCAGCCCGCCAGCCGTAACCACAACGGCCCTGGTGTGTACGGTAAGGCAGGGCCTGGATCAGCCAGAAGCTGACGCCAGCCGCCACCTTGAATGGCGGACCAAATCAGCGGGGCGAACAGCGCCAAGACCGGCACCGCCAGCCAGACTAAGCGCAGACGTCGGCCGCGCCCAGCCACCAGCACCAAGACCACCAGGCCAGCTAAGCCGGGCACCAGCGAACTGGGCGCTCCGGCCGCCACCACAGCGAAAGCCAGGCCACCGGCCGCGGCCGCCGCGGTTGACCCGGTGACACCAACCCGAGCTGGAAGGTTTTCCTGGCTGGCTGTATCCATCACAGCTGGCCGGAAGTCAAGCCGGTTGACACCGCAGGCCCGCGCCAAGCAGAGCAAAGCCCACGGCAACATGGCGTGCGCCAGCGCGGCGCCAAGCCGTCCAGCGCTCAACGCCGTCCACAACGTTGGCGCCGCCAACCAAACCAGTGCCGCCCAGCCGCGCAACCAGACTGACCGGGAGGCCGCCCCGGCGGCGAACCAAGCACCAGCCACCGCCACTAGTGGCACAGCCAAGGCCAGCAGTTTGACCGCCATGACACCATCACCGAAGCAAAGCAAAGTAGCCAAAGCCAGAATCGCGGCGAACGGATCACCCGGTCCGGCCTGGCCTAACCCCATGGCTTGCCAGCCGCCACTGGCTAGCTGGATCAAGTCACCAGCTGAGCGGTTCTGCCAAGCCAGCCCACCGCCAATCAGAGCTCCCGGACCGATCCAGCGGTAAAGGCCAGCGGCGCTCAGCGCTAAAGCCAAGACCGTTACCACCCCGGCCATGCGCCGCCGGTGTGAAGCTAACTGGTGTTGTTCGGCCATCTCAATCTCAGTTGGCGCCAGCGCCCGGCGGCGCTGGTCACTGGCCGTAATACGGCGGTCACGCCGGGCTGCCCGGGCTTCACGCGAACTGATTAGCAGCGGAGCTAGCGAACGGCGCGCCACCCGCCGCGTCCGGCGCGCCACATAGCGGGCCCGGGCCAGTGCGTCAGGCCTGGTCAAGACCGCCAAAGGGGCCGCTAGCTCGTCAGCGGCCAGGCGGAACTCTTTACTCGCTATCCGCCAGAAGAAGCGCACCACCCCTAAGCCCAATGCCATAACCGCTAATGGCAGAACCGCCCAGAGGGAACAATCAGCCAACAAGCTGAACACCCAGGCCCGGCGCCGGGCACGGTAGGAGCGTTTAGTTGAACCGAGATCAGCTTGGCGTCCGGCACTGTGGCCGGACGCACTTGAACCCGGTGAATAGCGTCCTCCCGACCGGCCTGTGCCGCGCAGCCCACGGAAGGTGGCCTGCTGGTGTTCGATCCGGGCGGTTGGTTCAACCACCACCCGGTAGCCAGCCAACCGGGCGCGGCGCGAAAAATCGAGCCCGTCGCGGAACGGACCCAACCCAACAGATAAGCCACCCAAAGCCCGCCAGACTTCGGAACGGATCGCCATCCCAGCTGTACCGACCCCTAGGACGTCGTCAAGGGCGTCGAACTGTCCTTGGTCTAGTTCACCGTCGTAGCCGTTCGGTACCCGCCGACCCAACGGGGTGGTTGTGACTCCGGCTTCGCCGAACCGGTCCGGATCATCCGCTTTGACTTGTTTTGGCCCGGCCACACCAACTGATGGCGCCAGTTCCATAGCGCTGACCAGTCGTTCAAGGCAGAACGCGTCAGGGTAGGAGTCATCATGTAACAGCCATAGGACGCCGCCTGGGGCCAGGTCACGTCCACGTAACCCGGCCGCCACGGCTTGGCCAAAGTTCCTCGCCCGCACAGCGTGGACAACTGATAGGACTTCCCTGGGTATGCCGCAACGGATGGCCATTTCGGCCACGGCCTGATCTGACCGGGCGCCAGCATCAACCACCACCACGCAATCTGGTGTTAGCGTCTGGCTGGCCAAGGCGACCAGAGCCTTCGGCAAATAGGCTGACCGGCCTTGTGTCACGATCACCGCCGTCAGCGGCGGGGACAGGCTCAGGACAGGACGGGGTTGGGTCACCACCGCTACTGTGATCCGGACTGTTTCATTTTGCGCCGCTCACGTTCGGAGCAGCCACCCCAAATACCGAAGCGTTCATCTGTTTCCAGAGCGTATTCGAGGCATTGTTGACGCACCTCACAGGCCCGGCAAACCTTCTTCGCTTCGCGGGTTGAACCACCTTTTTCGGGGAAGAAAGCCTCAGGATCAGTCTGGGCGCACAATGCCCGCCGGTGCCAAGACAGCGGACCGTCCGGTTCAACTGGGCTGATCAGATGGATCAGGACTGGCCTGTCAGGCACGGCCCGCTGGCCACTGTCTCCTTTTGGTCGGCTTGAAACTGGGACCGGATCGGTCAAATCCCGGCCAGTTGGATCATCCTTGGACATGGCAGCGGCCGCCAAACCGGGGACGGCCGGGCCGGGTATCAGGGTCAGCGCACCTTCTCTTAGCACATTCCACACCTGTTTCTCCTTACCCCGGGCCGGTCGACGTCAAAATGACTACCCTAATGTAATTACATGGGAGTGACGCTGCGCAAGTCGGGTAGGAGATTTCCCTCTTTTTGGTTAAGCCGACCAAGCCCCAAACCCGTCACCCAGGTTCAAGACCGGCCGCGATAACCCGTCCCTTACCACGCAAAGTCAGATCACCTTCTGACGCCATGGCGAACAATGACTGGCCCCGCTCCAAATGCAACGACCCAAGAGCCGTAAAGGCGGTCGCCTCGCCTTCCAGCACCAGCGCCACCCGCGGCCCGCCCAGCGGCACCTCAGACCGGCCACTAACCCTGATGTCAGCTAGCTGATAGACGGCCGGCGGACGAATCAACCGGACGCCATCGTGCCTGGTCACAGCAGGCCGCAACGGACCACTAGCGGCCAAATCAACTGTCGCCACAACACTTAAAGGGTCAACATATTTGCTGGTAAAACCAGCCCGCAGAACATTATCTGAAGGACTCATCAACTCGACCGCCAGCCCACGCAGGTAAGTGTGCAACGAACCCGGCGGCACAAACAAAGCCTCACCAGGGGCCAGCGAAATGTGATTCATCATCAAAACCACCGCCAAAGCCCGGTCAGTCGGATAACGCCGAGCCAAAGCCACCGGAGCGGCATACGGTCCCGGATCATCACCTGGCACCGCCAACTGCCGCCGACAAGCCGCCACCAACTCGGTAACACCATCCGGGCTGGCCTCATCTGACATCAAAGCCACAGTCAAAGCGGCCCGCAAACCGTCACGCCCGCCAACCGCTAAAGCCTCCGCCATCGCCCCAGCCAAGCTTGAACTGGCGGTCAATGGCGCCAAAATCCGCCCGATCGCGTCCAACGAACGCAACCCAGCCAGCATGTCGAAAGATTCCAGCGCGTACACCATCTCCGATTTCGGCCAAGGGTCCTTATAGGTCCGCTCCGGTGATGACAGGTCAATACCGGCCGCCTCTTCACGGGCGAACCCGGCGCGGGCCTGTTCAGCCCCAGGATGGACCTGCAGTGACAAAGGATCAGCCACACCTAGGACTTTCAGCAGATACGGCAATTCGGGCGGTGCTGAAGGGCCGCAAGCCGCCACCGGATCACGCGAGATGATGTCACGTAATGAGGCGCCGGCATCGTCCTCTCCGCGTGCCACCGTGGCTGAAGCTAGACGGTGCGCACCAAGCCAAATCTCCGCTACTGGCTGGCCATCGCCTTCAAAACCGAGCAGACGCGGGATCTGGTCAACTGACCCCCACGGATAGTCACGCACAACGTGGTCAAGCTGAAACACGAGAGTTAAGACTAACCCTCCAGCCAACGGACCGGTCCCGCCGCATTAGTTAGTAGCCTGGGAAGGTGGAGTCACGCTCGCGGCCAGTCGCGTTGTCGCCGGACGATGCCGCCGCCCTAGCCGCGCGGCACGGGTTACGTAAGTTGGGTGCCCGGCCCCGTCTTAGGCCGTACATCGTTTCTTTGTGGCAGCGCCGGGACTTTACTTGGGTGTTGGCGACGTCAGATGCCTACGGCAAGAATCAAGGCTCCTATTTGGGTCAGCTTTGGGGCGTGCTGAAACCGTTGTTGCAGGTGGCGGTCTTCTATGTGGTGTTCGGGATCGTTATCCGGGGAGCCCGTCAAGGGATTGAGGATTTTCTTTCCTATTTGGTGATTGGGACTTTCCTGTTCGAGTTCATCGCTTCAGGTTTGAACAATGGTGGGCGGGCGATCGCCTCGAAGGTTAAACTGGTGCGCGCTTTGGAGTTCCCGCGGGCTGTCCTGCCGATCTCCGTCACACTAACTGAGCTGGTCATGATGTGGCCCGCCATGGTCATCATGGTGGTGATAGTTCTAATTAAGGGGCACCGTCCAAGCTGGACTTGGCTTGAACTGATTCCGGCGGTGGTGCTGATTTACCTGTTTGTTTTGGGTTGTGGTTTTTTCTTAGCTCGGATCGTCTCCGCCACACCTGACCTGGGTAATCTGGTTCCGATCGTGACACAGTTGGCCCGCTATGTGGCCGGTGTGTTCTTTTCACTGGAAGTCTTAGCGGCCAACCTTGGTGTGCTTGGCAAGTTGGCGATTTATGAACCGTTCGCGGTTTATCTGACTTTGGCCCGGTCAGCCATCTTGACTGAGGTCAAGGCGGGCTGGCTGGAATGGTCTTTGGGTGTGGGTTATTCGCTTGTGGTGTTGGTCTTCGGATTCATCTACTTCTGGTTGGCGGAGGCACGCTATGGCAAGGATTGACGAGATTGATTTCTCGATGGATGAGGCCGCCTTTGACGGGCTGCCGCCCGCCGGTCGCCGTGGCGCTGGCCATGACGGTTCTGGTCTTGGTTCACCAACCATGGTGGTTGACCATGTTCATGTGCGCTACCGGGTCTTTGGCGGTAAACGGCTTGGTGCTTCGACTGGTTACAGACCGTCGCTTTACCGCCGCCTGTTTGAGCGCACTTCCAGTGCGGTTGGTGCGGTCAGCGAGATTCACGCCGTGCGCGGCGTTTCTTTTGTAGCTCATGAAGGTGAATCGATAGGGATTGTGGGACGTAACGGCGCCGGCAAATCAACTCTGCTGCGGGCGATGGCCGGGCTGATGCCGTATTCGGCGGGAGCTGTTTACGCCGTCGGCCAATGTGCTCTGTTAGGTGTTAACGCTGCCCTGTTGGCCACGCTGACCGGTGACCGTAACATCATGCTGGGTGGTTTGGCTTTGGGTTTGACCAGAGCTGAGGTTCGTCAACGGTTCGATGCGATTGTTGATTTCGCTGGCATTAGGGAGTTTGTTCATCTGCCAATGAACGCTTATTCCTCAGGGATGGCTTCCCGCTTGCGTTTCGCTATCTCAACCGCCCGAGTGCCGGACATTTTGATGATTGACGAGGCTCTAGCGACCGGCGATGCCGAGTTCCAACGCCGTTCACGGGACAAGATCATGGAGGTCAAAGACCAAGCCGGCACTGTGTTTTTGGTGTCGCATTCAGCTAAGGCGGTCCAAGCGATGTGTGAACGGGCCATCTGGCTCGAGAAGGGTGAACTAGTTATGGATGGTCCTTGCGCGGAAGTCTTGGAGGCCTACCGCCTGGGTGTCGCGCCTGGGGATGGCGCCGCCGGGCCAGGTGCGTCATGACTGATTTGGTAATAGTCGGGGCGGGCCCGTTTGGGCTGACCTTAGCGCGGGTCTTGGCGGAGCGTGGCCGTCGGGTGACAGTGGTTGAGCGGCGCGGACACATTGGCGGCAACGCCTATTCCTCGGCTGATCCGGACACCGGGATCGAAGTCCACAACTATGGCGCCCACCTGTTCCACACCTCCAACCAGAAGGTTTGGGATTTCCTGTCACGTTTCACTGACTGGACCGGTTACACTCACCGGGTTTTCACTGTCCATGCCGGGCAGGTTTACCCGCTGCCAGTCAGCCTCGCCACTATCAACCAGTTCTTCGGCACATCGCTCAGCCCTGATCAGGCCCGCGGATTGATCGCCCAGCAAGCCAGCCAGGATCCGCAAGACGGCCCCGGCTACCAGGTGGGCGCAGGCGGGCAGGCGGGCACGGGCGGCCAGTCGGCCGCAACCTCTGCCCCCACGGCCGACCGACATAAAGCCGCCGACGATCCCTCCTTGTCACTTGACGCCAAGGCCGTCCGGATGATCGGACGCCCCCTCTATGAGGCTTTCATCAGGAACTACACCGCCAAACAATGGCAGGTGGCGCCTGATCAGCTACCTGGCTCAGTGATTGGGCGCCTGCCGGTGCGTTACGACTACGACACCCGCTACTTCTCCGACCCGCATCAGGGCCTGCCCTGCCAGGGTTTCACCGCTTTGTGGGAGCGGTTAGCTGATCATCACCTAATTGAGCTGCGCCTGGGCGAGGATTACCTCGGCGCCAGCGCCACCGCCGGACCATTCACCAAGGCATCTTGTAGCGGTCAAGTTCCGGTTGTTTTCACCGGGCCAATAGACCGTTACTTTGACCAATCGGCCGGGCCACTAGGTTGGCGCACCCTGGATTTCGAGTGGGAACACCCCGCGACTGGTGACTTCCAGGGCTGCCCGGTGATGAACTACGCCGACTTGGACCCAGCCTGGACCAGAATCATCGAGTTCAGGCACTTTCACCCGGAACGTGATTACCCACCCGACCGAACTGTGATCGCTCGGGAATTTCCACGCCAGGCCGGACCGGAAGATGAACCCTACTACCCGGTCAACACACCGCGAGACCGCCAGCGGCTGGACCGCTACCGCGAATTGGCTGCCACCGAACCAGACGTCAAATTTGGCGGCCGTCTAGGCCGCTACCAGTACCTCGACATGGATATGGCGGTAGCTAGCGCTCTCGCCATGGCCGCCGAAATGCTGGCCTGAGACTACGCTGGTGACACAGAGGTTCACTGAAAGGACATCGCATGATTCGGCTGACCGTAAACAGCTCCCGTGGTCCGGAGATCTACGAGGGCACCGGAGCTAAGGACGTCGGGGAACAGATCATCCGGGTACACGGCCCGTCCAGTGGACCGGTGCCGTGGGAAGATCAAATGGATGATGGTTGGGTTTTCCCCCGCTTTGTCATCACTGAGGAGCTTCAAGAATGGGCCGCTAAAGCGGCCGGTGTTCGGCTCGATCAAGTCCGGATTGAGGATATCTAGCCGCCCCCGGGAGGCTGACGAACATCTTCCTTCCCCCACTCCCAGAGCGAAACGTCCCCAGCGGCGCAAAACACGCCCACAGCCCGCCACCGGGCACAACACTTCACCAGCGTCGAGTTGACGCGCGGCAACGCCCGGATCCAGCGATACGTTCAACATAAGCGCGGTCCCATCGCGCCAGGACCCGTCGGCGTCTTCGAACAACCACGTCGGCGGGTCCGCTCCTAACGGTTGCTCATCGTCACCATCATGCCGCCGCCAACCACCCTGACGTCACCCCATCCATGACCAAACAAGACGACCGCAACATCGCCAAACCCTGCGACGGCCAACACCGGCCAGCTCCGCCGGACATCAGCCAAATTCGTCCCATCAGAGTCCACTAGGTCCACGGGAAATGACCCCAGTGGGTGGTTTTA
>JAIRYJ010000015.1 GCA_031267825.1 Bifidobacteriaceae bacterium
TCGCTTCACGTACCAGCCTGATAGACCGTTCACGCGGCACTTGGAGATATCTCCTCACGGTTGACATAACAATCATCCATTCGGGAAACAAAACCCTCCACCAAACCCAGGGCGTATCAACACTTAACTGAAACATCCAGCCCAAACGCTCCCGGTCGCCGAACCTGATGTCTACGAGGCGCGGCCTTAGCCTGCGCCGAGGCCGCTTGCACTGCCTCCGGGCGGGTTGAGGATTGGCTTGGCCCCGACGGCGATGAGCGCGGCCGCGCACGCGGCGAAGCCGAATGGAGCCCACGTGGCGGCGCTGAATCCCTCGAACGCGAACCCGTAGGCGATCTGCCCTATGGGCGCGGCGATCTGGGAGCCGGCCAGCAGCAACGCCATGACTTTGCCGATCATGTCTTCGGGGGTGGTTTTCTGGATCTCGGTGACGGCGAAAACCGAGACCGCCGTGCAAGCGGCCACGGCCGCGACCTCGAAGACGAGGAAGCCGACGAAAGGGGGCCAGTAGCCCAAACCCAGCACAGCGGGCAGCATGGCCGCGGCCATCGGCGCCATGAGGGCCGCGATCAGCCACAACGCACGGTCCAGGGTTGCCATGCGCAATCGGCGGGTGAGTCTCCCGGCGAAGACCGCGCCCATGATCGTGGCGGCCTCGGTGCAGGCCAAGCCCGCGCCGTACATGGTGTCCGAGGAATGCAGGGTGAACCGCAAAATGTAGGGGACGCCGATCACGAACACGGGGACCATGAGCATGTTGAGGGCGCACGCCAGGCCGATGGCGCGGAACACCAGCGGGTTGTCCCGCCACGCGAAGCGGAGCCCTTCCCGCACGTCGCCGAGCAGCGTGGCTGCCAAGGGCCGGTCGCTGGCGCGTTTTGCGAACGGGATGCGGATGAAGGCTTCCAGCAGCGCCGAGCCGGCGAACGCGGCGCAGCTGCCTGCCAGCAGGGTCTCGATGCCGACCAAGCCGTACAGGACGCCGCCCATCACGGGCGCGACGAAGGACGACAGCGCGCCGATCCCGGCCACCAGGCCGTTCGCGTCCGCCAGGCGGTCCCGGCCCACGATGGCCGGGACGGAGGCTTGCACGGTTGGCTGGTACATGGAACTGATCAGGCACAAGACCGCCAGAGCCAGGCCGATGCCGCCCACCCGCGTTTGGCCCAGCCCCATCGCCACGGTCAGAGGCAACACCAGCGCGGCGTTGGCCGCGTCCAGTCCTACCATCAGGTTTCGTTTGGGGAACCTGTCGGCGACGGCCCCGCCGATCGGGGTGAACGCGATACCCGGCAGTGTGGACAGCGCCACCACCAGGGCGAACACGTCCGCCCTGCCAGTGATGTCCAGGACGTGCAGGTCGAGGGAGAAACGGAGGGTGGCCGAGCCGATGACCGACACGACCTGGCCCGCCACCAACAGGCCGAAATCTCGGCCAAGCGGCGTTCTTGCCGGCCGTTCCCCTGGCTGGCCAGCGACGCGGTGTAGCCGTTCTCCTGGCTGGCCGGCCGCAGGGGGCCGCCGAGGCCGGCGCCACACCCGGCCACCCCCCAACCGCGGGCCGCGCTTCTTGGCCGAGCCGGTCGGCATCGGGCTACTTCCCCGCCCGGACCGACAGCGGGACGTGCCCCGCTTCCGAAGACAAGAAAAAGCGGCGGTCGCAAACGACCAAGAGAGCGGCGACCGCTAGAAGCAGCCCATACAGAACCGTCTTGGTGGCGTTCGTCACCATGAACGCCTCCGAACTGACGTTGACCACGGCGTGGAAGACAACGGCCACGACAATGCTCCGGCCGTTCCGGTAGTAAATCCAGTTGGTGATGACCGTCAGCGGGACCACGCCCACCAGGAAGGCCAGTGCATAGACGGGGCTCTCCGCCAGAAGGTTGGCGTGGTAGTAGCCCTTGACGAAGAACAGCGGCAGATGCCAGGCGGACCACAGCGCGCCGAACAGCAAGACTGGGACGATCAGCGGTCTGCGGCCCCTCAAAGAGTCGATCCCGTATCCGCTCCAGCCGAGTTCCTCCAAGGCCGGGGCAGCGAAGGCGATCAGCCAACTCAGGCCCGCAGCGCCCTCCACGATGGAGAACTCGGAGGAGAGGGCCAGTTGGCCCAGGGAGCCGCCGAACGGCGCCGAGATCAGCACCGCCGCCGCGATCAATGCGGGGTAGCCCAGGATCGCGACCGGCCAGAATCCGCGCCTGATCCTGCCCATGTCCAGCAGCTTCGACCGGAAGTCGCGCCTGATGGGTCGGTTGGCCCGTCCGGCCATGCAGATTACAGCGGCGATCAGCGGCCCGAACAGTCCCAGGATCATCCCCGCCGAGATGAGGGGATCTTCCATCAGATCGCCAGTCACGCTGTTGCTGCGCACGGCCGCGACCGCATAACAGCCCCATGAGATGGCGAAGGTCAGGCCGAAGTATTTGCCCGGCCTGTAATCGCGCTCGGCTCGGCGGGTGTCAGGCCCGGCCCTGCGGGTGTCGGGCCCGGCCGTGCGGGTGTCGGGCCCGCCTGGTGGCGGTGTCATCATGTCGGCCTCGCTATCTAAACTGGACGGTGCGTCCACTTTACATGACTTTGGACCGTTGGTTCACTTTACGGTTGCGGCCGACCCTGCCGCCGATCCGACTACGGCTGCTCCTGGCGCGGCCGGTCCGCCAAGAAGGCGAAGCTTCCTGGCCTGGCGCCGAGGGCCAGCTCGGTGACCCGGACCGCCTCGTCGGCGCGGCTGGCGGCCTCCTCGGGTGACCAGCCGAAGGACCCCTCGTCCAGAACAGCCGAGATGCCAACCAGCAGGAACTCCACGGTCTCCAAGGGGTTCGGGGTCGAATAGACGCCCTCGGCGACGCCCTGCTCCACAACTCTCGCCATGACGGGCGCCACCCCGCGGATCGTCTCGACCAGAGAGCGGCGGCGCAGCTGAGCGTTGTCCGGACGGTGCAAGTGGTCGATGATCCCGCCTTCGGGAGTTTGGGCAAGGCTGATCGCCGCGATCATCTGGGTCATCTTCGAGTGGGCGTCAAGGCCAGGGGCGCCGGCGATGGCGTTGGCCCGCTCCACCAGGCCGACCGTCAGCCGTTCCACCATCGCTTCGAGCACTTCCTCCTTGGAGTTGAAGTAGTGGTAGAACGTTCCCTTGCCCATCTGGACCGCTTCCAGCATGTCCGCGACGGTCGCCGCCTCGTAGCCCTTCTCGATGAACAGCCGCTGGGCCGCGTCGAGGATCGCCGCCACCCGCGCCTCCCGCTTCTTAGTGAGCCCCTTCGGCATGTCCCAACCCCCTTAGCGCTGCGATTACGGCCCAACATAATACAATCTGGACCGCAGGTCCAATTTAGCCCGGCGGCGGTTGGTCGACTGGCGGTTTCCGGCACGTCCCCACACCACCGGCAAACCGTTGGCCTGCGGGAACACGAATCAGCCGTCTGCCGAGAACCGCCACTCGATTCGACAAGGCGGCCGACACAAACTCGCAGGCGGTCCCGCCAATCAGCACGAGGTTTTCAGGCTCGACGGTACTTGTTGTGTTGGTAATCGCGGACGGCTTGGCGGGTGGAGCGCCACGAGCCCCGGGCGTCGAGGCTGGCGGTCAGGCGTCCCCTAATCGCGGCCTGCCGCAATGCGGCCAAGCTGATGGTCTCGTCAGCCAGTGCGGACAATGGGACCAGGTATCTCACATCCGCGAGTGTGGGCAGGAGGGTGTTCATCGACGCGATGGCGGCCCGAGCGATGATCTCAGCGAGCGGCGCCGGTTCGTCGGCATCAGCGCGGGTCAGGGCGGCGAGGTAACGGCGGCGCTGGGTCTTCAAGATGACGACCGGGGGCCAACCGACGCGTACCAGGATCAAGTTGAGCAGCAGCCGTCCAGTGCGGCCGTTGCCGTCGAGGAAGGGATGGATGCGTTCGAATCCCGCATGCAGACGCGCCAACTCGACCGGCCCGCCGGATGCGGGCAGCGCGCCGCTGCGGAGATCGTCGCCTAACTGGTTGGCGGCGGCGACCCAGGCGCTGAGCGCGGCGGGCACGAGCGGGTATGTCGGTGGCCGCATGCCGCCAGGGAACGGGGCGATCTCGTGTTGGCGGAAGCTGCCCGGCTTCTCCCGGGGGGTGGCGACCGGCTGGGGAGCGACCGCCCAGACGTGACGCATAGCTGCCTGGTGCAGCTCGCGGATTTCGGTGAAGACGACGGTTTGGTCGTGTGGCCAGGCCCGGGCGAGGGTGGCTTGCCTGTAGACCCAGGTGGCGGCTTCGCTGTAGCCGAGGACTTCCATGTAGTCCTTCAGTCCTTTGGCTCCGACCGTGCGCCCGTGGTCGAGGAGCGCCTCGACCTCGCGCAGGACAAGGGTGTTTCCCTCGATGGCGGTGGAGTGGTGCACGTCCATGTGCCACAGATCGTCCCACAGGCGGCGCGTCTGGCTGAGCGGGGGCAGGCCCCCATGGCGGGCGAGTTCGCCCATCGCAGCGGCGAACTGCTCGAAGACCGCGTGGCGGGGTGGCCGACCACGCCCCCGGCCCGAAGTTGTCATAGGTCAATTGTAACTAAATGAACTGAACACTTTCCATCGAATCGTGCAGCCCGGCCTACTGGTGCGTGATCGCCGCCATGGGGGTCAGCCGCACCACTCGGCGGGTCGCGGCGCCAGCTGCCAGCACGCCGATGCGACCGCGCCCACGAGGGCCGCGACAATGAATCCGGTCGGGGAGCCGACAGCGAACTCCATCCCGTTCTCACTTTGGGTTAGCGCATACACGCCGAGGAGCGCTGTGCCCGTCCCGCGGACGGCGCCCACCAGCGAGCCGGCCAGCACCGACAACCCTGTCTCGCTCACCGAGCCGTAGGCGCTCAACGCCCGCCTCGGATTCCCGGACGAAGAAGGCCGCGGCTTTCTTTCAAAAACGAGTTTTCTTATTCCAGCCCGCGGATCTGCGACTTCAACCGGGAGGCTTAGTGATCCCGGGCCGATCGCACCACGTCAGCGGCTACGCCCCGCGGCGCACCGTTCTTGCCGAGCCACCTGGCCAACGTCGTGGTCGTAATCCCCAACTCGCGAGCCACCTCGGCTTGTCTCTTCCCAAGCTCAGTGACCATCGCCACCACCTCAGCCTTGAACCGATCCGAGTACTTCAGAGGCTTAGACCCAGCCTGCTCGCGTTCTAGTTTCTTGCCCATACCGGACATAACAAAAATCCCTCTCAACCAATGTCCACACCAAGCATGACACCCCAGGCATCGCTCTGGAGCTGTCCGCTACTGAGGCCGCCGCACTGAACCGCACCAAATTGGTCCGAGCCGTGCCCCGAAGGGACGGCCAGTGGCTGTTATCACCCTGTTTGAACAGGGTTGGCGCGATCCGGTCCCAGGACCGTGACATCTTGGTCCAACCCAAGGCGAAGTTCTCCTCGCTGCTGTTCATGCTCGCTTACGCCAAGGATCAGGGTTTCATCCCAACCGAGTTCCAGGCCGCGCCTGATGACACGTTGTGGCCTAGTGTTGGCCAGACCTTAGCTAGGCTCACCGAACAGGCCCTGGAACGCGGTGTGCTGCGCGGCTACATCACCCAAGACAACCAGCTCGCGGTGGTCCGGGGCCGAATTAGGATTTCGGACCAACTGACCCGCCACCAGGAACTTCCCATACCTTTGGAAGTCCGGTACTCCGACTTCTCCGGCGACACTCCCGAGAACCGCATCCTGCGCAGCGCGATGGGGCGCTGTTGACGGAATCGCTGTGAAAACCCAGATGCTTCCGAGCGCGAACGGACCTAAGGCCACCCATGCCTATGCCGCGTTCGGTAAAGCGGTCGGCCGGATCAGCCAGGCCGGCCGTATCGATACTCTGACCAGAATCAGCGACGAAGACCTGAAACGATTCCGGTAAACTGGGCTTATGGATTGGGATGAGGCTCTAGATGTCAACGAGCGTGTTGTTATGTTCGCTGTGCCGCTAATTGACCCTGATTCGCTTTCCGACCCGATGGATCCGTTGCAAGCCGGGGAATATCAGTTAGCCATGTACATGGCGATATATTGGCTAAACCAGGCAGGTAAGGTACTTCCGCCTGACCTGCTCGCGGAGGCCCGCCGTTCACTCGAAAACCAGGGTAACGAACACGAGGCCCGTGAAATCGCCGCTTGGCTTGACGTGATGGAAGCCCAAGTCGCGGCCACTAGCTAACCCATAAAACCCCATATTCGTGAACCTCTGAGAGGGGATGGCCTTCTCAGGGGGTTCTCTTATGTCTGCCGCACGGTAGGCGTCCACTAAACCGAGTTCCGGAAAGGGACCGGTCTGTCCGGAAAGGGCTAACCCAATGGATGAAGACACAACCACTAAACCTGACGAAGATACGCCGCCCGGAACGGGTGAAAATAACGACAGCTCCGAGGAAACCCAGCAACAAGACGTTGACTGGAAAGCGAAAGCCCGCGAATGGGAGTCCCGCGCGACCAGGTCGATCCTTTCATCACCGCGGCCCGGACTGTGGGACAACGCATTGTTGCTTTCTCCGTCCCGGATTGCCCACACGCGAACCGGCGCTAACCGCCAGTCAACCTGACTCAGCGCTAACCGGGTTCAGCGTCAAACGACCGTTGACAACGCGACCTGATGGACGGCATCGGCCATATTTCCCCAATGAAACGCCTAAGATCCCTTCTACGAAAATAGATCTTTGATTCTAGAATCGACGTCGTGACCACACCGCCGTTACGTCTGATCCAACCGCCACCGCCGCTGCCCACTACTGAGGGCGGATTCAGAACCATCCTGGCGGACCCTCCCTGGCGGTTCACCAACCGGACCGGCAAAATCGCCCCGGAGCACCGCCGCCTGGACCGCTACTCCACCCTGGCGCTGGAAGACATCCGCGCCCTGCCGGTCAGCGGGATCCTCGCCAGTGACGCCCACCTTTACCTCTGGGTCCCGAACGCCTTGCTACCTGGGGGCCTAAGCGTCATGGAAGCCTGGGGGTTCCGCTACGTTTCCAACATTGTCTGGGCCAAGCGCCGCAGGGACGGCGGCCCCGACGGCCGAGGAGTCGGCTTCTACTTCCGCAATGTCACCGAACTGATCCTGTTCGGCGTCCATGGCTCAATGCGCACACTGGCACCGGCCCGCTCCCAGGTCAACCTGATCGAATCACGCAAACGTGAACACTCGCGCAAACCTGACGAACAATATGACCTGATCGAAGCTTGTTCGCCCGGCCCCTACCTTGAGCTGTTCGCCCGCTACCCCCAAGAAGGCTGGACCGCCTGGGGAGATGAGGCCGCAGCCGCCACCGAGCCTCGCGGGCGATCAAATAGCGGCTATCAGGGCGGCCCAACCCTGGCCTTGCCTCGCCTCGATTCTCACGAACGCATTCCCCATGCCTTCGCCTTACGCTTGGGAGCCTTTCTCCGCCAAGAGTACGATGCCGGCCGTAGTATTAGGCAGCTCGCGGCGGCTACGGACTACTCAATAGGTCGCGTCCGCTCATTACTTT
The DNA here is from genome assembly GCA_031267825.1 of Bifidobacteriaceae bacterium. Classification (GTDB taxonomy): domain Bacteria; phylum Actinomycetota; class Actinomycetes; order Actinomycetales; family WQXJ01; genus JAIRTF01. The sequence continues at coordinate 7,488 of JAIRYJ010000015.1, forward strand.
CCCTGGCGGGCACCGAGCTTCGTCAACGCGGCCGGTCGCCAGAGCAGCCCGCACCGGCCGAGACCGCGGGAGCACGTGTCGCGCCACCCCCAGCGGCAGCGGGCTAGCGGGCCAAGCCCAAGAAAAGTAGTAGTAGGCGGTCTAACTGGGTTTGAACATCATGCGGTAACACGCCGATGAGTGCTCCCACGTTGGACCCGCGGACCACCGTCAGCTTGTCAACCTGGATATAGCTGACTCTTTCCAGACCAGTGTCTCTGTCAGGGCCGACCTGGACGCGCAGCAGCGGTGCGTCACGTGCGGTTGTCGTGACGGGACAGACCACCACAGAATTGAGGCTGTCGAACCATTCGGCTTGGACAATCACCGCCGGGCGAGGTTTGGAGGCGTAAACACCACCGGCCACCAAGCGCAGTTCACCGCGCTTCATTCGTCCCACGGGGCCGCGACTGCCTCAACCCAGTCCATTGTGTCTTCGGCGGCGGCCGCCCGCGCGACCAGTTCAGCCTGGCGCCGGGCTTCGGCCGCGAAGCCTGGGGCGGACGTGTCTGGCACCCACACCTGGAGCAGGCGGAATCCTTCTTGCCTCATTCTTTGGCGGTGCTGCCTGACTCGCTCCGCCGTCTCAATCACGTACCAACGTTACATGAAACGCCCCAACGCCGACTCCCCGACTCCCCGACTCCCGTAAACCGTATTACTGGAGCTGATGCGACAGGCCAGCCATCAGCAGCCGCCTTCTTCAACCCCACCAGAAGCGTTTTGATGCAAAAGCTCACCGCTGTCCAAGGTGGCCTCGACACAGAATGAGGCCGGACCGGACGCGTTCAAACGGATAGTCGCACTAGACCCGAACGGCCCCGCGATTGTGCAGGCTGACGGGTTAGCTAAGTTCTCCGGAGCGCACAAGTATTGCACGCCGCCGCTCTCCAGCAGCCTAGGGTTTGCCTGTTCGGAGGCGTACCAAGTCCTGACCTGGGAAGCTAGATTCTGAACATCCAGTTCAGCGGAGGCTCGGTCGGCCTCGGCTGGCTTGTCAGCACTATTTTGGTAGTCCACCAGGCCGCATCCGCTCAGAGTCAGCAATAAGGTCAGGCCAACACCCACCGCGATGGCGAACCAGAGATACAACTGTGATTGGGAGATACGCCCGGAACGGCCCGGCTGACTGGAAGACTGGGACACGCCAAACATCGCGTACCTCGTTTCATGGTTGGCGAAACTTGTGCGTCTATTACTACCAGCCCACCACCAGCCGAACCAAGCCCGCGTCTTCGGCTATCACTTGGCGGGCCAATTAGCCTAGGGATTGGACAGCACAGGATATGCCTGGCATGCTGGTGGATCGCGTGTTATTGGCACGTCTGGCCCTGTGGCGCAGTTGGTTAGCGCGCCGCCCTGTCAAGGCGGAGGTCGCGGGTTCAAGTCCCGTCAGGGTCGCGCGAACCGCGGGTTGAAGTGCCCGCGTGCGGCCAAGGCTCGATAGCTCAGTTGGTAGAGCGTCCGCCTGAAAAGCGGAAGGTCAGCGGATCGATACCGCTTCGAGCCACCACCCAGTGGGCCCGGCTATAGGGCATCAATCCCTAAGAATCAGATCCCAGGTCAAGGCTCAGAACGGTCCTCTTCGAAGTCATCATCTTGAAAGGCGTAGCGCGCGGCATACTCCGCGTACTGTTCATCATCACCTTGGTCGCCGCTACCCCCGGTCAGTTCGCGTTCAAGCGCCCTGTAGTCAGTCTCCGGGGTGTAGTACTTGAGTTTACGGGCGACCTTGGTCTGCTTTGCCTTCTGACGGCCGCGCCCCATATGTACGTGACCCCCTCGCGCTTCGGTCGGCATGATCGTATGTGTCTAGGCTACAAGACGCGTCCAGCCCGCGTCGAACTCCCAGCCAGATTTCTGGACTTCAGACCAGCCAGCCGGTCAGTCTCCGGGACGGACGGACCGGGTGGGTTGAGACTGGATGGTCAGGAAGTCGACCCAGACTCCGCGGTTTACTCCTGGTAGCCGCCGGTCAGCAGCACCGCGCCACCGGCCACACCTTTAGTGCCGCTGATCAAATCCGCCGGGTCAGCCTGACGCTGTTTAGCCTCGGCTTGAATGTCAGCCGCCGGTGCGACCCGACCGATCGGCACCGCCTGCTGGCCGGACCCGGCCAAACTAGCCAGGCTGGCTTGCACACCCGCCTCCGCCACAATCGCTACCATGCCGATACCCAAGTTGAGCGTCCGCTCAAGATCTCCCCAAGCTACTTGGGCGGCATCGTGCAAAACATGAAAAACCGGCGGAACCGGCCAGGCCTCCCGCGACACGACAGCTCCCAAACTCGGAGGCAAAACTCGGGCCAAATTAGCCGCCAACCCACCACCCGTAACATGAGCCATCCCGTGCAAGCCTGTCCCAGGTGTTTCAGCCAACTTCAGCATCGCGCTGGTGTAAAGCCGGGTCGGTTCGAGGGCTTCCTCCCCCAGGGTGCGCCCAAATTCCGGCACGAACCGTTCCCAATCCCAGCCAAGATCCCTAACTACTGCCCTGACCAGCGAATATCCGTTCGAATGGAGACCTGATGAAGCTAACCCGATCACCACATCACCGGCCGCAACACGGTCAGGTCCAAGGACCTGGTCACGTTCGACCAGCCCAACCGCGGCCCCTGCCAGATCATATTCACCTGGCCGCATGACTCCCGGGTGTTCAGCCGTCTCACCGGAAATCAAGGATGTGCCGGTGGCAGCGCAGGCGGCGGCGATTCCTTCAACGATTTCCGCCACAACCACCGGGTCAACTTTCCCAGTAGCGATGTAATCCGTCATGAACAGCGGCCTAGCCCCGGTCACAACAATGTCATCAACAACCATGCCGACCAGGTCAAATCCAACGGTCCGGTGAACGCCCATAGCTTGGGCGATGCATAACTTGGTTCCTACCCCGTCGGTCGCGGTAGCTAGCACCGGGTGACGGTAGGTTTTCAGATCGGAGGCGTCCCACAAGCCGGCGAAACCACCCAGGCCAGCTAGGACACGCGGTCCAAGAGTTGATTCGACAGCCGTCCGCATCAGTTCAACAGCCCGGTCCCCGGCTGCGACATCAACGCCGCTGCGGCTGTAAGCCCCGCCCCCGCCGCTCAAGAAGGCTGCTCCGGTGACGCGACGGAAAGGCCGTGGCGGCGCTGGCCGGGTCGGGCCAGCTCCTCAGGTTCATCCAGCCGTTCAAACAAGTGTTTACCCAGGGCGATTGATTCTGGCTGGACTTCGATCGGATAAACCCCAGTGAAACAAGCTGTGCAAAGCTGACTGGCCGCATGATGGGTGGCGGCGACCATGCCTTCTAAGGAGATGTACCCCAGTGAATCCGCCCCGATTGATTGTTTGATGTCCTCAACTTCCAGCCCGTCAGCGATTAGTTCCGCTTTGGTGGCGAAGTCGATCCCATAGAAGCAGGGCCACATGACTGGTGGTGAAGAGATCCGGACATGAACTTCTTTGGCGCCGGCCTCACGCAGCATCCGCACCACCGCCCGCTGCGTGTTCCCCCGGACAATCGAATCATCCACCACCACCAGGCGCTGGCCTCTGATCACTTCACGTAACGGGTTAAGTTTGAGCCGCAAACCTAACTGGCGGATAGTTTGCGACGGCTCAATGAACGTCCGTCCGACATAAGCGTTCTTGGTCAACCCTTGAGCGAACTCAATCCCGGACTCCGCCGCGTAACCGATCGCCGCTGGTGTACCAGATGATGGCACTGGGATCACCAAGTCCGCTTCCACCCGGTGTTCCCGGGCTAATGCCCGGCCCATTTCCAGCCGGGTGGCGTTAACTGACCGGCCAGCTAGTTCCGTGTCCGGGCGTGACAGGTAAACGTATTCGAAAATACAAGTCTTGGGTTCAGGTTCAGCGAACGGTGTTTCACGCAATCCGCCGGAATCAATCACAACCAGTTCGCCTGGCTTAACCTCGCGCACAAAACTGGCCCCAACAATGTCTAGGGCAGCGGTTTCTGATGCCACCACCCAGCCACCGCTGTCTAGTTTGCCTAAGGCGAGTGGGCGGACGCCGTTACGGTCGCGGGCCGCGTAAAGCCGTTCCTCATCCATGAAGACCAGCGAAAAAGCGCCTTTGACTTGCGGCAGTATTTCTAGCGCGGTCTGTTCCAGGGTGTGATCCAGATCGCCAGCTAGCAGTCCAGCCAGGATTGAGGTGTCAGCACTGAACCGCGGTACTTGCGCCGGGTTGGTTTGGGCCAGGTTGCGTAGCAGTCCGCTGGCGTTGGCCAGTCCACCTGCCCGCGGCACCCGGTCAGGGTGTTGGTCCGCCAGGATGCGTTTCAGTTCTGTTGTGTTGGTCAGATTGCCGTTGTGGGCTAGAGCCACCGTGCCGCCGGCTGTTGGGCCTAAGGCGGGTTGGGCGTTCCACCAGCTAGAACTACCAGTTGTCGAATAGCGGGTGTGGCCAATGGCGATGTGTCCGGTCAGCGAGTTGAGGATCGTCTCATCGAACACCTGTGAAACTAGGCCCATGTCCTTGTAGACCAGCAGTTTGTGGCCATCTGAGGTGGCGATCCCAGCCGATTCTTGGCCGCGGTGTTGCAGGGCGTACAAACCGAAATAGGTTAGCTTGGCGACATCCTCGCCCCGGGCCCAAACGCCGAACACACCGCATTCGTCTTGGGGTCCGCGTTCTAAGGGCAAAAGTTCATGATTGAGGCGTCCGTCTCCGCGTGGCACCGTCCTATCCTAAATGCCTCCCCGCTCAGCCAGCGCCAGGGCGGCCACGTTCAACGCACTTCGCGGACGGTTTGCCGCCACAAGCCGAAACACCAAGGCGCCAGGCAGGTCAAAACGAATGACGTCACAACCGCCAAGCTGAAGGAGGAACCACCTTCAATCCAGGAAACCGCCGATGAAAACATGAACCACTGGGCCGTCTGTGGCCCAACAACTAGCACCGCCAACGGGTCCAGCACGATTGGCGCCAGCAGCACAAAAACAATCGCCAGCGGCGATGACAACAGCAACGAACCCCAAGCCAGCCCAATCAGGGTCATCAAAATGGTCTGCAGGTACGCCGCCCGGACCATCTGCCCCAGGAAGCTAGTTGTCAACGGGTCACCCCGGGCGGTCAAGGTGATGACCGCCACCATCGCGCCAAGCAGCAGCATGACTGTCACCAGGGCGACAGCCACAACCACCGCGGCGGCGGTTTTGGCGACAATCACTTTCCAGCGCCGTGGTTCGATCAGGAAGGTCATCCCGCCGGTACGCTGCGACCACTCACTGGTCATAGCTAACAGCCCGATTATTGGCATGGCCATCATGACGCCGGCCGCCCCCAGCGTGGTGATGGCCCCGAATTCGCTACCTGGCCGGTCGGAATCGCTCAGGCCAATGCCGGCCACCACCGAAATGATCGTGATGGCGAGCGCTAACCCACCCAACGCCAAAACAACCGCCAAAGCTGATCTGGTGTCAATTGTTTTCCGGGTCTCGGCGCTGATCAGCCGGAACCAGGGGATGTTTTTCTCAGTTGCCATGGCTGGCCTCACTTTCAGGGCTGCCCGGCAGACCTGGCGCGCGAAATTCGCCGCTCGTGTTCTCCAGGACGTATTCCCGCAGACTGGTCTGTTCTGGCCGGAGTTCCAGCAGAACAATCCCTTCAGTGATGGCGGTCCTCCCAATCAGCGCCGCTTCGCAGGCGCATCGCAGATACGGTGGTTCAGCTACCACCCGGACTCCGTCCCGGCTCAAAGCTTGGGCCAGGCGTTGGTCATCTTGCGACTGGACTAGGGTTTCGGTTCGCCCAACCGGCCGCAGCAGATCGGCTGTCCGCTGTGCCGCGATGATCCGGCCCCGGTCTATTAGCACCACGTTGTCGGCCAGGTCATCAATCTCAGCGATCATGTGGGTTGAAACCAGGATCCCCCGGCCGGCCCGGGCCAGCCCGGTCATCAACGTCCGCAACCAGTTGATGCCTTCCGGGTCAAGCCCGTTCATTGGTTCATCCAGCATCAGATAGGCCGGATCGGGTGCCAGAACACAGGCCAGGGCGAGCCGTTGACGCATGCCGAGTGACAGTTTGCCGACCCGTCGCTGGCGAACCGCTGTCAAGCCAACTGTTTCGAGCATTTCTTCGGGCCGTGACTTGGCCAGCCCGGTTGTCAAGCAAACCAGCCGCAGCGTTTCGATCACTGTCCGCCCGGAGTGCAGCCAGCCCGCGTCCAGTACGGCCCCGATGGTCCGCGCCGGGTTCGGGATTTGTTTGATTGTCCGGCCGTCAAACAATGTGGTCCCGCTGTTCGGTTGGGTCAAGGCCAGCATCGAACGCATCGTGGTGGTTTTACCTGAACCGTTCGGCCCTAAGAACCCGGTGACCGCCCCGGCTGGCACATCAAAGCTGGCGTCGTTGACCGCGATCAGCCCACCATAACGTTTGGTCAGGTGCCGCACCGCGATGCCACGTTGGCCTGTCTCAACCGCCGACCGCCGCTCTGGTGGTGGCACCGTCTTGTTGTCTGTCATAGTGTGATTTTGTCACGGCTGTTTCCAGCCCGGGTTTTGGCGGACGATGCCGTCCGTCAGGCCGCCGTCGCTCAGTCAGCTCCGCGAATCCCCATCAGCGTCAATACAACTCCGCGGTCCGCAGGCATTCGCCCCATTCTTCGGCGGCCGGATCCGTGCGGCGTCATAGTCGAAGCTGACCATCGGATCAATCTCCATTGCGGCCGTCTGGCACCCGGTCAGCCCAGCCGGAACCAGGCAAGCGAGTACAAGAACTGGCCAGACGTTCCTGGCCCGGCCCCCGGCCAGCGGTCTCGTGGGGCGGTCCATGGCGGCCCAGTTGGGCCGCCCGCCCTAAGATAATTCCCGTGCCCAAGCCAACCAGACCCGCCCGGCCGTTCAAAGACCTGCCGGAACGCGACCGGACTCTGTTATCGGTCGCTAGGACCGCCAGTTCGTACGGCAATCACAGCAAGGCGATTGAGGCCGCCAAGCAGATCACTGACCCTGAGGCGAGGAACGCGGCGCTGGCGCACATCGCCAAAACCGCCAGCTCTTACGGTAACGCCGCCAAAGCGATCGCCGCCGCCGAACTGATTGACAGGGCTGACGTTAAGGACACCGCCCTGGCCCACATCGCCAAGACAGCCAGCTCTTATGGCAGCCCAAAAAGAGCGATCGAGGCGGCCCGCCAAATCGCTAACGCCTACACCAGAGACACCGCCCTGGCTCAGATCGCCAAAATCGCTAGTTCTTACGGCAGTCCTGAAATGGCCCGCCAGGCCGCCGAACTGATGGGGGCGCCGTCGCTCAGTATTCCGCCCAGCCCGGCCACACCACCTGACCAAGACTCAAAGTCGGCCGATCGGCTGGCGGATTACCCGGAACTGGCTGACCTGCTCCAGCATCTTGGCCACTTGCGGACCCTCTACCAGGAGGTCAGCGGTACGGACTGGGCTCAGGCAGCGGCCGGGGCGACCGCCCAGATGATCCAAAACGTCCTCGACGACTTGCAGGAACTGTTCCGCCGTTTATCCGCCCAATCCATCACCGCCCAAACCTCAAGCAGCGGGCAGTCCGCTGCCCGCCGACCCAGCCCGGCCGCTTTACCTCCGGCTTTGACTGGGCCCCGGCGTTGGGCGGTTGATGAGGTCTTACGCGTCGAATACTGCGACCAGCTAACCAAACTGGCTGAACTCTTAGGTCAGGACTACTTGCTTGACATCTTGAACCGGCCCGAATTGTGGGATGACCCGCAGGGCCGCGCCCAAGCTGTGACAGATGCCATGACTGAGTTCGGTGAACGGATCATCAGAGACATCAAACAGGTCAACGCTGATCAAGCGCCCCGTTTCCAATGGTCACTTGATTCACTGGCCCGCGCCTTGAAAGGCGATCCGCCACCCGCCGGGTAGCAGGCGTCACCCAGCGGGCATGCCCGGCACTGGGCGGGCTGGGGGCCGACCGCCGGGAAAAACTGCCCGGGCGGCATCGTACAACTAGGTGACCCAGCGCCCCGCGAAGACGCCGTCCGGGCGAAAGCCAACACCCAGTCTTCGCTAACCCCGGCCTTAACGGCCACCTGACGGGCCGTCAAGCCGACCCGTAAAAGGCTCCTAACCTCGGCTGTCCGGCTCACAACAAGGCCCCTAACTGGAACACCACAACAGCCAGCAGCCAAGAAATAGCCAAAGATAAGCCCAACGCGGCGGCTGTCGGTTTCAAGCCGAAGACCCGGCGCTGCTCCGCCACAGTCGCCATGCAGGGTGCGTAACCGAGGCAGAACAACATGTACGCCCAGGCCGCGGCGTTACCGTGGCCACCCGATGAGGCATCCAAAGCGGCTCTGACCTTAGATGACAGATCGCCTACTTGAGTCGGGTCTTCTGGTTCTTCCATGCCGAAACTAGTCGCCATGGTCCCGACAGCCGCTTCCTTCGCCACAAACCCAGTCATCAATGACGCCGTGACATGCCAGTCGTCAAATCCGGCCGGAGCGAAAACCGGTGCGATGCCTTCCGCAACGGCACCAAGCAAAGAGTCCTGAGCGGGGATTTCATCCCCAACGGTGTAGCCGGCCGTCACCGGGATGGACAACAAACCCCAAACCACGATCGACAGCACAACAATGACCTGACCAGCCCGCAGCACAAAGTTACGGCAGCGCAGCACCACTGATCTAAACAAAGGCATCAGGCGTGGCACCTGATAAGGCGGTAACACCAGAATCAGGGGCTGGTCACCAACCGACCGGAAAGCCGTCTTATGCAGCACCAACCCCACCAAGACAATCAGACCAGCGGAGATCAGGTACATGCCAAAAACGACCGATCCGGCATGTTCCGGGAAAAAGACTGAAGCGATAAACAGGAAAATGACCAGCCGCGCGGTGCATGAAGCGTAAGGCGCCATCAGCCCGGTCATCAGGCGTTGACGCGCGTCAGGCAAGGTCTTGGTGGCGGCAACAGCCGGGATGTTGCAGCCGAAACCGATCACCAACGGCAGCACGGCCCGCCCATCCAGGCCGATCAGCCGCATCAGCCGGTCTGACACCAAAGCGGCCCGCGCCATATAGCCCGAATCCTCAAGCAGCGCGATGGCCAGAAAAATGATCGCCATCAGCGGCACAAAGCCAGCCACAATACCCACACCAGCTAGCAGGCCGTCCTGCAGCAACGATTCAAACCAGCCGCCATCCCAGCCGATCAGGTTCAGCCCGGCTTGCACCCAGCCGCCCATCACGTTGACCACGAAACCTTCGAAGGCTTCCTGTAAAGGTCCAGCTAAGACTGTTGTGGCCTCAAACACGAGCCACAAGATGGCCAAGAAGACGGGTGTTCCGATCCACCATTTGAGCAGCCAGCGGTCAACTTTGTCTGATCCGGCCGGGGTTGGCGGCCGGTCCAAACTGGCCGCGGCGATTGTTTCGGCCACCCAGTCGAACAGCGGATCTGAGGCTAGGTCCAGGTCAGGTTTGTCATCCAGGCCGCAAATCTCGGCTTCTAGGGGTAGTTTGACCCGCGGGCTGATCTTGCCCGCCAGCACGGCGGCGACCGTTTCCGCCAGACGTTCACCGCCCTTGCCGCGCCGTGGGTCGACTTCGACGACTGGCACGCCCAGCACGTCACGCAACTGCGCCGTGTCCACCAGCACGCCGCGTGAGCGTGCCACGTCCGCCATCGTTACGGCCACTATCAGCGGCACACCAAGTAGGGCCAGCTGGCCGATCAAATAGAGTGACGAGGCCGGCGCGTTGGCGTCAAGCATCGCGATGGCTAAGTCTGGGCCGCTCAGGCCGTCCGTTTCTCTGCCCGATTCCGCCCGTCCGGCTCCCACCAAATGGCCGTCCTTGGCGGCGGCCGACTTCGCGCCACAATGCGGGCAGGCTGTCGCTGAACTGTGTTTATGGCCTTGGTTTTTGGCACGGCCAGTGGCACCAAGACTGGCGCTTGAACCGGATGAACTCGTCGCCGGGATTGCCGCCGGGCTGACCGCCTCGGCTGTGACCTGTTCATCGGGGCTTTGGGCTAGCAGCGAATAGGTTCCTGGCAGATCAATCAACCGGACAGTGGCTGGAGCGGCCGGATCAGTTGACCGCAGGCGCCAGCGGCCAGATTCGAAAGCGACCGTGGTGCGTGGGGCGTTCATGGTTTTCTGCCTCGCCCCGGTCAACAAGTTGAACAGGGTTGACTTGCCAACATTCGGATTGCCGACCAACATGACACGCTGCGGGCCTGTCCCAGCGGCGGTGCCAGTTTCAGTTGACAGGCTGGTCACGCCGCAGTCGCGGCAGGCTCAAGAACAGTACTAACTGGCCGGGTCAAAACCCCGGCCGCGGTTGCCTTATCTAGCGCTAGGCGGTGCCCGCCACACACCACCACGGTGCCGCCAAAGACTGTCCGCTGCATCACACAAACCTCACAGCCCGGCCGTAGACCAAGTTCGCAGAGCCGTAAAGCTAACTGTTTATCCAAGGATGACCGCTCAACCCGCAGCTTCGCGCCCAGCGGGGCCTCGGACAACCTCATGGCAGTACAACTTAGTTAAGGCTTACCTATTAAGCAACCGGGCGGGCGCCGCGTGGCGATCTGGCAGGAATCCTTCAGGCTGGTCGGCGGCGGTCAACCTTGCCAAGAATCCATCCGCACAGGTCGGTTCGGGCCGCATTCCGTTGCGTAACCCAGTTTTTTGGGCAAAAAGAAGGGGCAACCGGAGATGGTGGTGGTGGTGACTCACGGTTGCCCCAGCCTTGGGGGACCGGTTCTCCCGGTCCGATCCATAACTCTGCCTCAGCTTGCCCGCTACGTCAAGTGCCTGACCCGTGTCAGACATTTGACGCAGCGGGTGCCGCTCAGCGCCGACTCAACGGACTGTTGTTCGGCGGTCCGCTAGGCGGTGCCAGTGCCTTCCTCAACGGCGACAGCCGCCCGGCCCGCCTCAAGCCGGGCAACTGGGACACGGAACGGCGAGCAAGAAACGTAATCCAATCCGATCTGGTTGAAGAAGTGGATTGATTCCGGGTCACCGCCGTGTTCGCCGCAGACGCCCAGAGTGATTTCTGGTCGGGTTTGGCGGCCCAACTGGACAGCTTGACGCACCAGCGAACCGACTCCGGCCTGGTCAATCGTTTCAAAAGGCGAAACCTGGAAAACTCCCAAACCCATGTATTCAGCGAAAAACGAGCCCTCGACATCGTCCCGCGAAAAACCCCAAGTGGTCTGCGTCAAATCGTTCGTGCCGAAGGAGAAGAACTCCGCCGCCCGGGCGATCTGATCGGCTGTGACGGCCGCCCGCGGCAACTCAATCATGCAGCCAATCGGGATCGACAAAACCTCACCTTCGATCTCGGAGACCTCTTTGATGATCCGTTCGGCTTCATCGCGCACTATCTCCAGTTCAACATAGGAACCGACCAGCGGGACCATGATCTCTGGTTGCGGGTCGTGACCCTGACGGATCAACTGGGCGGCGGCTTGGGCGATAGCCCGGACTTGAAGAGCGAACAGACCAGGAACTGTCAACCCGAGACGAACACCGCGCAACCCGAGCATCGGGTTGGCTTCATGTGAACGTTCAACGGCGGCCAACAGTGTGGCCTCCTCCTCGGTGACAGCCTCACCGGCCGCCTCACGCCGGGCGATCGAAACTGACAAAGCCGTCAGATCAGGCAGGAACTCATGCAGTGGCGGGTCAATCAAGCGGACCGTGGTGTGCAAGCCGTCCATGGCGGTGAACAGTTCAATGAAATCCTGGCGTTGCAACGGCAGCAAGGCGTCAAGCGCCGCGGTCCGTTCAGCTGGGTTCTGGGCCAGGATCAGCCGCTCAATCAGTTTGCGCCTATCTCCCAGGAACTGGTGTTCAGTGCGGCACAGGCCGACGCCCTGAGCCCCTAGGCGCCTGGCACGGTCAGCGTCCTCGCCGGTGTCAGCGTTGGCCCGGACCTTCAACCGGCGGACAGAATCAGCGTGGGCCAAGACCCGATGTACCGCCATGACCAGTTCAGCGGCGGAGGCGTTGTCACCAACCGTCGCTAAAGCCTTATCTAGGCCTTCATCGAGATACTCGAAGACTGGTGACGCCACGACCGGCACGTTACCGAGGAAAACCTCACCGGTTGAACCGTCAATCGCGATCACATCACCCTCAGCCACAGTGGTGTTCCCAACCCGGAACAGCCGGGCCGTTGGGTCCACTTCCAAGGCGTCCGCGCCGACCACACAAGTTGTTCCCATTCCCCGGGCGACCACCGCGGCATGGGATGTTTTACCGCCACGGGCGGTCAAAATACCGACCGAGGCGATCATTCCACCAAGGTCATCTGGGTTGGTTTCGCGCCGCACCAAGATGACCGTCCGGCCTTGTGCCTTCCACTGCTGGGCTGTCGGCGAATCGAACACCGCTTGGCCAACCGCCGCACCCGGTGAGGCCGCCATCGCTTTGGTCAGGCGGGTTTTGGGGGCCTTCGGGTCAAACTGCGGGAACATCAAGTTGTTTAGTTGATCTCCGGTCACCCGGTCCAAAGCCGTGTCGAGTGTGATCAGGCCTTCGTCAACTAGTTGGACAGCGATTTTGAACGCGGCGGCGGCGGTCCGCTTACCGACCCGGGTTTGGAGCATCCAAAGTTTGCCCCGTTCCACTGTGAATTCAATATCGCACAGGTCACGGTAATGGTTTTCGAGGGTTTTCATGATGCGGCGCAGTTCGCTGTAACTTTCAGCGTCGATCTTCGCCATGTCCTCAAGCGACAAGGTGTTACGGATACCCGCCACGACATCCTCGCCTTGGGCGTTCGGCAAATAATCGCCGTAGGCTCCGGGATGGCCTGAGGCCGGGTTGCGGGTGAAAGCCACCCCAGTGCCCGAATCTGGCCCGAGGTTACCGAACACCATCGACTGGACGTTGACAGCGGTGCCAAGCTCGTCCGAGATCCGTTCACGCCGCCGGTAAAGGCGAGCCCGTTCGGTGTTCCATGAGTTGAACACCGCCACCACGGCGGCGTCGACTTGCTGGCGTGGGTCCTGCGGGAAAGGTTCGCCGGTTTGTTCCAGGACGATCGCTTTGAAGCGGTCTACCAGGTCTTTTAGGTCTTCCGCTGTCAGGTCTACGTCCGATGCCGCCCCGACGGCTTCCTTCTTAGCGTCAAGTTGGGCGGCGAATAGGTCGCCGTCGATCCCCAGGACTGTCTTGCCGAACATTTGGATGAGGCGGCGGTATGAATCCCAAGCGAACCGCTCATCGTGGGCGAATTCCGCCAAGCCGAGGACTGATTTGTCGTTCAAGCCAACGTTCAGGACGGTTTCCATCATCCCGGGCATTGAGAACTTAGCGCCGGAACGAACTGAGACCAGCAGCGGTTCGCTGTCGCCTCCCAGTTGGCGGCCGAAGGTTTGTTCTAGCTGGGTGATGGCGGAACTGACTTGGTCAGCTAGCTCCTCCGGGTTAGAACCGTGATGCATGTAGTAACGGCAAGCCTCGGTGGTGATTGTGAAACCAGGTGGGACCGGTAAGCCGAGACCGGTCATCTCGCCTAGATTCGCTCCCTTCCCGCCGAGCAGATCTTTTAGATCTTTGTTGCCTTCAGTGAAGTTGTAGACGTACTTGGGCACTTGTAAACCCTCCTGGAACGGCGACTATGGACCCGCGGTCGCGGCTCACTAAAGCTTAGTGCCACGTTCAAGCCCAGCCTTGTGATCCCGCCAGGACGGTCTGGGCTGGGCCGGTTGCGGGCCGGGCCGGTCTGGGCGGGGCCGGTTGCGGGCTGGGGCCGGTCTGGGCGGGGGCCGATTCTGAGTCGGAATGGGTCTGGGGACGGGCCGGGGCTGATTTTGAGCCGGAATGAGCCTGAAGCGCAAAGTGTCCCACTCTAAGGATCTGGGACTGTTGGCGCCGGCCTTGGCCGGACTACGCGTCTACGCTCTATTGCTGGAGTTCTGGGCGCTCCAGCTCAAGCGGCCGCCGTCACGGAGGGTGTCAACAACACCTTCCAACCGTGTTGAGGCGGGCCAGTGCATAGTGCTGACCAGCGGAAACGCGGAAACCAGGCGTAGGCGCGGGACCTGCCAAGACAGTTTGGTGACCTAGGAGCCTGTTATCCGACGGGCCCATAGGATGTCCCCCAACCACTTGTCGCCACGTCTTGCCTGCTCACGCTGTCGCGTGAGCGGCCGGACCGGAGGCGACTGGCGGGCGGTCCCTTGGAGCCGTGGTCTTGACCACGGCCCTGGTGTCGGCGACCGCTGAGAAGGTAGCCCCAGATTCGTTGCACAATTAGGTCCGGAGGTCACCATGAACTTCACGTTATCCGCTGCCGAAACACCCGGCGGTGAAGCCAACTTGAGGCTGCCGGACATCGCCTCGGTCGTGGCCGGGCCTTTTTCTGGACGGGTTGTGCTGCTGATCGGTTTGGCTGTCTGCCTGGCAGGGCTCGGCTTTGGCGCCTGGACTTACCTCCGGCTGAAGGCCCTGCCAGCTCATCCTTCAATGCTGCGGGTCTCCGAACTGATTTTCGCGACCTGCAAGACTTACCTGCTGCGCCAGGGACGGTTCCTCTTAGTCCTGTGGACCTTTATCGCCGCGGTCATCGTGGTCTACTACAAGCTGGCCGTCCAGTTCAGCTGGGGCCGGGTAGCCATCATCATCATGTTCTCGCTTGTCGGCATGGCCGGATCCTTCTCTGTCGCCTGGTTCGGCATCAGAGTCAACACCTTCGCTAACTCGCGCACCGCCCATGCCGCTCTGTCTGGTAAACCTTGGCCAGTCCACGCCATACCGATGCGCTCCGGTATGGCGATCGGCATGGTGCTGATCTCCCTTGAACTGCTTTTGATGCTGGTCATCCTGCTTTTCCTACCCGGTGACATAGCTGGTTCGTGTTTCATTGGTTTCGCTGTCGGGGAATCACTCGGAGCCTCCGCCTTACGCATCGCTGGCGGGATTTTCACCAAGATCGCCGACATTGGCTCCGATCTGATGAAGATTGTTTTCAAGATTGATGAAGATGATCCACGCAACCCTGGCACCATCGCTGACTGCACTGGCGACAACGCCGGTGATTCAGTTGGCCCGTCAGCCGACGGCTTCGAAACTTACGGTGTCACAGGCGTGGCCCTGGTTACTTTCATCCTGTTAGGCGTACCACACCCTGAAACCCAGGCGATCCTCCTGGTCTGGATTTTCACTGTCCGGGCGGTCATGTTGATCGCCTCAGTGGTGAGCTACTTTGTCAACGAGTTCGCCGCTAAACGCATCCTGGCGGGCAAAGTTGATTTTGATTTTGAAACTCCGCTGACCTCACTGGTTTGGGTGACATCACTGGTGTCAATCAGTTTGACGTTCTTGACGACTCACTTCATGCTGCAAGATTTGGGAGGCGGACTGTGGTGGAAACTTGGTCTGATCATCTCCTTTGGCACTCTAGCTGGCGCCCTGATCCCTGAACTGGTCAAAGTTTTCACCTCGACCAAAGCCCGCCACACCCGCGAGGTGGTGACATCTTCACGTGAGGGTGGCGCCTCACTGAATATCCTGTCCGGTCTAATCGCGGGCAACTTTTCGGCTTACTGGCTGGGCATAGCGATCGTTGGGCTGATGGGCGGCGCCTATTTGATCTCAACCATGGATCTGGCTGAAGGACTGCTTGGCCTGCCGGCTAACAGCTCAATCCTGGCCACAGCGGCTCCTTCTGTTTTCGCTTTCGGTTTGGTCGCCTTCGGTTTTCTTGGCATGGGGCCAGTCACCATCGCGGTCGATTCTTACGGCCCTGTGACAGACAACGCCCAATCGGTTTTCGAGTTGTCCCAGATTGAGTCCGTCCCCCAGGTTGACCAAGACTTGGGATTCAGCCCGGCTTGGGGACCGGCCAAGCTGATGCTGGAGGAGAACGATGGCGCCGGTAATACTTTCAAGGCGACAGCCAAGCCGGTCTTGATCGGCACCGCTGTGGTGGGTGCGACAACCATGATTTTCTCGATCATCATGGCGTTGACCGACTCACTGTCAAGCGGCGTTGAGAAACTGTCGTTAGTTCATCCGCCTTTCCTGCTTGGGCTGATCCTTGGTGGCGCTGTCATCTACTGGTTCACTGGCGCCTCCGCCCAAGCGGTCACAACCGGCGCTTACCGGGCTGTCGAGTACATCAAGTCTCACATTGACCTTGGCAGCAGCGCTGCCGCCTCAGAGAAGGATTCACGCCGAGTAGTTGAAATCTGCACCCAGTACGCCCAGCAAGGCATGCTAACCATCTTCTTGGCGATCTTCTTCGCCACTTTGGCTTTCGCTTTTGTTGAGCCTTATCTGTTCATCGGTTACCTCATTTCGATCGCCTTGTTCGGTCTTTATCAGGCGATTTTCATGGCTAACGCGGGTGGCGCCTGGGACAACGCCAAGAAGATCGTTGAGGTCGATTTGCACCAGAAGGGAACCGCTTTGCATGACGCCACCGTTATTGGTGACACTGTCGGTGACCCCTTCAAAGACACTTCTTCAGTGGCGCTGAATCCGGTGATCAAGTTCACCACCCTGTTCGGTTTGCTGGCTGTGGAACTCGCCGCCATGCTGACCAGCCGCGGCTGGGGTTCTTTGGTGCATCTTCTAGCTGGCGTGCTATTCCTGGCCAGCACCGTTTTTGTGTGGCGCAGCTTCTACGCCATGCGGATCAACTTGAAAGCTGATCCACTCTTAGCTGAAGCTGTGGCTGAAGCTGACCTGCCATCCTGAGCTAACCGACCAGTCCGGCTGGCCTGACCCGCCATCCTGGGGCGGCCGGACGGAATCGGCGTCCTGCGCGGTCAGTTCTAAGTCGCATCCCAAGGCCGCGGCCTGGAACCAGCTTCATCAAGCCAAGACAAGTCATCCTCGGCCGCTTGTTGGCTGGCTGCCCGGGCCGCCGCCCTGGTGCCGACGCCCGGCGACGCGGCTAACGGCCACGGCGGAGTCTGGGCCCGGGGGATCTTGTCCGCCAAGCTCGACCGGCCCGTCCTGGCTGTTGGCGCTGGTGTCTCAGGCTGGCCCCAGGGCCGTGGCACGCCATCGGCCGGAATACGTGCCCGTGGCAGCTTGTCCGCCACCGACTCAACCTGACCAATCCGGTGCGGACGGCGGATGGGCAGCTCACCGGTCGATACTCCTTCAACTCCCGGACCGTGCGGCATGAAAGCGACTGGTTTAGCGACCGTATCCGGCCGGGTTGAAACCACTCGCTCGGCTGACCGTTGCCTGGCGACCCGTAACGGCCGGTAGGCGGCTTCACCACCGTTGCTCATGTCCCGCCCAGAAGGCCGTGTCTTGGCCGGATCGGCCGGTGGTCCAGCCACCCAGGGGATCGGCTTGGGGCGGTCCGGTTCAGGCACACCGGCCCACGAACCGTCACCCGGTCCAGCTTCCTGGCTGGTCGGCTCGTCACCGCCAGGCCGGCCCGAACGGCGCCGAACCGATTCAGGGAACTCACTTAGCAGTGGCGGGCGCGGCCCGGTGACACTGTCACGCCTGATGGGGATACGGCTGGGCGGCACAGCCCGCTTAGGGCCAGCCGCCATCAGCGGGGAAGCTGGTTCTGGTGGGACCAGATGCCGTGGTGGGCGCCTGGATCCGGCTGGCGGGGCGCCACGTGACATGTCCGGTGGTGGTGCCCCTTCGGACCGGCGGCCCGGTTGGCGGACCCGCCCAGCGGTGACCGCCAACGGTGACACCGGCCCGCCTGACTGGCTCGCGGCGCCTAGGGCGGGTGGTGGTTCAGGCGCCAAACCACCCTCTGGGCGGCCCGGCCGCCACGGCGTATTGGGTTTTTCCTGAGTCGGCCGCCGGTCAGACGTATCCGGCGCGGCGGCATCGCCCTGCGGGTCCGTCCGGCCGCGTAGCCGCCGCTGGTGCAGGCCCATGACGAAGATGGCGGCCCCGAGGACCACCACTAAGACGGACAGCACAATAATGACGGACACGCCGTGCTGGTCCGCCCAGTCGACTGCAAAACCTAGCTTGGGTATGCGATACATGTAGATGCCCATAACGTCGCTCTCTGCCACAGTGAGCTTATCGGGTTCGGCCGCCGCGTTGGCACGTGTGATTAAGTGCCGACCGGAGGCCGTTGTGGTCTCGCCGGAGACCCAGCGGATTCGAAGTGCCGACCGGCTGCCGTCGGCTGAGAAGGCGATGATCTGGCCGACCTGTATGTCGGCCGGATCACCGACACCTTTGGTCACCACCAGATCACCTGGGTTGATCACCGGGGACATGGCTGAGTTCTTGACGCTCAACGACTGGCCGCCAGCCAGCATGGGGACCGCTGCCACCGCCACAGCTAATCCGATCAGCGCGACTATCAGGACGCTGGTCAAGGCGGCGAAATACCCGCCAAGGGCCCTGCCCTGCTTGTCCTGCGCTGTCACCAGAGATCCTCGATTCGTCTGTTGGCCGGAGGGTCAGCCAGCGAGTCCTCCGAACCTAGGCGGCGCCGCGGCGCCGCTCGCCATGTGCCTACCTGAATTGGCCATTGGCACGTTAAAGGATAGAGTCACCGCCGCCCTATGGTCAGCAGGTCAAACCTTCCGCTGGCACCGTGCCCTCCAATAGGTAACGTTCAACGGCCTGATTGACGCATTGGTTGGACCTGCCATAGGCGGTGTGCCCCTCACCTTGGTAAGTGATTAGGACAGCCGATTCAAGCTGCTGAGCTAAGGCAACAGCTCCTTGGTAGGGCGTGGCCGGGTCACCAGTGGTGCCAATAATGAGTATTGGGTCGGCGCCTGGGGCCGATGCGCCGTGAGGTGCACCTTTTTGCGGATACGGCCAAACCGCGCATAGCTGTTCGGAGTAAGCCCAGAATTCGCCCATAGTCGGAGAGGCTTCAGCCAGTGCGGCCGCGTGAGCCTCAGCCGCCGCCGGATCGGCCGGCGGCCGGCCATCAAGGCAGTTGATAGCGATGAAGGCTTCCATCTGGTTGGAGCCATAGGAACCGCCTAACCGGTCCATGTACATGTCAGACAGCCTCAGCAAGCCGGTTCCGTCGTCGTAGCTGATGGCTCCTTCAAGCGCCTGGGAGGCCAGCAGCCAGGTCGAGTCGTCATACATTGTGACAACAATCCCGTTGATCGCCAGCGGCAGTGTTAGTTTGCGCCCGTCAGGGGAGCCGGCCTCCATCGGCTTGGCTTCGATTTGAGCCAAGAGCTGATGAATCTGGTCCAGGGCGGCCTGCTTTGAGCCTCTGAACGGGCAGGCCTGTTTACCTATGCAGTCAGACAAGTAAGCGTTCAAAGCCGCCTCAAACCCGCGAGCTTGTTCCACTTCTTGAGTGTCGGAAGGCAATGATGGATCAATCGCGCCGTCCAGAACTAGGCGGCCAACCCGGTCAGGGAACAGTTCGGCGTAGGTTGTGCCGAGGAAAGATCCGTATGAGTAACCGAGCAGGTTTAGGCGCTCATCACCCAGCAGGTGGCGTAACAGGTCAAGGTCTTTGGCGGCCGACGCGGTGTCAACTTGGCCCAGCAATGGTCCGGTGTTGTCAGCACAGGCCTGAGCGAACGGTTCCACCACTGACACCGAATCGGCGTAGCCGTCAAGTGTTTTTGGCCAGCTAGCGGCGAAGAAGCGGTCAAGTTCAGCGGTTGTTTGATAGCAGGTGACAGGGGTTGATTCGCCCACCCCGCGGGGGTCAAAACTAACCACGTCATAAGCCGCTCTGACATCCGGGCCGATCAAGCTAATGGCGTTCGGTAAGAAAGAAAGCCCAGAAGCACCCGGTCCGCCCGGGTTGACTAGAAGTGAACCGAGACGGGCGGTGCCTCCGGTGGCTTTGACACGGGCTAAAGCCAGTTCGATGCCCGGCCCGGTTGGGTCATCCCAGTCGAGTGGCGCCACCACTGTGGCGCATTCGGTGTCTTTAGCCAATGTGCAGCGTTCCCAGAAGATTTCCTGTGCCCAGACATCATCGACTTGCGGTCTGGTGGTGCGTCCCGGTGAAGGTGACGGCGGGTCGGTTGGGTCAACCGCTTGAGGCTGGGTGCACCCAGCTAGAACGATCACAGCGCCGATCGCGGCGGCCGCCAAGCCCATCCAGTGGGTGGAGTTGCTTCTTGTCACTGTCTCACTCTCACATATTCGCCTGAATCAACCCGGGCACGGCCAGCCCGACGCCCATAGCTTCGAGGGCTAAGGGTGCGGCCACGTTAGCGGCCAAGCGTTGGCGGGCTTGTTCAATGGCGTCTAGCCGGGACATTGTCTGCCTCACAGTTGACTTGGTTGCCTGTTCTACCACCATTTCAGCGGCGTCGGCGTTGATCAGATCAACGCTCGCTGCCATCTGTATCACTAGGACGTCACGGTAAAAGGCCAGTAGGTCAATCAAAGCCCGGTCGAGGCTGTCAGCTTGGCCGCGGCGTGCCCTTTTGGCTGATTCTTCATCGAATTCCTTGAGTCGCGCCCGGGCGAACGCGCTGGTCCGCCCACGAGCCGTTTCACCTAGTCCGGCCAACAGTTGGGCCCGTTCGCGGGTTTCGCGTTGGCGTATGACGGCTTCAGCCCGGGCTTTAGCCATAGCGCCAAGTTCGCCCGCCGCGATCACGGCCCGCGACACGGACGATGCCGCCCCCGGTAGTGCCAGCACCTTTTGGCGGGTGGCAGCCGCTTCAGGGTCTTGAACCAAACCGCGTGCCACACCGATATGGCATTGCGCGGCCAGCGCCGCCAAGCGGGCCTGTTCCGGGGTCGCACCGGCTTGTTTGATCAGCAAATCTATGACCGTTTGAACTGGCGGTATACCTAAGGCAACGGAGCGGCACCTTGATCTGATGGTGACAAGCACGTCACGCGGGCTTGGCGCCGCCAGAATCCAAACTGTTCGCGGACCGGCCTCTTCAAGAGATTTCAGCAGGACGTTACCGGTCCGCTCCAGCATGCGGTCAGCGTCTTCAACAATGATGACCCGCCATTTGCCTTGGGCTGGTGCCCGTACCGCTAAAGCAACCCATTCGCGCACGTCATCGATCCCGATGACAACTTTTTGGGTGGCGCTGTCAAGCACGTCAGGGTGGCGCCGGGCGGCGACCGCCAAACAGTCACGGCATTGACCGCAGCCACCTTGGTCGCATTGCAAGGCGGCGGCGAAGGCCCGGGCGGCGACTGACCGGCCAGACCCGGGCGGGCCGGTGATCAGCCAGGCGTGACTCATCGCCTCAGGCCGGGTGGCGGCGTCCCGCAGAGCGGCCACGGCTGCTGCTTGACCGGTTACTGAATCCCAGACAGTCACGGCCGGCCCGCCCTAGTCTGCCTGGTCCAAGCGTCAAGATACCGCTCGAAGGCCTGCCACAAGCGTTCTTGAACTTCATCCAGCGGAGCTTCTGAAGCGATGATGGCATAACGGTCTGGATCGGCCGCGGCCAGGTCGCGGTAGCGCTGGTTGACCCGGCGGTGGAAGTCTTCACCGGCGCGTTCTAGGCGGTCGGCTGGTTGACCCGATTGGCTTAGCCGGTCCCAGGCGGTGGCTTGGCCAACATCCAGCAGGATTGTCAGGTCTGGCCGCAGCCCGGCCGTGGCTAGCGCGTTGACTTGTCTGACCGTGGTCTCACTCAGGCCGCGGCCTTCAACTTGGTAGCTGATTGAAGAATCAAGGTAACGGTCAGTCAATACCAGGTCACCGCGTGATAGGGCCGGTCCGATCAGCTCAGCCACGTGCTGGGCGCGGTCAGCCGCGTAAAGCAAGGCTTCGGCGGTGGCCGCCAGGTCACCGCCGTGCAGTAAAATCTGCCGGATTTGACAGCCGAGGGTGGTGCCACCTGGTTCCCGGGTGACGACTACGCCTGGTTGGCCTGGGGTGTCAACCAGGCCACGGCGGCGTAACTCGTCAGCCAGCAGTTTGAGGTGGGTTGACTTACCGGCACCGTCGCCTCCTTCGAAGGCGATGAAGCGTCCCGCTAAGGGGGACAGACCGGGAGGCAGGACCATCTCTCCAGTGTCTCACTTGGGTCTTGGGGCTGGCGACTGGGTGGCCCTGGTTGGCCGCCGTGCGGTCATCTGCCCGCAGGCGCTAGGCAATACCTTCCTGCGCGGCCGCCTGGCCGAAGCCTTGCTGGCGCCAGGCCTCATAAACGGCGATCGCGGCTGAGTTAGCCAAGTTGAGAGAACGCCTGGCCGGGAGCATCGGAATGCGGACCAATTCGGTGACCGCTGGGTGACGCTTGACGGAATCGGGTAGACCGTGTGGTTCTGGGCCGAACAGCAGCACGTCACCTGGCCGGTAGCTGACGGCCGTATAACCGGTGGTTCCGTGGGTGGTGAAGGCGTAGATCCGGGCGGCCGGGCTAACCGCGTCTAGGACGCTGGCGAGATCTGGGTGGACTGTCAAATCCGCCAGGTCGTGGTAATCGAGGCCTGAGCGGCGCAACTTAGTGTCGGTCAGTTCGAAGCCGAGCGGTTCCACTAGATGCAGGCGCACCCCGGTGACGGCCGCCAGACGAATCGCATTGCCGGTGTTAGTCGGTATACAAGGCTGGTAAAAAACCAAGTGAAACACGGTGCATGCTCCGTTAGCTGTCAGGTTGGCCAAACGGCACTAATGAGCTGGCCGGGCCTGGCTTCAGGTCGGCTCCGGCGGGGCCTCAATTGGACCTGGCGGGGCCTCAATTGGGGCCGACGCGGCCTTTGGTGCCGCCTTGGCTGTGGAGGCCCGGCTGGTGGTGGTCTTCGCGGCGGCCGTCTTGGAGGCGGCCGGTTTGCTTGCCGTGGTCTTTGAGGCCGCGGCCTTCTTGGCCGTGCTTCCAGTCACGGCGGTGGTCTTCTTGGCTGACGACCTGGCGGACGTCGACCGGCGCGGTTTCGCCGGGCCGCGGAGACGTTTCTCAGCTAGCAACTCAGCCGCCCGGGCAAGCTCGACAGTGGCTGGATCATCGCCTTTACGCAAAGTGGCGTTGGTTTCACCGTCCGTCACGTACGGGCCCCAATTGCCGTCCTTGATCACAACCGGTCGGCCGGAGACCGGATCAGCCCCCAGTTCCCTCAGCGGTGCGGCACTCGCCCGGCCCCGGTGCTGCTTAGGCTGAGCCAGAATCGCCCGAGCCTCATCCTCGGTGATCGTGAAAATCTGATCCTCGCCCGGCAGTGAACGCGAATCAGTGCCACACCGGATGTAAGGGCCGTAACGACCGTTCTGGGCTGTGATCAGCTTGCCGTCCGGGTCGGTACCAACGGTTCGCGGCAAAGACAGCAGCGCCAACGCCTCATCAAGCGTCACCGTCGCGGGCGACATTGACCTGAAAAGCGAAGCGTTGCGGGCCTTGGGCGCCTTCGCGCCGGCCGGCGGTTCGGCTGGCGCCTCCGTCACATAGGGACCAAACCGGCCATTCTTAACCTGGACATCCCAGCCAGTTACCGGGTCCTGGCCCAGAAGACGGGCCTGCTCTGGTCCGGCTTCGAGCAACTCTTGAGCCTTGGCTGGTGTCAGCTCATCTGGTGCCAGATCATCCGGTACCCGGATCCGAAGGGCATCACCGGTGGTCTCACCATCAGCCCGTGACTCGAGGTAAGGCCCGTAGCGGCCGATCCGCAAGACAATCCCGTTACCCAGGTCAATCGTGTTGATGTCGCGGGCGTCAATCTCTGACAGGTTATCGACTAAACCCTTCAAGCCACCCGGGCGGTTAGGCGAACCAAAATAGAACTGACGCAACCATTCGGCACGGTCCTCCTGACCGGCCGCGATCTGGTCGAGACCGTTTTCCATCGCCGCGGTGAAGTCATAATCCACCAGTTCGGCGAAGTTCTCCTCCAGTAGACGGGTCACGGCGAAAGCGATCCAGGACGGCACCAGCGCCGTTCCGCGGCGCTCAACATAACCCCGGTCCTCGATCACCGACACTGTTGTGGCGTAAGTCGAGGGACGCCCAATGCCGCGTTTTTCAAGCGCCGCCACTAGTGAGGCCTCACTGTAACGCGGCGGCGGCGTGGTCTGATGGCCTTGCGCTTCGACTTCTTGAGCCGTCAAAACCTGACCGCTCACCAGGGCCGGCAAGCGCCTTTCAGGTGAATCCGCGTCCTCATAACGTGACTGGTCATGGCTTTCTTCGTAGGCCGCCAAGAAGCCCCGGACAGTGATGACCGTACCAGCCGCACCAAAGGTCACAGCGGTTTCGCCAGTCTGCCCAGTCAAACTAACTGAGACGGTCTCACCGGTGGCGTCATTCATTTGCGAAGCCACGGTCCGCATCCAAATTAGCTGGTACAGCTTGAGTTCTTCACTCGACAAGGCGGACGCCAAACTAGCTGGAGCCGCGAAATGTTCACCTGACGGCCGGATCGCCTCATGCGCTTCCTGAGCGCCTTTAGTTTTAGTTGTGTAATGCCGCGGAGCCGGTGGCACTGAGTCCACGCCATAAAGTTGCTGAGCTTGTTCGCGAGCGGCTTTGATGGCCTGGCCTGACAGGTTGGGGGAATCGGTCCGCATGTAGGTGATGTGACCGTTCTCATACAACCGTTGAGCGATTCGCATGGTAGTGCGTGAGTTCATCCGCAGCTTACGTGAAGCTTCCTGTTGCAAAGTTGAGGTAGTAAACGGCGGCGCCGGGCGGCGCCGGTAAGGCTTGGTTGTTAGTTCACTGACACTGAACGGCGCACCTTCAATCGCGCCAGCCAACGCCTCAGCGTTGTCCCGCACTAAACGTTCCAAACCGGTGGCGCTGACCTGACCTGAATCATCAAAGTCTTTGCCGGTAGCGACCCGGCGGCCAGCGACGCTGACCAACCGGGCAGTGAAAGTCTGGCCTTCGGAAGTGAACTTGGCTTCAACACCCCAATATTCGGCCGTTTTGAAAGCCATCCGTTCACGTTCACGCTCAACCACCAGGCGAGTCGCCACCGATTGGACCCGGCCAGCCGACAGACCCGCCTTGACCTTGCGCCACAAGACTGGCGAAACCTCATAGCCGTAGAGGCGATCCAAGATGCGGCGAGTTTCTTGGGCGTCAACTAAATCTGTGTCGACGCCGCGCGGATGACGCACCGCCTGTTCAATCGCGTCCTGGGTGATCTCATGGAACACCATCCGTTTGACTGGCACTTTAGGATTCAGGACCTGCAGCAGATGCCAAGCGATGGCTTCACCTTCACGGTCCTCGTCTGTCGCGAGATAAAGTTCGGTGGCGTCTTTCAAAGCCCGGCGCAGGTCAGCCACTCGTTTCTTCTTATCCGGTTCAACCACATAGTAAGGGTCAAAGCCGTCATCGACGTTGACAGCGAACCGCCCATACGGGCCTTTTTTCATGTCCGGCGGCAGGTCCGAAGGCTGTGGCAGGTCCCGGATGTGACCAACTGAGGCCTCGACTTGGTATCCGGCGCCCAGATAACGCCCAATTGTTCTGGCCTTGGTTGGTGACTCAACGATCACCAGCTTCTTGGCGGGCACCACGGATCCTCCTTGTGAACGATTCCCGAGTAACAGCTACGGCCCTTGACGGTACCTCAACTTGGGGTACCACCGCAGGACGGCCTGACAGCGTTCCTTGTGGGGCGGCATCGTCCAAGACCGCTGCCGAACCCACCCTGACATCCCGAAAAACCCGAACGAACCGCGTTTTACCTGATCAGACGCGGGTGACCCGGTCCGGCCCAATCTGATCGCGGGTCGTGATGGTGAGGCTGTCAATGTTGACGTGAGCCGGTTGGGCCGCCACCCAGCGGACAGCCTCAGCCACGTCCTGCGCCCGCAACGGTTCGATCCCTTGATAGACGGCGGCCGCCCGGGAAGCGTCCCCGTTGAACCTGACGAGCGAAAACTCGGTTTCAACTAAGCCTGGATCAATTTCTGTGACCCGCACCGGTGTGCCCGCCAACTCGCGATGCAGCACAGCGCTCAAGGCCCGCTGGCCAAACTTAGCGGCGTTGTAGCCGGCCCCTCCGGCGTAGGGATAATGACCCGCGATCGAGACCATGTTGATCACCAGGCCAGCCGGCGACTGGGTCAGTTTGGGTAGGAAAGCTTTGGTCAGGCGTACTGTGCCAAGCACATTAGTGGCGAACATCCATTCCCATTCGGCTGGGTCGGCTTGTTCGATCCGGGTTAGTCCTTTGGCTCCGCCAGCACAGTTAACCAGCAGGTCACAGCACTCAACCAGCTCAGCGAAAACGTCAACCGCAGCCTGATCTGTCACGTCAAGGAACAGACCACGGGCTGGTGGGCCAAGTTCCCGGGCGAGCGCTTCAACCCGGGCGGTCCGCCGCGCCCCACACACCACCTGCCAGCCGTCGGCTGCCAAGGCTCGCGCACTGGCTTGCCCTATTCCACTTGACGCACCTGTTACGACCGCTGTTCGCACCGTGGCCTCCTGCCTAATTGAATGGTTGACCCCCGGCTTGAAAGGTTCAGCTTCAGGCCTTTGGGTGTCTCTTAACCTCTGAGTCTATTGACGCCAGATTGCCATGTCGGCGCGGTCGGGGGAGACTATTGGAACAGCAGAGCGTCTAACACCAGTTCGTCTGGAGGCTGAAATGTCGAATCCAACACCGCCGTGGCAACCCGATCCGCCTGATCGCCCGGCAACACCTGACCCGCCCGGCTTCAGCGGCCAGCCTAGCTACCCGGCTGGTCAGCTTCCTCCGGTCCAAGGTTATGGGCCTGGCCAGCCAGCGCCGGATCCTTTCATTCCAAGCGGTCCGATGCCGTCCCCAGGGTCTTTCGCGCCCGGTCAGCCGGGCGGTGGTTGGGTGCCGTCAGCGCCCCCAGCGGCGCCGGTTTGGGGTTCAACTCCGGCAGAACCAGCGGCGCCGGTTTGGGGTTCAACTCCAGCGACGCCCGCCATGCCAGCGGCGCCGGCAGCGCCAACTTGGGACTCACTCGCTGGGCCACCCACCACCCAACCAGGCGGCCAGGGCGGCTACGGCTTTGGGCCGGTATCCCCCGGCGCCTCTTATGGGCCAGACTTCACGCCCAGCCCATCACCCGCTGGGCCACCCGCCACCCAACCAGGCGTCCAGAGCGGCTACAGCTTTGGGCCGGTATCCCCCGGCGCCTCTTACGGACCAAGCTTCGCCCCTGGCCTGAGCCAGCCCTCCAGCGGCGTGTTCCCCGGCGACCAAAGCGCATCACCAGATTGGCAGGCACCGCCCCCACCCCCGCCTGCTCCACTCAGCCCGGCCTCTCAGCCACCCAAGAAGCGTCGCGGTGCCTTGATCGCGGCCCTGGCCGCCGCGGCTCTGGTGGCAGCGGGCGGCGGCGCCTGGGCTTTCATCGCGTTACGCGATGTCGGTGGCGCGGCCAGCCCCGAAGAGGCCGCTGAACTACTCCTAAACGACGCCGTGAAGCTCAATTCGGTCAAAATCACCAGTCGTCTGGCGCCATCGGAAAGAGCCATCGGCGAATCATGGCGTGACCTTATACAAGTCTTTGTTGACCCGTCAGACAACCCCAATCCTGAGGCCAGCAAGGCCAGGCAAGACCTAGTCGGGGCGTTAACAATCGAGTTGAGCGGCATCAAGTTCGCCAGTCAGCCCTTGGCGACTGGTGTGTCACGCACCGCCCTGGCCGAGGGCAGTGTCCGGATCGACGCCAACGTCGACCAACTGACTGACGCCATACTGGACCTGACCAATGAATACGGTGACTCTCTTGTCGGCGGCGATGCCGGTTCCTTGCTCGGCTTCGACCCGTCCAGCATGACCCGCTCAGAGTTGAGGGACTCACTCGACGAGTTGCTGCCGATACAAAAAGACATCAGTGACCTGGCAAGATCAGCCGAAATCGATGACTTGTTCGTTGTTACGGTCGAAGAGGGCGCCAAGTGGTATACGTCAGTCACAATGACGGCCGCGCAGTACATCTATGAGGCCAGCGGACCGCACGCCGAACCACTCGGTGATGTCATTCCGGCGGACCAGATGAAGGGCGCCGATCGGCCGGAAGACGCCGCCAGCAACCTGCTGGCCGCCATTGACGCGGCCGCCGCCAGTAGTGACTTGCGTGAACTGGCCAGGGCCCTACCGCTGGCCGAATCCCGGCTGCTGGCCGTTTATGGCCCAGCTTTGAGCAGCGATTTGGCCATCGGTGACGTCTTCAACGCTTTCTCGATCACCAGTTTGACCACCTCTGAGGCTGGGTCGGGGGACGGTTACTCGCGTCAGGCGATAGACACCTTGGGGCTCGAAATGAACCAAGGCGACCAACTGTCAATCAACCGTGACGGCACATCATGGGATGCCCTCTATTCGTCGATTGACAGCGGAGCCAAGGTTAAGCTGTCCCAGCCAGACCGGCAGACCCTAGATCTCTCGATCGGCCCTGATGACGCGTCCAGCTTTGAATCCACCATGTCTGTCTCAGTCAAGATTCCAAGCAAAGGCGTCTTGGAAGTGGAGATTTGGGCAGAAGGTGAACAGTATTCCTTCAACTATCCAGACGATTGTTCAGGCACAGGTGATCGAGTCACGGTGAACCCGGTCTGCGGCCCCGATTCCGGATTTGACCCGTCTGAACTCGGTTTGGATGAACTGTCGGATCTGCCAGACTTGCGCGACCTGATCTCGTTGACAGCCTTGAAAGAGTCAGACGAAAAGTGGTACATCTCGCTCTTGGCCAGCCCAACTGCCATCGTGGCGTTGGGCGCTGTGGTGGTCGTCTCCGCCTTGTCTAGTTTCTCGACCTACGGCGGCGGCTTCGCGGATGATTTCCTCGGATCTGATGATTACAGCGATGACTGGAGCGATGACTCCCCTTGGGGTGATGAGTTCGGTGATGACTGGAGCGAAGACTTCCCTTGGGGTGATGAGTTCGGTGATGACTGGGATGACGATCAAGCCAGTCAAACCTAAAGCGATCCGGCCTGAGAGTTTCCGTTGACCGCCCGGCCGCACCCGGCTTGGTCCGCCAGCCCCATCCAGCGGGCCACTAGTTCCCGGTGAATAAGCTGATCGGCGCGCTGCGCGACGATTTGGAGCGGGCGCACCGGATCACACATATCGAGGTCACTCCAGCCCGGGTCGGCAGGCATCAAGCCTGGCCCGATTGGGTGCCGGATTGGATCCGGGATGGCTATGGTGTCTTGGGCGTGACCTCGCCTTGGGCTCATCAAGTTGAAGCCATGGAGGCGGCCCGCCAAGGGCACACCGTAATCGCCACAGCGACCGGCTCAGGTAAGTCCTTGGCACTTTGGACCCCGCTCTTGACCGCTTTGAGCGAACCGTTGGCTTTGGGGCGGATCAGCGCCATCCGGACCCGGCCTTCAGCCCTCTATTTGGCGCCCTCGAAAGCTCTGGCGGCTGATCAGATGAACGGCCTGCAAGCCCTTTTCAAGGCTGCTCAGCTTGACGGCATCTACGCCGCGACCTGCGACGGTGATACTCCGGCCGCCAGCCGCGGCTTCATCCAGTCACATGTTGATCTACTGGCAAGCAACCCGGACTTCTTGCATTTTTCGCTTCTACCTGGACACGCCAAATGGTCTGGCTACTTGCGCGGTTTGCGTTATGTCGTGGTCGATGAGCTGCATGCTTACCGTGGCGTGATGGGGGCGCACGTCGCCTGGGTGATGCGCCGCCTGCGACGTGTGGCGCGGCACTATGGCGCCGATCCGGTTTTCTTGGCGGCCTCGGCCACGGTCAGCCAACCGGCCGTTAGCTTGGCCCGTTTGATTGGCGCTGAGCCTGACACTGTCCGTCAGGTTTGCCACGACAGTGCGGCCCACGGTGAACACAGCCTCGTGTTGTGGCGCCCGGCAGCGGTCGACCGGTCGGCTTCGGTCCCAAACGGCTTGGCCCCCAAGGACGATGCCGCCCAGCGACTTCCGCACAGCGGCGACTTGGGTGCACCAGTTGACCGGACGGCTTCGGGTGGGCCTGACAATGCCCCCGGTGGGGCAATTCGCCGCTCAGCCTCTTTAGAGGCGGCTCGGCTGTTGGCCGATTTAGCTGAAATTGGTGCCCGCTCCGTTACCTTTGTCCGTTCGCGCTATTCGGCTGAAGCTGTGGCTGATCAAGCCCGTGACCTGCTTGGCGCCGCTGTCAAGTCACGGGTGGCGACTTACCGGGGCGGCTACCTGCCAGAGGAACGCCGCGAACTTGAACGGCGTCTACGTAACGGGTCGCTGCTGGCTGTGGTGTCGACATCGGCCCTGGAACTCGGCATCGACCTGCCAAACCTGGATGCTGTACTGATCGCGGGCTGGCCTGGCACGCTGATCGCGCTGCGGCAACAGGCCGGACGGGCGGGCCGAGCCGCCGGGGATGGTTTAGCTGTTTGGATCGCTGGCAACGACCCGCTAGACACCTACATCGCGGCCCACCCGGAGACCGTGGTGGACGCACCTCTTGAGGCGACGGTTTTTGATCCTTCCAATCCTTACGTCATGGCACCGCATCTGGCCGCCGCCACCGCCGAATTACCGCTATCTGATGATGAAGCCACACGGCTCGGCCCGGACGTACTGGATGTGCTTGAATCGCTGGCTGAAAGTGGCGCGCTGCGCCGCCGTAGCGGACGCTGGTTCTGGGTCTTACCGGAACGGGCGACCGATCTGACCGATCTGCGGGGATCGGGTGGGACTCTAATCCAGCTAGCCGAACAGTCCACCGGCCGAATCTTGGGCACAGTTGATTCTGGCCGGGCACCGGCTGTGGCCCACCCCGGCGCGGTCTACCTGCATCAGGGCGAGTCTTTTCTGGTCACCGGGCTTGACTTGAAAGGTGGTCTGGCCTTGCTTGAGGCCGCCGAACCGCATTACCGCACAATGCCGCTATCCCAAACGCGAGTCGCTGTCATCGCTGAGTCCGCCAAGCAGGAGACAGCTGGGCCGGTCTGGCACTTTGGGACAGTCGATGTGACCAGCCAGGTAGTGGGGTACATGAGGCTGCGTCTGCCCGGCTTGGAACGGATCGGTTCTGTCCCGCTGGATTTACCCGAATCGACCCTGCGTACGGCCGCGACTTGGGTGACCGTGCCTCAGGCGACTCTCAGCCAAGCCGGGTTGACGACGGAGGAAGTTCCTGGCGCCCTGCACGCCGCCGAGCATGCCGCCATCGGATTGCTGCCGTTGCTGGCCACCTGCGACCGTTGGGACTTGGGCGGTCTGTCAACCGCCATCCACCAGGACACCGGCCAAGCCACGATCTTCATTCATGACGCGGTCCCGGGTGGTGCTGGATTCGCTGAACGTGGCTTTCAGATGCGGGCCAACCTGTTCAAAGCGGTCCGTGAACTGCTGCTGGCTTGTCCTTGTGAAGCTGGTTGCCCTTCTTGTATCCAGTCCCCGAAGTGCGGTAACGCTAATCAGGTGCTGTCCAAGGCTGGCGCCTTGGCGCTGGTCACAGCACTGGTCGCGGCATGACACGGCAGGTCGCGAACGGCAAGCGGCAGCTATAGCCAGATGTCTTGGCGCTCTACTGGCAGGCCGTCAAGGCGGACCAGCCAAAGCTGTCGCCACCGCCCGGCGAGTCCCGACCGGTCCCAAACGCGCCACAACCGCGCTACTAACGCGCACCGAATCTGACCCCTCCAACTGGCAGGCCGTCAGTTCCGCTGCCATTGCCGCTGCCACCTGCCCGGCCGCTTCACAAGCCTGGTTCAGATCTTGCCCGTCGATCAACCCCTGAGCGGCCGCCAAGGCCGCCAGATCGGCCGCACTGGCCGCTTGATAACTGGCCGTCACCGACTGGCTCACCATTGCCAACGCCGCCAGCAGGCTGGCCAGAACCGCAACCAAAGCGATCACCAAAACTGTTCCCGATCCGCCATCGCGGTCCGTCTTAGCTGAGGCTGTTTCAAGGACCATAACCACAGGCCCGCTCAGGTTCGCAGATCGCCGCCGCTTGGGAGCTAACCTGTCGTGTACCGGCCAGCGGGATCCAGACGGCGGTTTGGCAGCGTACCCAAACCAGGCCACCGGACCGTTCAAGGCTGACTGTGACTGGCCTGCCAGCCGCGGCCTCGGCGGCCGCGGTGACTTCAGCATCAGGTTGGCCAAGGGCGGCCGCCCGGGCGCCAGCCCGGGCCGCATCCGCCAGTTGGAGCTGGCCGACCGCCGCCGAACTAAGGGCCACTAGCAGCGCGATCAAGCCGAGCACGGCTGGTAAGGCCATCGCTAGTTCGACTGTCACCGATCCTCGGTCCGGCGGTTGATCCATCAGTTGAGCGCCCTCTGCACAATGTCCAGCAGCCAGCCGCGCACAGCATCTGACTGCAGTATCGCCAGCAGCAAGCCGGCGAAGCCGGCCGCGGTCAGAATGGCTATGGCGTATTCGGCGGTAATACCACCAGCCTCGCGGTAGTCCGGTATGTCCGCCTGTGGCCGGCGGCCGACGGCTTCGATTTGGGCCAGCCGCTCCTTAAGAGAACCGGCCAGAGTTGTAACTGTTCGCATTGCTGCACCTTTCTGTGGGCTGATTAGCGGGATCCCAGCTTGTTCCAATCAGCCTTCCGGCAGCCGCCAGAAACAAAAGGGCTGTGGGCGCTGCCCACCTGACAGCCCAAGAACGGCTTGGAAGAAGGGCGCTGCCCAGGCCGAGCCCGGCGGACAGAGCTAGTAGGCCTGGTTGACAACGCTCAACTGGCGCTGCCCAGGCCGAGCCCTGCGGACAGCGTTAACCATTGCGACGGCCGCGCCACCATCAGGCGTGGCTCCGCCTCACATCACCTGAACCAGACTTCCAGCCAAAGACAACATGATTGGCACCAAACCCAAGGCGACGAAGGCGGGCAGGTAACAAAGGCCAAGCGGAGCCATCAGATAGACGCCAAGGCGGGCCGCGGCTTGTGACAAGCGGCGCCGCTCAGCCCGGCCAAACCTGGCGGCGACAGCTTCTAACAGCGGGCCAGCTTCGACTCCGGCGCTCCAAACTAGCCACAAAGTGGACCGCAACGCCTCAATGACGGCCTCCTGACCGCTTCTAGGTGGGTGTTGGATAACACCCACCGGCCGTGTTGACGCAGTGTGAGCGGAGCTCTCACCAGCGGAAACGCGGCGAAAAGGCGCTGGGGGACCGCCTAGGAGACTGTTGTCGGACAGTCTCCTAGGTGGGTGTTGGATAACACCCTTCGCGGCCCAAGTTGACGCAGTGTGAGCGGAGCTCTCACCAGCGGAAACGCGGCGATAAGGCGCTGGGGGACCGCCTAGGAGACTGTTGTCCGACAGTCTCCTAGGCGGGTTCTGGTCCGCCCGGCCGGTCACAGTGTGATCCGGCCAGCCTTCATCCCAGACCTGGTCCCAAGGTTGGCCTCGCGTCAAACCAGCTCCAACCGCCGCTAGACGCCCACCAATCCACCCACCCCAAGCTTGTCCGGTTCGCAGCAAAGCGTCCGGCAAAGCCAAGCCCGCTCGTAAGGCCGCCGCCAGGACAGCCGCCACCAGCGCGGCCGTACCAGCCGGACGGCTGGCGGACCGCACCAGGGCCGAACTCCAGACCTGGCCTAACAGCATCAGTCCAACCCCTACCCCCAGTGCGATGCTTCCAAGACCACCTCCCAGCAGTATCGGGACAGGCTGGGCACCCATCGCCGTACCTAGAAGCAGGCCCAGTAGCGGCAGGAAGCGCAGCAGGCGGGCACTGGACTTAGGCCCGGCTATGGCCGCTTCCCGGGCGTCATCGGTCTCTTGAGCCTGATCAACCGCTTTGACCACGGCGTCAAGCAGGTCAGCCGTTGAGGCTCCAACGGATTGGGCGATGCGCTGAATCGCGGCGACCGCCGCGGCATGCGGCCCGGTCGGCGTATCTTTCAGGCTCGCGGCCCAGGTGTCCAAGTCATAACCCGTCTGGCCAAGCAGCGGCCGCCAAACTTCAGGTCCGCTCAGGCCCGCCCGGGCCAACGCTGTCACCTGAGACAGGGCCTCCGATAAGGCGTCAAGATCAGATTCGGGGTGACGGTCAGCGGCGGGCCCACGCCGTGGCCGACGGGTTTTGGGGTTTATCCAGCTAGATGGCGGCCCGGCCGGGCCTGGGCTCAACACCGGGCGAGCCTGTGGTTGAACAACTCCCAGCCTGGCCCGCGGCGAGCTTCACCAGCCCTGAAGTTGACCGCTGGTGTGGCGACCAGTTCACTGCCAGAAAGTCCCAGAATCGCGATCGACT
This sequence comes from Bifidobacteriaceae bacterium, assembly GCA_031267825.1. GTDB lineage: Bacteria > Actinomycetota > Actinomycetes > Actinomycetales > WQXJ01 > JAIRTF01. The sequence goes on from JAIRYJ010000015.1 coordinate 41,512, forward strand.
GGACTATCCGCTGACCGCCTGGCTGGCGTACCAAGTGCACCACACCGGACAAGGCCGCGGCGGCTTGGACCGCCACTGTCCTTGAACCCATGTCAGCTAACGAGCCGAGAGCGGTCAGGCGGGCCGGTACATCATGGCAGGAATTGGCGTGAATCGTAGCGGCTGAGCCGTCATGGCCAGTGTTCAGCGCTGTCAGAACCTCCCGCACCTCCGGACCACGGCACTCACCTAAAACAATCCGGTCGGGCCGCATACGTAACGACTCACGCACCAGATCAGTCAACCCAACCAGGCCACGTCCCTCAGCGTTGGCGCCACGCGCCTCAAGGCGGACACAGTGTGGATGTGACGTGATGATTTCCTGGGCTTCTTCAATCACCACCAGCCGTTCTGAGGCGGGCACTTCAGAAACCAAGGCGGAAAGCAGAGTTGTTTTGCCAACCCCAGTGCCGCCTGAGATCAGGAAATTAGCCCGCGCGGCCACCAACGCCCGTAACAGTTCCACCCCGGGTTGACCAACCATGCCGCTGGTCTCCAAGTCTCTCAACGACATACCCTCACGCCGGAAAACCCGGAAAGATATCAGCGGCCCGGCCGGTGCCACCGGTGGCACAACCGCGTGCATCCGCACCCCACCTGGCAGGCGGGCATCGACCGTTGGTGAAGCGTCATCCAACCGCCGTCCCGCCTGAGCCGCCAGACGCTGCGCTAAAGCCCGGATGGCGGCCGCATCACCAAGATGTAAAGCGAGGCGCCGCATACCGCCAGCGCCGTCAACCCAGACCGCATCAGGGCCGTTGACCAGCACATCTGTTACACCAGGATCCGTTAGTAAAGCGTTCAACGCCGCCGGGGCGGCCAATCCGCTCACCACTCCTCCGCGAAAGCCGCCGGATTGAAGCCAGGCGCTGGCGCCCGCCAACGCGGCCGTGTTGGCCGGCGCCAGCCGTTCGAGTGCCGTCTGGTCGGTTCACCAACCGGCCAGGCCGGATCGGCCGCGACCGGCGCTTCCTCGGATGGTTTCCCAGTCGGCCGGTCAAGCAGGCCGACCAAGGTTCCAGCTGCCGCCGCCAAGGGGCCCGCAGGCCGGTCACCAGGGCTCAGCCCGTGCGTTAAACCAGCCACTAGCTGGCGTTCCGCACCAATCCGAACCACGTCATAACGGTCCAACATCTGGCCAACCTGCCAGGCGCGCAACCCGCCGCGAACCTCCCTAACCGCCATGTGGCATGGCACTCCAAGCGGTCTCAACTCATCTAGCAGAGCCTCCGCGGCGGCTAAACCGGCCGGCTCACCGCGTAACACGATCACTACCGCTTCAGCCCACGAAGCGATCCGCCAACCGCCGAGCGGTGCCGTGTTGGCGGCATCGAACACTGTGTAGCGGGCCGGGCTCTGCTCCTCCCAAGCCTCGATCGTCTGGCGGACCTGCCACGGCGTGACGCCCTCTTCTGGACCGGCTGGGCTCAGCACCTCAATCCCGGCGACCTGTTTGATCGCCAGCGGGCTTTCAGTTGAGGCCGCGGCCGCCGCCCAGCTTGAACCACCAGCCAAACCAAGCAAAGCCCCAACTGGGGCGCCGGCCTGATTCAGGGCAGCCAACCGGGCCCCACCTGAGCGTGCCATCCGCCGTGCCAGCGCGACGGCCAGGCAACTTGTTCCAGCGCCACCATGCGCCCCGATCAACGCCACCCGGCGGCAGCGGCGCGGCGGTGCCTCAATCGCCTCAACTTGGGCCGTCAAGTCACGCCAGGCGCCCGGCAGCACAATTCCTCCGCCGGCGGCGGCGGTTCCAGCTTCACCAACAGCCACCTCAGTCACCCGGCAGGACGGCCAAACGCCGTGCACCGCCAACGGCACTTCACGGCCAACGTCATGTCCACAAACCAGCATCCTGGGTGTGATTTGGAGAGCATCAAGCTGTTCTGGCCCGTTGATGTGCTGGACGCTGGCTCCGGCCTGCCAAATTGACCATTTGGCCAACGCGGCCAGATCTGGATCTTTGGTCACTAGGACAACTGGCAGCTGATTCGGCACCGTCACAGCATGACTCCAGCGGGCCGCCTAACGGTGACGCGGAAGCGCCGGGCTGTGGATGGCGGTCGATCTTCACATCTGCGAAGATCTTGACGATGACAAGTCAACCTTCCGCCGCCAACCGGGCGGCCGCCTTCTTTGATCTTGATAAGACACTGATAGCCCGCAGTTCAACTCTTGCCCTGGTATCAACCCTGGTAGCGGAAGGAATGCTGCGTCGGCGCAGTGTTTTGCGGTCAGCCTACGCCCAGGCGGCCTATCAACTAGGCCCAGCCGGGCAATCCCAATCTGAGCGGCTGCGCGTCATCCTGGGCCGGATCATCAGCGGATGGGATGCCTCAAGGGTCGCATCGCTAGCGCGTGACCGGATAGCGGCCAAGGTCGCGCCACAAGTCTTCACCGAAGCGCTCGAGTTGATTGGGCGCCACCGGGCGGCCGGGCGGGACATTGTGATCGTTTCAGCCTCCAGCCGTGAACTGGTTGAACCCATCGCCAGTCTGCTCAACGCCGACCACACCTTGGCTACCACGATGGAAGTAGTTGACGGTCACTTCACTGGCCAGGCTGACTTCTTCAACTATGGCCCGGCCAAGGTCTCGGCGATTCAAGCCCTAGCCGAAGTCGAAGGCTATGACTTGACGCAAAGCTACGCCTACTCCGATTCGGTGACCGACCTGCCGATGCTTGAAGCGGTTGGCCACGCCGCGGTGGTTAATCCATCACCTGGCCTGAAGCGACTAGCCGTGGAGCGGGACTGGGAAGTTATCCACTTTGACACCCCGGCCGCCGTCAAGACCGAAAACCGGCGCCTGGCCTGGCTGGCGGTTGGCCTGACCGTGGTTCCGGCGGTAATTATCACGGCAGCCGTCTGGCTGACCCGTCGGACCGTTATCCACAAACAGGACAAACGGCCTTGAAATGATTCACTAGAAATGCTTGGATTGGGTTTGTCTGGGCTTCTTTTGGAAGCTATTTCATCCCATCTATTCTCAGCGTTTTGGCTTGCCAGGCCTAGGATCTGAGTGCTATAAATGAGTCACTAGACAACGGGCGGACAGGAACCCACGCACGTATTAACCTACGTTAAGGGCATGTCGGCGGAATGACCGTTCCGGCAATTGGATTGCGCGATTGATAACCTGGTCGCCCGTTGTTTATATTTACCCTCAATGTAATTGAGGGTATTTTTCGTTAACGCTTTTGCCGCCCAGCCGTCGAACCACCGTTGCGGCCAGCCCAGCTTCCGGCGGAGACTTGCCTGGAAGGTTGCCGCAAGAGAGGATCTCGTCAGGCAAACTGTTACCGTGGTGAAGAACCACGGTCCCAACAGGGTTCCTGTGGGTAGCCTCCTAATGGGATTAGGGGCTCCGCGGGCCTGGGGCACCATCAGCATCAGGGGACATAATGGCAAATCAGAGTCTGGGCCAAACGCTCAGCCAAGCGCTGCAACAGATCAAACAGCTCGCGCGGACCACAGCCGCTTTCGCTAAGGCGCGGCTATCGAAAGACGGATCACGCCTCGGAACCGGTCTAGCACTCCTGACTGGGGCTCTGGTGGCGGTCGCCAGTCTGGTGCCACTCCTGATCCTGGCTCTGGTCTGGGGACTAGTCGAACTCGATATTCGGCCTTGGGCGGCCCACCTGATTACAGCCGGTCTGGTGGCGCTAGCCGCCGTCGCCTTAGCTTTAGGCAGCAAGGCACTGCTCAAACGAGTCGCCGCCTCAATTGGTCAAACCGCAGCGCTGATCAGTCAGTCCGTGGCCGCCCTGGGCGGCACAAAACCACCGGTCAGCGGCCAGAATTCGGCCAGCCCAGCGCCGCCAGGATCGAGCGGCACCGGGCCCAGCGCCGCGCCCGGCGCGTCCGGCTAAGGCGTTCCGGTGTTCGTCCGCCGCGCTAAGACGGCCGCCGATTTCACGGCCGCTTTGATTGAAGGCCCCTGGAAACATCGCTTTGTCTCGGCCAGCGGGTTACGTTTCCACGTCGCCTGCGCCGGACCAGCCGATGGGCCCCCGGTGGTGCTTCTACCCACCATTCCTGAACACTGGTGGGGTATGCGCCACCTGTTGATGGCTTTAGCTCAGGCCGGATACAACTGCTACGCCATGGACTTGCGCGGCACTGGCGCCAGCGACAAACCACCGGAGGGTTACACCCTGCCGATGTTGGCTCGCGATGTCGGCGGGGTGATCGCCGCCCTGGGACACCAATCAGCCGTCGTAGTGGGACACGGTTTTGGAGGTCTAGTGGCGTGGACAATGATGACACGGGCGCGGCAATACTTGGACGGCATCGTCCCGATTTGTTCTTACCACCCTGGAAGTATGGTGCCGAAACGGCGGCTGGCGGCCTCCCCTCGGGCTGTCGGCCAAATGATCACCTTGCGTTCACCGGCCGCCGCCCGCCGGCTGTTACCTGAAGAAGGTTTTGTCGCCGCCCTGCTGAATAGCTGGATGGCGGACCCGTCGGCGATCGACCCGAACGCCGTGCACTACTACACCGAAGCACTGCGTGTACCATTCGCGGCCGACAAAATGGCCCGCTTGATGCGCTGGTCGACCCGCTCTTTGCTGGACGCCGCGCACATCCGGTTTGTCGCTTCCGCCCGGGTCCGGGCCGATCTGCCGGTGCTGCAAATCCAAACTGATTCTGACCCGTTGCTGCGCTGGACGGTCTGCCAGGTACCTCAACTCGGCGGCTCCGACTACACCTTCAAACTGCTCCACAAAGTTGGCCACCTGGCACCTGAGGAAGCCCCTGAGGTGACGGCCCGGCTAATCCGGCAGTGGCTAGCTGAACGTGGGCTAGCCCCTGCCTGATCGCCCGTGACGCCTAGCGGGCCGGGCCGGACGGACCTATCAGCCACCAATTGTGGATACTACTTGGATGACGACAGCCTCATGCCACCTGATCGGGCAGAATAGTCGGAAGCAACCAACGCCACCGCGCCCACGGTTCAGGGTGAGGCGGCCCGCGATCTCTAGGGGGTGATGCCCTGATGCGGAACCATCCGAACGAGGATCCAGACCTGTCGATCGTCACATCGTCAGGTCTGTTCGCCGGTATCAGTCAAGAACAAGCTCAGCGCCTGCGTGGTGCTATGGTGCGGGTCCACTTGTCGCGCGGCGACGTCCTATTCCGTGAAGGCGAACAAGCCGACCGGCTCTACATCATCGAATCCGGCAAGATGAAACTTGGTCACACCTCATCCGACAACCGTGAAAACCTGCTCGCGGTCCTCGGCAAAGGCGAGATCATTGGCGAACTGACACTCTTTGATCCGGGCACCCGGACGGCCACCGCGACCGCCGTAACCGGCGCTGACCTGCTTGAACTGAGTCACGAAGCTCTGGTCGAATGGCTCGAAGTCCACCCCGCCGCATCGATGCACTTACTTCAAGCACTGGCTCAGCGGCTACGCCGAACCAATGAAGCGGTTGGCGGGCTGGTCTTTTATGACGTCCCCGGACGGGTCGCTAAAGCCCTGCTTGACCTGGCCGAACAGTTCGGTGAGGAAATGCCTGACGGCGCCATACTGGTCCAACATTCACTGACGCAGGAAGAATTGGCCCACTTGGTCGGATCATCACGCGAAACAGTCAACAAGGCGTTAGCTGACTACGCCTCGCGCGGCTGGATCAGGCTAAACGGACGGGCTGTTTACATCCTTGACCGGGCCCACCTGGCCAAACGCGCCTCCCAATAGGGCGGGCCGGGCCGACCGGACGAACCAAGGACTGACCGGTAATGTTGGGCTGATGAAACTCCAGCGCGTGGTCGGCCTATTAGCTCTTGGCGGCACAGCGGTCTTGGGCTACAGCTTGGCCGAGGCCACCTGGTACCGCCTGCGCCGGGTTGATGTTCCAGTCTTAAGACCCGGCACGCCACCCCTATCGGTGTTACACCTGTCAGATGCTCATTTCACCGCCCAGCAGCGACGCAAAGTCGCCTGGGTTCAGGCTTTAGCCCGGTTGCGGCCTGATTTTGTGGCACTAACCGGCGATAACTTCGCTTTCGGTGACGCCATGGAGACGGCGCTGGAGGCGCTCGAACCGCTACTGCGTTTCCCTGGCGCGTTCGTTTTCGGCTCCAATGACTACTATTCGGCTGTTCGCAAGAACCCTCTGACTTATCTGGCCGCTTTCGGAGGTAGTCCGCGCACACCTCCGTTGCGTCGCCCTGACCTGCCGACTGAGGCTTTCCGCGGGGTGTTGACCCGGGCTGGTTGGCATGATCTGAACAACGCCCGGGCTAACGTCACCTTAGGTCAGGGCGGGCTTACCGTTGATCTGACTGGTTTAGCTGACCCGCATCTCGGCTGGGACAAGATGCCTCCGCCGGCCAGCCACGCGGCGGCCGATCTGGTTATCGGCTTGGTTCACGCACCATACCGGCGGGCCGTTCAAGCCTTAGTGGACGATGCCGCCCGGTTGGTTTTGGCGGGTCACACCCATGGTGGGCAGGTCGCGCTGCCAGGTCTTGGCGCCTTGGTATCCAACACTGATCTGCCGCTGCGTTACGCCCGGGGCTCACACCGCTGGCCAGATAGTGATCCTCAAGCGCCGTCATATCTTGAGGTTACGGTTGGCCTGGGAACATCACCTTATGTGCCGGTCCGTCTGGCTGCCCGGCCTGAAGCTGTCCTGCTACGGCTAGTAACCTCGTAGGCAGGGCCACAACGTCACAGTCCCGAAGGAGCGGCCGATGCCCACTGTGGAAGGCTCCCAGCATGCCGAATGGCTGGGCCAGGAGACACTCCGCCTGCTGCGGTTTGGCCGGGCTTCGGCCTGCGGCGCGGCTGGTTTCGCTTGGCTTGACAGCCAGGGACGGCCGCAGTTGGACGCTCCTTTTGACCTCTGGGTGACGTGCCGCATGACCCATGTATACGCTCTTGGAACGCTGCTCGGCTACGACTGGTGTGGCCCGTTAGCTGATCACGGCATCGCCGCGCTTTGTGGGCCATTCAATGATCCGGCTCATGGCGGCTGGTATTCACAGGTCGGGGCTGACGGTGTGGCAACAGATCCAACTAAAGCCGCCTACGCCCATGCCCAAGTTGTTCTGGCGGCCGCCTCGGCGGCGGCGGCCGGACGGCCGCACGCGGCTGATGTTCTGCGGCGTGCCCTCGGCAATCAGAATGTCCACTTCCGGGACGGTGTTGACGGCATGGTGATTGATGTTTTCAACCGGGAGTTCACCCGTTCGGATGATTACCGTGGTGCCAGCGCCAATCTGCGGACGGTTGAGGCTTATATGGCAGCCGCCGACCTGACTGGTGATTCACGCTGGCGTCAGCGGGCCTTGGCGATCACCGAAAGGCTGATTGACCAGGCTGATCAGCACGATTGGGTTGTGCCGGAACACTACACAACGGACTGGCGGCCGCTCGCGGATTACAACGCTGATCAACCTGACGACCAGTTCCGGCCATACGGCTGGGTCCCTGGGCACGGCTTCGAATGGTCACGTCTGGTGCTGCAGTTGTGGGCCGGGCTTGGCCAGGCGGCACCAGGCTGGATGAAGCCTGCCGCTGAGTCGCTTTTCCGCCGGGCTTATCTTGACGCCTGGCAGGAAGAACCGGTACCGGGTTTTATTCTGACAGCCGATTGGTCTGGCAGGCCGATCATCCAGACCAGGCTGCATTGGGTCGCGGCTGAGGCGGTGGCGGCCGCCGCCACCGCCTACCGGGCCACCCTAGACCCGCTCTACCACCATCTTTACGCCCGCTGGTGGGAGTTGATCGAAGAGCGTTTCGTTGACCAGGCTGATGGTTCATGGCATCACGAGTTATCTCCCAACGGTCAACCTTCGAACGACTTATGGGAAGGCAAACCGGACATTTATCACGCTGTTCAAGCCACCTTGATACCTCGTTTACCGCTGGCGCCGTCTCTGGCGAGCGCCTTGCGGGCCGGGCTGCTCGATAGCTTGGCGCCGCTCTTGTAGCGGCCGCCAATCGCGTATTCAGAGCGTGTTACGCAGATCTGGTTCAAGGTAGATGGTCAATTTGAGTGGCACAGCCTGACGGGCCCGTGCCTCGGCGGCGTCGATCGCTTGAGCCAACTGGGCTACCGTTGTCCCGGCGGATGGTTCAATTTTGGCTGCCACCAGTAGTTCTTCCGGCCCAAGGTGCATCACTCTGAGGTGAATCAGCGAAGCGACGCCTTCGCCTGTCAGGGCCTCAGTAATGGCGGCTAGCTGATCAGCGGCCGGTGCCTCACCCAACAGCAGGGATTTCATCTCGACTACTAAGACACCGGCTACAACAACCAGTAACAGGCCAATCGCGGCTGATCCGGCCGCATCCCAGCGGCCATCACCGGTTAGTAGTGTCAGCCCGATCCCAAGCCCGGCGAACACTAGGCCAAGCAGAGCGGCTGTGTCTTCAAGCAAGACCACCGGCAGTTCTGGGGATTTTGAACGCCGGATGAATCCGGGCCAGCTAAGCGTGCCCTTCAATGGCCGGGCCTGTCCGATGGCGGTCCGCAGCGAAAGAGATTCCATCACAATGGCCGCGATCACCACAGCGACTGGGACCCAACGCCAGGCGGTGATGGCGGCTGGGTGTTTCAACTTCTCATAAGCCTCATATAGGGCGAACAGGCCGCCTAAGGAGAAGAGCACCAAGGCGACCACAAAGGACCAAAAATAGCGGCCCCGACCGTAACCGAAAGGATGGCTGGCGTCCGGCCGACGCCGACCTTCTTTACCACCCCACAGCAGCAGGAGTTGATTTCCGGAGTCCGCCACTGAATGAATCGATTCGGCCAGCATTGAGCTGGATCCAGTCAAGGCGAAGGCGACAAACTTTGTCACCGCGATGCCAAGGTTGGCGCTGAGGGCGGCGATGATCGCCTTAGTTCCACCGTGCGAACTCACAACTGTCTTTCTGGTCAATTAGTCAGGCCAGGCACTCATCAATAGAGAAGCCTGCCCAAGACTAATACAAGGCTCCTCCAGCATTGGATATTCACGCCGGTGCCGTAATTGGTTTGGTTGGTGGGTCCGGTGCGCGCGGAAAGCGATTCCTGATCCACTTTCCGACTCAATCTGGCCGGATCTGACAGGTCTGGTCTGGTTTTGGTCCTGAAACAGCTCAGAACGGCTCCCAAACGCGAGCAAAACGCGATTCTTGCTCCACGGAGTGGATCGGGACTTTGATTTCGTTGACAGTGGCGCGGCTGAAGCCGACGGAAAGCGGTCAGCGTCACTGTTCTGGACCCCTGTGTCCACTTAGTGGTGGGACCGAGGGCCGGTAATCGGTCATAGTTGGCCAAAACGGCCAACTATGACCGGTTTCCGTCTTGGAAACTAGGTGACCGGTGCCGGCCAATTCGCAGTCCAATCCGAAAACTCAAGAGACTTGTTCGCCCAGCAGGACACCCGCCATGGCGAAGGTCGCCCGGATGGCGCCGAACAATTCGCTGTAGGCCTCGTTGGCGCGGCCAACTCCGATCAGGCCGGCCGCTATCCCAGTGGTGTCAGACGCCAAGGAGACCGCTGTGTTGCCGTAGGGATCAGGTCTGAAACTAAGGCGAACCCGCAGGTGTTGAGACTTACCGGAAAAGGCGCCGACAGCGATGGTAGCGCCTTTCGAACCGCGTTCTGCCAGGCCGGTAGCTGGATCGCTGTACCGCAAGGTGAAGCCACGCTGGGTCAGAAGGTGGTTGACGGTGGCTTTGGCCACCGCCGGATCCCCCGATACGAAAAAGATTGATGAGAGCATCACACAGTCCTAACTAGCCACAAGCCAGCCCACCGCTGAGCCAGCCGGTCGGGTCAACTAAACAACCGCTGAGCCAACCCGTCAGGCCAAACTAACCAGCCCGCTACCAGTTGACCAGCGCTGGTCAGCGCTGGTCAACCGCCAGTTTGCCGCCTGTATCAGTCACCAGCACAAGCGATATCTGGACCCCTGGGTAGGCCGTGAACGGGGCGTTGATAACGGTGCCATCAACCGAATTCTGGACAGTCAAAATGTTCTGGACAGTCGAGGTTTGCACCGCTAGAACACCTTGAGCGGCCAGTTCACCCATGAGATAACCGTTAAGCCCAATCACCGCTCGGGCTCCACCGTTCAGCCTGCCGGACAGGTCAGCGATGTTGACCACCGCCGGCGAGGGCATCGGCTGATAGGAGGCGGCTAACCGTCCAGCTTGTTCAAGGTAACGCTGGAACTTTTGTTCTGGGTTTTCCTGGGGTTGGCCGGGCTGGTCTGAGGCCGGCCGGACCAGTTGAACAATACCGACCACCACCAGCACGGCGGCGATCGCGGCGAAGGCGTAGGCGTTCAGTGGGATGAATCTGAACAATACAAGGTGCATATTGTGGGTGTAGGCCCAAGCTCCAACAGCCACAAAAATGGCCGCTATGACCAGTGTTGGAATACCGCCACGCTTACGGGATGCCATGTTTATCTCCTCTAGCTGGGCGCCGCAGCGCCGCGGTTTCAAGCCTTAGACGCCGCCTTAGAGCTTGGCCGCCCGGGGTACGGGAATCGCGCACCGTTGCGGCCAGTCAAAGAATCCGGTCTTGAGGGCACCGAATGTGATTCCACATGTTACCGTTCGTTACCCACCTGGCACTATCTCTTTTTCAATTTGGCTGACGCTCAAGGAACTCATAAACGTCTGTCAAGTCAACCCCTGGGAAAGCACCCGCTGGCATGGCCGCCAGGACTGAGGAATGGGGCCGGGCTGATGGCCAAGCCCAACCGGACCATTCGTCGGCCAGAGCCGCCGGTGGAACCTGGCAGCATGATCGATCAGGGCAGTCTGATCGTAAACGGATCTGGCTGTCACCATCGAGGAACCATTTGGCGTCTTCCGCTCGGCAACCAGTTGAAACCGAGAACAGCCCGTCCCTGGTTTGTTTGAGGTGGGCGGTGACCCAATAGGTGCCGTTCGGTGTGGTGGTTAGCTGAACGTAACGCTGGCTTCCACCGCAGGCGGCATCGAAAACGTTGCGGCCAGCCCAATAGCGGCACATGAATTGTCCTTCGGTGGCGCCTAACGGGTCAGTCGGGAAAAGCACGCCATCGTTTTCATAGGATTTGTGAATCACGCCAGAGGAGTGAACTTTAGCGAAATGGACGCGGATGTTGAGGTGGCGTGTCGCCAGATTAACGAACCGGTGCGCCGCCATCTCATAGGACACGGCGAAAGCGTCACGGAAATCTTCGATTGATAGTTGGTGGCGGGCTTTAGCTCCACCTAATAGGGGGACGGCGGCGCTTAGTGGCGCCAGCACGGCGCCCGCCAAATAGTTAGCTTCGACTCGTTGACGCAGAAAACCCATGTAGTCGGATGGTTCGCCGTGTCCCAGAACGTGCGATCCGAAGGCCTGCAAAATGGCTGGCCGTTGGCTGCCACTCATCGATCCGGCCCGCAGCGGGAGATATAAACGGCGCCGTTTAGTGTCTAAGACTGACCGTGTGGTCTGTGGTAAGTCGTTGACGAAACGCAGTTCAAAGCCTAGTTTGCTGGCCAGGTTAGCTAAATCGGCCGGGCTCATCGGTTCGGCCGGGTCATGGCCAGCTAATTCGACCAGTTCGGCGGCAACTTCTTCCAGTTCGGGGAAATAGTCATCGTGTTGGCGCATTTCGAGCCGTAAAGCGGCGTTAGCGCGGCGGGCTTCTTCTGGTGTGGCGACACGTTCGCTGCGGGCTTGGGCCAGTTCGCGGGCCAAGCCAACTAGTGCCTCGAGTACGGCTGTCGGTGTGGTGCGGGTCGTCTTGAGGCGCGGTAAGCCGCGTGCCAGCCAGGCAGTGTCACGCTGGACCCGCTCCCATTCGATCTCCAGCGCGTCACGCGGGCTCGGTGGGGCCGGTTCCAGCAGCAGGCGGGGGCTGATCCCTAAAGCGGCCGCGATAGCCCCGATTTGGGCCAGGGTGGGGACGCGGTGGCCGTTTTCGAAAGCCGACATGCCCGATGCCGACCGGCCGGCCGCCGTTCCCAGTTGGGCTAAGCGCAACCCTCGTTGGAGTCTGAAATGACGGATCCGCCGTCCCACGATGAGCCCGTCGAAGCTGCCTGGCGGAGCGGCTGGCGGCGTTCGGCTGGTAGCTGCGGGGACGGCATCGGACACCTTTTCATGATAGAACGGCCAATTTTCTGTCTCCTGGAAATTTGGCGATTATTCCACGCCAGGATTCTTGGACCGCTCCCGGAAATATTTTAACGTCGGACTAAACGCCTGGCCGGGCGAGCCCGAGTCAGACACGAACCAATGATTGAGAGGCCAGCACCATCATGACGATCCGTCCCGGAGACCAACAGCAAAGCGCGGCTGAACTGAGCCAGTCGTGGCAGACCGACCCGCGCTGGGCTGACGCCGAACGCACCTATACGGCGGCTGACGTGATCGCCTTACGCGGCTCCTTCCAGGAGGATCACACCTTAGCCCGGCGCGGCGCGGAACGGCTCTGGGAATTGCTCCATGTGGAACCTTACGTCCACGCTCTTGGCGCCCTGACCGGCAATATGGCCGTCCAGCAGGTCAAGGCCGGGCTCAAAGCGATCTACTTGTCGGGCTGGCAGGTCGCGGCGGACGCCAACCTGTCCGGCCAGACCTATCCTGACCAGTCGCTCTATCCGGCTAACTCAGTGCCGGCGATTGTCCGCCGGATCAACAACGCGCTGGAACGGGCTGATCAAGTCGAGTTCATTGAGACCGGCCGGGCGGTGCGTGACTGGTTCGCGCCAATAGTGGCTGACGCCGAGGCCGGATTCGGCGGCGAACTGAACGCCTACGAGCTGATGAAAGCCATGATCGAGGCTGGTGCGGCCGGAGTCCACTGGGAAGATCAACTAGCTTCAGCCAAGAAATGCGGCCATATGGGCGGGAAGGTTCTGATCCCGACCGGGCAACATATCCGCACCCTGAACGCTGCCCGCCTAGCGGCCGATGTGGCTGGCGTGCCGTCAGTCCTGATCGCCCGGACCGATTCGCTTGGCGCGGACCTGATCACATCTGACATCGACCAGCGTGACCAGCCGTTCCTGACGGGTGAACGAACAGCTGAAGGTTTTTATCGCACCCGGCCCGGCCTGGAGGCTGTCATTGCCCGGGGCAAGGCTTACGCGCCTTACGCTGATCTGCTTTGGGTTGAAACAGCCACACCAGATCTGGACCTGGCCCGGCGGTTCGCTGAAGCGATTCACGCTGTTTACCCTGGCAAGTTCTTGGCCTACAACTGTTCGCCGTCTTTCAACTGGCGAGCCAAGCTGGATGACGCCACGATCGCTAAGTTCCAGCGCGAACTCGGTGCCATGGGTTACAAGTTCCAGTTCATCACCTTGGCTGGTTTCCACGCCTTGAACTATTCGATGTTTGATTTAGCTGACGGCTACCGTGATCGCGGTATGAGCGCCTACGTGGAACTCCAGACCAAGGAGTTCGAGGCTGAATCGCGTGGTTACAGCGCGACCCGTCACCAGCGTGAGGTCGGCACTGGGTATTTCGACAAGATCGCCACAACGCTCAATCCGCGAGCCGCCACCACCGCCCTGAGCGGATCAACTGAGGCCGCCCAGTTCTACGCCGCCACCAGCCGGTGATGACCCAGGGTGATTGCACAGGTGATTGCCCAGGGTGATAGCCCGGGGTAATAGCCCGGGGTGATAGCCCGGGGTGATAGCCCGGGTGAATGCCCAATCAGACGCGCCGAACCACCAAACCAGATCAGGAGATATCCACTGCCATGACCACTCAAGCCACCACCGCCCGCGGCCAGATCCGAATCAAAGGCGCCCTGGGCAAGCGTTACAGCGAAATCCTGACACCAGGTGCGATGGACTTCTTGACGGCCTTACATGAGAACTTCGCTTACCGCCGTCTTGAACTACTTGAGCGCCGCCAAAGCTTCCAGAACGCCATCGACGGCGGCGCCATGCCGCAGTTCTTGCGTGAAACTGAGGCGATCAGGTCAGACCCGGCCTGGCAGGTCGCCTCACTGGCCCCAGGCCTGACCGACCGGCGGGTTGAGATCACCGGGCCAACCGATCCTAAGATGACGATCAACGCCTTGAATTCTGGAGCTAAGGTCTGGTTAGCGGATTTTGAGGACGCCCTCAGCCCAACTTGGCCTAACGTCATTGAAGGCCAGCTCTCATTGAAGGACGCCATCCGGGGACGCCTTGAGTTCACCAGCCCTGAAGGCAAGCATTACGCCGTCAAATCAGGTGACATCAAGGACCTGCCAACTATTGTGGTCCGTCCCAGAGGCTGGCACCTGCTAGAGAAACACTTGCGCTACTTCGCCCCTTCTGGTTTCTCTCAGTCTGTGCCAGGGGCGCTAGTGGACTTCGGCTTGTATTTCTTCCACAACGCCATTGAACTGATCAGCCGCGGCCGGGGACCTTACTTCTATCTGCCGAAACTCCAATCCCATAAGGAGGCCCGGCTGTGGAATGACATTTTCAACTGGGCGCAGGACCGTCTTGGCGTTCCAGTCGGCACAATCCGTGCGACAGTGCTGATCGAGACGCTGCCAGCGGCTTTCGAGATGGATGAGATTCTCTACGAGTTGCGCTCCCATTCGTCTGGCCTTAACGCCGGGCGCTGGGATTACATGTTCTCCATCATCAAGACACTGCGCCACAAAGGTAAGGCCTATGTTCTGCCGGATCGGGCTCAGATCACCATGACTCAGCCGTTCATGCGGGCTTACACCGAACTGTTGGTCAAGACCTGTCACCGCCGCGGCGCCTCCGCCATAGGCGGGATGAGCGCGTTCATTCCGAACCGGCGCGACCCAGAGGTCACCGCTGAAGCCTTCCGGCAGGTGCGGGCCGATAAGTTGCGCGAGGCCCAGGACGGTTTTGATGGCACATGGGTGGCACACCCTGACCTGATAACGGTGGCCCAAGAAGAGTTCGACAACGTCTTGGGTGAAAGCCCTAATCAGATCTCCCGGCAGCGCCCGGATGTGACAGTCAGCCAAGGCGACCTGCTAGACATTGACGCCGCCCGGCGGGCGGGCGCTAGCGTCACGTCCGGCGGTTTGCGGACCAACATTTCAGTTGGTATCCGCTACTTGGAGAACTGGTTACGTGGCAATGGCGCCGCCGCGATCGACAACCTGATGGAGGACGTCGCGACAGCTGAGATTTCACGTTCCCAGGTTTGGCAGTGGATCGCCGCTGGCGCTTCGACGGCCTCGGGAGCTGTTATCACCCGGGACCGGGTGGCGGCCTTGATCCGGGAAATCGCCGACGATTTGGAGAAGTTCCCGGGCAACAAGTACCTCCAGGCGACGGACGCTTTCAAGGCGCTGACCTTAGGTGATGATTTCCCGGCGTTCTTGACGATCGGGGCTTACAGTTCCTATCTGATCGGGTCAGATGCCGATCAGCCCGCCTGATCGTTACCCGCCTGATCCTAGCCCTAACCCGGGCCCTGACCCGGGCCCTGACACGCCAACCGGTTGCTGCTGAAAAGCTGTCTCCGACTGTGTCGCACGCGGTGAGAGCGAAGCTGTCACCAGCGAAGACGCGGCAGGCGAGCATAGTGCTGTGCCTGGGTCCGTGGTGAAAACCACGGACCCAGCTTTAGCCATACAATCTTCTGACACAAACAACGCCCGCAGGCCGCGCCGGCCACCGGGCCCGATCAACAAGCTGGAGCTAGCAGGTGACAATGAAGCCGCGGCGCGGCCGCGCGGTCACGCTTAACCAGGTGGCCCGCACCGCTGGGGTTTCGTTGGCGACCGCTTCGCGGGCCTTGAACGGTGGCATCGCCTCACCAAGAGCCATCGCTGCGGTCAACCGGGCTGTCGCCCAGCTAGGGTTTGTGCCGAACCGGGCGGCCCGCACTTTGGCTCGCCAGAAAACTGACGCGATTGCCCTGGTCATCCCGGAAGACCCGGCTTTCTTGTTTTACGACCCGTTCCTGACCCGGGCGACCCACGCCATCGCGGCCGAGTTTTGGCGAGCCAACTTGCAACCGTTGCTGCTTTTGATGGATCCCGCCGAACCGCTCACCAATGTGGCTCACTTCCTCCATTCCGGCAACGTTGACGGCCTTGTTGTGGCGTCGTTTCATGACAATCCGGCAATGGAACACAAGCTTGAAGAGACTGGTTTGCCGGTTGTTTTTGTTGGCCGGGCACCATCTGGTGAGAACTTCCCGTGGGTTGACGTTGACGGTGTCCAGGGTGGCTACTTGGCGACTAAACACATGCTTGAGCACGGCCGGCGGCACATCGCGATGGTTGGCGGTCCGGCCTCAATGAACGCCACAGCCGACCGTCAAGCTGGTTTCTTGAAAGCCCACCAAGAGGCTGGTGTTGAACCCGGACCGGCCTTAACTGAGGTGTTTGACCAGGCTTGGGGTGCGCGCGCGGCGACTTTACTGGTGGAGCGCTACCCCGCCTTGGATGGAGTTTTCGCCCAGTCGGATCCAATCGCGGCGGGTTTGTTGCAGGGTTTGCGTCAGGCCGGTCGGAGGGTGCCCGATGACGTCGCAGTGGTTGGGTTCGACGATTTTGAAACAGCCACCTCGGTTTTCCCGCACTTGACCACTGTTCGTAATCCGGTGGCTGAACTGTCACGGGCCGCCGCCGCGTTGCTGATCGGTTACCTGGAACAGGGTAAATGGAGTGACTGGCCAGTCATTTTGCCGGCCGAACTGGTGATCCGTCAATCCGCCTGACGGTTCAACCAGAACCGTCGCGGGGCGGATGGTCTGTTGCTGGGGGATTGGGTGCGGTTAGCTGACCCGCGGTTTGACTGTTGACCTGGGTGGTGCGGGCTGGCCGCGCCAAGGAACCGACCAACCTCAATGCCCAACACCAGCCCGGCTGGGCGTGGGAGAATTCGGTTTATGCGTGTTTACAATTTCTCCGCCGGGCCAGCTATGCTCCCGTTGCCTGCCCTTGAACGAGCCCAAGCCGAACTAACCGACTGGCAGGGCTCCGGCATGTCCGTCATGGAGGTTTCACATCGCGGCAAGGCTTTCATCGCCTGCGCGGCGCATGCCGAAGAGTCACTGCGTGAACTGCTGTCCATTCCGAGCGACTACCGGGTGCTGTTCCTGCAAGGCGGGGCGACCGCCCAATTCGCCGCCATCCCGATGAACCTAACCGCTCCTGGCGCCAAAGTGGCTTACATCAAAACCGGTCAGTGGTCCGGCAAAGCGATCGCCGCGGCCAAGGCGCAAGCTGTCAGCGTTGAGACGGTGGCGGATGAGTCCGCCAGTGGTTACACCACCGTCCCGGCGGCCGACCAATACGTTGTCCCGGCCGATGCGGCTTACCTTCATTACACCCCGAACGAAACAATCGGCGGCGTTGAGTTCAACTACGTGCCGGAGGCTGGCGGATCGCCAATCGTGGCGGACATGTCCTCAACGATTCTGTCGCAACCGATTGATGTTTCCCGGTTTGGTGTGATCTACGCCGGTGCCCAGAAGAACATGGGGCCAGCTGGGCTGGCCGTTGTGATCGTGCGGGATGATTTGCTTGGCCGGGCCAGGCCAACCACACCAGCCGTGATGGACTTCACTCAGATGGCGGCCAGCGGTTCAATGCTCAACACGCCGCCTACTTTCTCGATCTACCTGTTAGGGCTAATCCTGGACTGGATCAAGCAAGAAGGCGGCCTGGCAGAGATGGCGGCCCGCAACCAAGCCAAGTCTGAGGCTCTTTACAGCGCGATTGACTCATCTAGTTTCTATTCCAATCCGGTAGTCCTGGACGCCCGGTCACGCCTCAACGTGCCGTTCACCTTGGCTGACCCGTCACTTGACGGCGAGTTCTTGGCTGGTGGCGAAGCGGCCGGCCTGACAAACCTTAAGGGTCACCGTTCAGTTGGCGGAATGAGGGCTAGCATGTACAACGCCATGCCGCTGGCCGGTACCAAAGCCTTGATTGATTACATGGAAGCATTTGCCCGCGGCCGCTAGCAACCACTAGGAGGGTGTCGCACAACACCCTTCGCGGCCCGCGTTTCCGTGGGTCAGCCCAGCGCTGACCCACGGAAACGCGGGAATCGGGTGTCGGCTGTGGACCTAGGGACCTGTTATCCGACAGGCTCCCAGAACCGTGGTCAAAGCCTCCGCTCTAGACAGTTCCACATCCTTTACCAGCCGCGTTTTCGCTGGTGAGAGCTTAGCTCTTGGCGCGTCAACTTTGGCTGCGAAGGTTACTAGCGCACTTTAGTTAGGAAACTCATGACTCTGCGAATCCGTACCATGAACTCGATCAGCCCGACTGGCCTGGCCCGTTTCCCGGCCGGGCGTTACGTGATTGACCCGCAATGCGCCGATCCGGATGCGATCCTTCTGCGATCCGCCATCTTGCATGGCCAGGCGATTCCGTCTTCGTTGCTGGCCGTGGCACGGGCCGGGGCGGGCACCAATAACATCCCCATCCCAGAGTTCACCGCCCTGGGGATTCCGGTGTTCAACACCCCTGGAGCCAACGCCAACGCCGTCAAAGAGCTGGTAGTGGCGGCCCTGTTCTTGGCCGCCCGCAACATCATTCCAGCGGCTGCCTTCGCCCACCGGTTAGATGGCGGCAGCGATGAAATGAACAAGGCGGTTGAAGCCGGCAAGAAGACCTTCGCTGGGTTTGAACTGCCGGGCCGCACCTTGGGTGTGATTGGCCTTGGGGCGATCGGGGTTGAGGTGGCGAACGCCGCCTCCAGCTTAGGTATGCGGGTTATCGGGTTTGACCCGGCCGTCACAGTTGAACACGCCTGGAAGCTCTCACCCCTGGTGGAGCGCATCACCAGCCTGGATGAGTTGCTCCGGCGGGCCGATATTGTGACAGTTCACGTGCCTCTAACTCCAGGCACGCGCGGGCTGATCGGTGCCGATCAGCTTGAGGCGATGCATGGTTCAGCCGTTTTGATCAACTTCGCCCGCGGTCCAATCGTTGATGAGGACGCCGTTGTGGCGGCACTTGAGGGCGGCCGACTGCGCGGCTATGTCTGTGATTTTCCAACCCCAGCCCTGAACCGGCGCGACCGGGTTGTAACCCTGCCACACCTTGGCGCCTCAACCGGTGAAGCTGAAGAAAACTGTGCCGTGATGGCGGTTGACCAGCTGCGCGCCTACCTCGAAGACGGAATAGTCCACAACTCAGTCAACTTCCCTGAAGCTGACTTGCCGCGCTCCGGCAGCACCGAACGTCTGGCGATCGTCAACCCGAACGTTCACGGTATGGTGGGGCAGATTTCAACTCTGGTGGCCCAGGCCGGGTTGAACATCGCTGACCTGCTCAACAAGTCACGCGGCGAGATCGCCTACACCTTAGTTGATGTTGACGGCCGGATCCCGCCTGAACTGGTAGCTCAAGTCCAAGCCATTGACGGCGTACTGGCCGTCCGCGCGATCTAAGGAAACATCATGCCCACCAAAGTCAAAGCCCTGGCCACGGCTGGCCCTCAGGCTCAATTCCAACGCACCACGATTGAACGGCGTGACCCCGGACCGGATGAGGTTGTGATCGCCATCCAATACGCCGGCATTTGTCATTCCGACATTCACACAGCCCGCGACGAATGGGACGGAACAACCTATCCGCTGGTGCCCGGACATGAGATCGCTGGGATTGTTACCGCGACCGGTCCTGAGGTGACCAAGTATCGAATCGGGCAACGAGTCGGAGTTGGTTGTTTTGTTGATTCATGCGGCCAGTGTGAACACTGCCGTTTGGGTGAGGAAAACGCCTGCCTCGAAAAGACCATCTGGACCTATAACGATCAGGGCCGCGACGGCCAGCCAACCCATGGCGGTTATTCGCAGCAGATCGTGGTGCGCCAGGATTACGTCCTGCGGATCCCTGATTCGATCCCTTTGGACCGGGCCGCACCACTGCTCTGCGCCGGGATCACACCTTATTCGCCGCTCGCCCGCTATGGTGCCGGACCAGGCAAGAAGGTCGCCATCATTGGTTTGGGTGGTTTAGGACATATGGGTGTGCAAATCGCCCACGCCATGGGCGCTGAGGTGACGGTCCTGTCCCGGACTTTAGGCAAACAAGCTGACGGTTTGGCGCTGGGCGCCTCAGCCTATTACGCGACATCTGATCCGGCGACGTTTGACAAGCTCAAAGGATCATTTGATCTGATCATTTCGAGTGTCAGCGACGATATTGAGGTCGATTCTTACGTCAAATTGCTGCGCCTAGGTGGTGCGCTGGTGTTCATTGGCTTGCCGCCGAAGCAACAGTCGTTCAAAGTTGGTGTCCTGTGCAACGGTCATCGGATAATCACTGGATCTAATATCGGTGGGATTGGCGCCACCCAAGAGATGCTTGATTTCTGCGCTGAACATGGCATCGCGGCTCAGATCGAACTGATCACAGCCGATCAGGTGAGCGCCACCTATGACCGAGTCGTAGCGGGTGATGTCCACTTCCGGGCGGTGATTGATCTGGCCACCCTCTAACAGGCCAACCCAACCAAGGCGGGCCCGGCACGGCTACCCGGGTGCGCCAACCCAGCGCGGCTACCCGGCTACCCGGGTGCGCCAACCCAGCGCGGCTACCCGGGTGCGCCGCTAACCAAGGATCCCGGCGGCGGCCAGGCCAACAAAGAACCCGTCAGGCGGGCGATGGCGGAGCCGCGATCGAAGCTTCGGCCAGAGCCTGGTACAAGCTCGGCAAGGACCAACCGGCCGCCGCCGCGGCCTGCGGCAGTAATGATGTCTCTTGCATACCTGGAGCGACATTGACTTCCAGGAACCAAGGCAGGCTCTCCTGGCTGACGATCAGATCAGTCCGGGAAATCCGGGCCAACCCCAACGTCTGATGAGCTGACAGCGCTAGTTGAGCGGCGGCATCGGCCACCTCTTGAGACACCCGAGCGGGCGTGAAAAACTCGGTCCGCCCCGGGTTGTAGCGGGCGTCGTAATCGTATGGGCCGTCACTGGCGATCTCAACCGGCGGCAAAGCGACCGGCCCGTCGCCAGTGTCAACCACCGAAACAGCCAACTCGGTACCTAAGACAGTCCGTTCAATTAGCGCCACATCACTGTAAGCGAAACAACTCATCATGGCTTGCGGCAAGGCGTCGGGCTGCCTGACCCGTGTCACGCCCAGCGCCGAACCGCCATGCAATGGCTTAACTACCAGGTCATCACCCAATTTGCCGGTAACCAGCTGGAGCAAAGCGGCTGCCCCAAGTTCGCGGAAAAGCGACTGCGGCAATGTCACATAGTCCGGTGTGGCGGCCCCCGCCCGGCGCATCAAAGTCTTGGCGACAGCTTTGTTCCAAGCCACACGCGAAGCCCGCGGATCAGATCCAAGGTAAGGCTGGCCAAGTAGTTCCAGCACGTCACGGACTGAACCGTCCTCACCTTGGGCGCCGTGCAACAAGGGCCAGACCAGGTCCACTGGTGTGGCCGCCAGCCGCTCCAGCAGGTGTGAATCAAGATCAGCTGTCATCACCTCCAGCCCGGCTTGGCGCAACGCCTCCGCCACCCGCCGCCCGGACCGCAACGACACGTCCCGTTCGTGGCTCAAACCTCCAGCCAGCACCAGTACCTTGGTCACAGTTCGCTCCTTTGTTTGTCCGATGCCGTCCGCCCGGCCTAGTTGTCAAGTTATGTCCGGTGCCGGGTTACGTACAGCCTCACCAGCGCCATCGCCCTGCGGGCCGAACAGCGCCACCAATTCGGTTTCTCTAGCTAAGACGCCTGACAGGCGGCGCACACCTTCACGGATACGTTCTGGTGTTGGGTAGCAGAACGACAACCGCATCTGGCGGCTGCCTTGGCCGTCAGCGAAGAAAGCAACCCCCGAAACATAAGCCACCAGTTCGGTCGTAGCCCGTGGCAGCATCGCTTTGGTGTTGATTCCTTCAGGTACTGTCACCCAGGTGTAGAACCCGCCGCGCGGGTTAGTCCAGCTACATTCCGCCATGTGTTCGGCCAGGCTGGTGGTCATAGCGTCGCAACGTTCACGATAAATCTGGCGGTAGACGTTGATTTGGCCTAGCCAATCGCAGTTTTCGAGGTAAGCGGCGATTGAAAGTTGTGCCACGTGAGACGGGCAAAGAATGGCGGCTTCGCTGGCCAGCACCAGTTTTTCGCGTACCGCGTGGGGGGCTAAAGCCCACCCGGTGCGGTAGCCCGGAGCTAGCGTTTTAGAGAACGAACCGAGGTAAATGATGCCATCTTGATCCATTGAACGGATGGCTGGCAGGACTGAACCATCAAACGCCAGCATGCCGTAGGGGTTGTCCTCAACCACCAGCACCCCAGCGGAACGGCAGATGTCAAGCACTTCGGCGCGCCGTTCCAAGCTCAAGCTGACACCAGCCGGGTTATGGAAACAGGGGATGGTGTATAAGAACTTGATCCGTTTGCCAGCTTTTCGCAACCGTTTGATGGTTTGGCGTAAAGCTTCCGGGATCAAGCCGTCAGCGTCCATTGGGATGTGCTCAACCCAAGCCTGATAGGACTTGAAAGCTGATAAGGCGCCAACATAGCTGGGTGATTCAGCCAGGATGACATCACCTGGGTCAATGAAGATGCGGGTTACCAGATCGATCGCCTGCTGTGAACCGGTCGTGACAACCACATCATCAGGATGAGCTTGGATCGATTCCTGCTCCATCACTTCGGTGATTTGGGCGCGCAAACGCGGGTGGCCTTGGCCACCGCCGTATTGCAGTGCGACTGCCCCTTCGGTGGCGATCAGATCAGCCGTAACTTTGGCGATCAAATCCATTGGTAAGGC
The DNA here is from genome assembly GCA_031267825.1 of Bifidobacteriaceae bacterium. Lineage (GTDB taxonomy): Bacteria > Actinomycetota > Actinomycetes > Actinomycetales > WQXJ01 > JAIRTF01. The sequence continues at coordinate 64,236 of JAIRYJ010000015.1, forward strand.
GTCAAGGAAGGGCATCCCGCCAGCTAGGGAAACCACCTCAGGACGGTTGGCGACGGCGAACAAGGCACGGGTTTCGGAGACTTTGAGGCCGTGGGTCCGTTCAGCGTAAGAGCCATACCACGGGTCCAGACGGGTGCCATCTCCTGGGCGATTGGCCATTGTTTTTCCTTGATTGTGGGGGCGCGGGCGGTTCTAGCTGAGAAACTCAGCTAGTTCCGCGGCCAGCAGCGGCTTGGGTTTAGGGCCAATGATTTTCTTAACCAACTGGCCGTTTTGGTAGACGCTCAAAGTTGGGATCGAGATTATTTCAGCGGCTTGAGCTTGGATCGGGTTCTCATCAGTGTTGAGTGCGAAGAAATCCATCTTGTCGCTGTTCTCAGCGGCTAGTTGTTCAACCACCGGAGTCAACTGGCGGCAAGGGCCACACCACGGCGCCCAGAAGTCCACCAGGACTGGCTTGCTAGCTTGTAACACCTTAGCCCCGAAGGTTTCATCGGTGACGGCCGATAACGCACTCATTGTTGTCTCCTCATTCCAGTTCTCTTCCTATTTTCCCTCAAGGTCGCAAAGCCTCAAGGCGGTAAGGCATCCGCCTCAGATGGTGGCGGCCGCCAAGGCGGCGTCAGCCGCCATGCCTTCCAAGTACTCCTGCGCGTCCAAGGCGGCTTGCGCTCCTGAACCGGCCGCTGTGATGGCTTGGCGATAGGTCCGGTCCACCACGTCACCACAAGCGAAAACACCCGGTAACGAGGTCGCCTGATGACGGGCCAGGCCAGGCTCATCTGGTGAGGGTGGCCCGTGAACAATGACGTAACCGTTGGAGTCAAGTTCTAGCTGGTCACGGAAAAGCTCTGAGTTGGGGGCGTGCCCAATCGCGACAAACACACCAGCCACATCAATTTGGCGTTCAGTGTTGTCGCGGATGTCACGTAAGGTCACCCCTGTGACAGTCGATTCGCCGTGGACTTGGCTGACAACACTGTGCCAGGCGAAGGCGATCTTCGGGTGAGCTAAGGCTCTTTCAGCCATGATGCGTGAGGCTCGCAGTTCGCCACGGCGGTGGACCACGGTGATTTTGGAAGCGAACTTAGTTAGGAAGACGGCCTCTTCCATGGCTGAATCGCCGCCACCTACAACGATGATTTCTTTATCCCGGAAGAAGAACCCGTCACAGGTGGCGCAGTAGGAAACACCGCGCCCGCCGAGGCGCTTTTCAGACTCCAAACCCAATTCGCGGTATGAGGCGCCAGTCGCGGCGATCACGACAGCGGTCTCGAAAACCTCACCACCAAGGGTCCGGACGGTCTTAACCGGACCGCGTAAAGCGACCTGGTTGACGTCATCGAACAGCACCCGGGCGCCGAACCGCTGAGCTTGGGTGGCCATCCGTTCCATTAGTTCGGGACCCATGACGCCTTCTGGGAAACCTGGATAGTTTTCCACCTCGGTGGTGTTAATCAAGTTCCCGCCCGCTGTCACCGAACCCGCTATAACTAGCGGCTCATAGCCAGCCCGGGCCGCGTAAATCGCGGCGGTGTAGCCGGCCGGGCCAGATCCGATGATTACAACCTGCTCCACGCGTTCTCCTTCGGAAGGCTGATCGGTATCCGGTCAGGCCATGGCTTGACCGGATACTAGGGGCCCGTCCGATAACGGGCTCCTAGGGGCCTGTCGTACGACAGGCTCCTATGACACCAAACTATGCTGGTCTTCCGCGTTTCCGCTGGTGAGAGCTCCGCTCACACTGCGTCAACACGGCCGGAGGGTGTTGTCCAACACCCTCCTAGGTCCATAAGCGGCATCCTATTTCCGCGTTTGCGTGGGTCAGCCATGGGCCGACCCGTGTCAACACGGCAAAAGGCGTTGCGGGACAGTCTAGAGGCCCGTCGGATGAGGTTCCTAGACGACTCGCGACCCGGGCCAAGCCCGGGGCTCTATAGGACTTAAGTCTACTTCAAGTCCAAGTATTCCCACCTGGGTCAGCAAGAGCACCACACCTAGGACCAAACAAGCCAGAACTACCAGAACAAAAACAATCACCGGCCCCCAAGACCACTGCCGTCCGGCCGCTTGATCGTCCGGTTCGCCGTCAATCACCCGCTCAAACGATGGCGTATCAGTATCAAACAGAACCTCACCGGCTCTGGCCGTTCCACCAGCCGGGTCTGGTGCCGTCGGGCCGTCTAGGGCGACTGCGTCAACGCCGGGCGCCTGACGGCCTGGTTCTAATCCAGGCAAGTCAGGTACTGGTGGTAAGTCTTGGGTGGCGTCGCCCGGCAGCAGGCCAGCCGATCTGAGCGGACCAGCCGCCGTCCCGTCCGGCGGTGCCACCAGGCTGGCTGAGCTGTCCCCGGCCTCAGCGCCAGCCCGCGGCACCGGTGTGGCCAACAGGCCCGCGCTGCCAACCCGGCCACGCGGCTGCGGGCGGCGGGCCGACAGTGGCCTGACGGCTGGTGGCGGGCCAGTTTCCACCTGGGACCTGTCCAGATGTACCGGTTCAAGCACAATGGTTGATTCGTCGTCTATGACACCGGCGGCCGGTGGGCTGAAGCTGGCGCCGTAACCAGACCGGTCCAGCGGGCCGCTTTGAACTGGCTGAGCGGCGGCACCTTCGGCGCCCAGGCCGGACAGTCCGGGTGGGCGGCCCGGATCAAAGGCCGTGGCGCCCGTTAGGCCAGACCCGTCCGGCTCCGGATCAAACAGGGCCGCACCGGGTGCGGCCAGGCCACTTGACGCTAAACCACTTGACGTTGGCCCGCTCGACGCCGAACCGCCTGATGTTAGGCCGTCCAATGTCGCCTCATCGAGGGAATCATCCAAACCAGACGGACTGCCCAAGCCAAGCAAGTCGTCAGCGCTGGCGCCGCCCAGACCGGGCGACCCGGCCTGTTCCGCCAGGCTGTCAGTTAGGCCCTCCGGACCGGACGCCCCGGCCTGCTGGCCTTGACCAGACAACCAACTAGGCGGAGCCAACCGGCTTGGCGTCCAACGGGTGTATCGGGTTGGGCCGCTGACCGGTCCGGCCGTCCGGCCCGTCAGGCCAGACGGTGGTGTCAGTCCCAGGCCAGCCGCGCCCTCACCTAACTGACCGCCGACCGGTCCATCCGGACCGGCCAAAGCCTCGGCCGAATCATCGGGGGAATCAGCAGGCCAGATGGGGCTGGCTTGGCCAACATCCAAAGCGGGCTTAGGGAGATCTTCTGCCAGACCCGCGACCACCTGGCCAGGCACAGCCTGGCCAGCGGAATCATCAAACTGGCCGTCCACCGCTGGCGGCCCGCTGGGCGCATCATCCGGTTGATCGGACCGGCCATCCTGGCCGCCAGCGAAACCAGTCGCGCCACCCGGCAAGCCCGCCAAAGCGGCCGAAGCCAGCAAGGTTGACAGGTCCTCCGGCAACGGCGGCAAGTCTAGTTCTGGCACTTCAGGTAACTCGGGTAGCGGCACAGCCGCCAAATCCCGTAACCGTTCCAGCAGTTCAGAGCGGTCCGGCGGTGGCTCTGGCGGTTCGCCGACCGGAGGTGGAACAACGGCTGGTGGTTCAGCGTCCTCCAACCCGAAGCGCCGCCGGGTTGGCGTCAAGTCATAGCCCAATGGTGACAAGATCGCCTCAATAGCGGCTAACTTCTGCTGGATCTCGTCATCTGCCGCCAAAGCCGCGACGTCGGCATCGGTCGGCCCAAGCGGTTCCGCCCCGGCTGGTAGCTGACTTGGCGGAACCGAACTAGCGTCCTGGTCAACCACCTCGCCGTCGGCCGACGGTGCTGGTAGCTCTAAAGCCGAATCATCCAACGGCATTGGCGGAGTCACCGCCCGCGGAATTGGCCCACGAACCGACACGGTATGCCGTAAAGTAATCCTGACCTGTGGCCAAGCCCCCAGATCAGACATCAGTCCAGCGGCCGAGACCGGACCTCCACTACCTGACAGTGTGACCGTGCAGAGCGTGTTGAGATCACCAGGCACAGCCGACACCAATTCAATTGGTGCCACCGGGGCACCGTCCCAAGCTGGTGGTTCCGGCATGACACTAGGGGTTAAACCAGGCCAGCGGGCCGTCAACGCGGCGTAAAGGATCGACACCAAAGCCCGGGCATCCGTTTGGGCGCAAACCTGCGGGTCAACCGCCACCGCCCCACGCAGAGCGGCATCCCAAGCCAACCCGCCCACCTTGACGGTCTCTCCTTGACCCAGGAACACCAGTTCAGGGCGTAAAGCCAAATGGTAGACATCAGCTCTAGCGGCCACATCCAAGGCGGAAGCCACTTCACCGGCCACCGCCCGGGCTTGAATAGCCGCTAACGGGCCGACATCCGCCAGCGACACGCCATCCAGTGCCTCCGTCAAAATGAACGACACGCCAGAGTAAGTCCCGGCATCAATGATTCGGGCCAAACGCGGATCATCAACTAAGGCGGCGCGGCGGGCGGCGTCAATCGCATCAGCCTTACGCGGACCGGTCAGCAGGTAAACATCAACCTGGCGCGACAAAATCTTGTCGGTTCCGCGGAACCGCACCGCATCAGGCAAATTAGAGAACAACTCAGCGTCCAGCCGGTAACGGCCCATCATTAGGTCGCCCGGACCAAGTGAGGGGCGCGGCGCAGCGGAGTCCATCAGCCTTTACTCCCAACTCTGGTGGCAGGTGGTCCCGCCAATACTAGCCGGTGGCGCTGGCTCGGTCCTTTGGCCGGCCTTTGAACAGTGACGCGACAAAGGCTGTCAATTCAGTCACGCCCAAAATCCGGAGCAGACCCAGGTATAGAACCACCATGAACGGGCCAATCAAGATTAGCGCCAACAGGGCGGTGTTGATAGACGCCCCGCCCTGGCCAGGAAAAAAGGTTAGCAATTCCCAACCAACCTCACCGGTTAGCAACGCTGCCGCCCCAGTCCGGGCATGCATCCAGGCCAGGCCAGGTCCATCAACTCCGCCGAGCCGGTCACGCAAAGTCGTCAGACGCAGAATCGCGCCAGCCAAGAAAGACAAACTCTGACCCAATCCGATCCCAGTGACCCACCAATCCGGCGGCAGCAGCCAAACACAAACCAAAGAGAAACCGCCAAACAGCAGTGACATTGGAATCTGCAGCGCCAACAGGGTCCGGCCGTCCTCCAAAGCGAAAAAGACCCGCTTGATCAGCAAAGTCATGCCTAAAGGAACCAGTCCAAGCGACAACGCTACAACCGGGCCAGACATGACAGAGATCTCCGCCACTGAGACACCCGGCTGCAGCAACCGGCACAGCGGCTGGGCCAACACCACCAGCAAAGCCGTGAACATGAAACTGAAAGCGCTGGTTGTGCGGATGCCATAAGACAAGTCTTGACGCACCCGGGCCATATCACCGGCCATGACATGTTCACTCATACGAGTGAACAACGCGGTGGTGAGTGACACGGTGATCAAAGAATGCGGAATTATGTAAATGCCCAAAGCTAAGGTCAGGACAAAATTCGACGCCACCACCCGGCCGTCGGCCGCCCCCTGGGCGGCTGACGCCAGTTTTATGGCCAGCCACATCGCTCCTTGGCTGAACAGCAAAGACAACGCCGTCCAGCCAACCATCCGGGCAACCCGGCCCAGACCTGAGTCACGCAATCCCCACCGCCAGCGCGGGAACAAACCCAGCCGGGCCATTGGAATCAGCAAAATCAACGCTTGGGTGGCGATCCCAAGGGTGGCTGTGCCCGCTAATAAGGCGACTTTGCCTAGGCCCCAATCGCCTTGGCCGGATTGACCGGCGGTCGCGTTATAGCCGCCAAAAACGGCGATGAAGGCGATGAAACCGATGATTGAAACTATGTTGTTGGCGGCCGGTGCCCACATCACACTCCCAAAAGCGCCGCGCGCGTTGAGCACCTGGCTCCACAAGGTGTACAAGCCGTAGAAGAAAACTTGCGGCAAACACCAGTAGGCGAAAACCGTGCCCAGAGCAAGTTTCTCCTGATCCCAGCCGTGGGTGAACAACCCGATCCAGAAACCAGCCGAAAGTGTCAGGGCGAATGTCAGCAAACCGAGCAGCCAAGTCGCCGCCGTCAGCAAGCGGTGAACGAACTCCTCACCGCGGCCTTCGGCGAAGGCCCGGACGATTTGCGGTACCAGCACAGCGTTCAGCACACCCTCAGCCAGGATGGCGTAAAAGAAATTAGGTAAGGTGTTGGCCGCGTCAAAGGCATTACCGGCCACTGAGGCCGCTCCCAAAGCGGCTCCCAGGAGACCAAAACGGATCACCCCGGTCAACCTTGAGAAGGCCGTCCCGCTAGCCATCAAGACAGTCGACCTAGCCAAAGATCCTGAGGCCCGCCGAGCAGTCCGCCTCACGCCGGCCGCTCCCTATCAACCTCCAGGCCGCCTTGTCTTGAGTCCGGCCCGGGTCGACGCCTTTCGGCTGGTACGAGTTCCGGTTCGGTGGGATCATCAGCGGCGGCTAAAGGCTGTGATGGAGTTTGTCCGGGTCGCGCCAGCCGCCCTCCGGTCCGCCGGTCAGCCCGCCGTTTACGGGCTGTCGCGATGATTCCCAGGACCACTACTGTCCCAAGGATCCAGCCGATCACAGCGGTCAGCCGGTCTTCCCATTCCGCCCGGATCCGCATTGTCATTGAGGCTGGTCCAGTAACTGGCTGGCCGGACTGGTCAAGCAAATCAACCCGGACATCAAAGACACCGTTGGCGACAGCGTGGACCGGCACACGGGCGGTCACTGACTGGCCCGGACTGAGTTCGACTTCAACGCCATCATCCATCCGGATGGCATTGGTTTGGGCGGTCAGTTTCACCACCAGCCCGCTGACCGACTGATTTGATTGGTTCTCCACCACAACCGGAACCATGCCGTCATCGCTGATCAAGTTCACTTCGCTGCCTGCCACTACCTGAACTGGCGGCACCGAAGTGGCTTTATCGGTCAAAGCTGTGCGGGCGGCCTCAGTCCGTGACTGGCCGACCGGCGTGGCATTGGACAGCGGCACCAGCAGCGGAGGCACTGAGCGGGCCAAATATTCGCCGGACTGGGCTGTCAGCGAAGCGAAAGCCGCGTCATGGGCGATTCCTTGGAGCAGTTCACGCAACTCGGACAGTGACGGGCCAGGCCAGGTATCGCCTGCCGCCAACGCGGCGACGGGGCTAGCTGATTGGCTGAGGATTGATCGCAGCGTCACCGTTTCAACCCAACTAGCTCCAATCAACTGGCGCAGTAACAAGTCACCGCCAGCCGATGGCTCCCAGCCGCGAGGCATCACCACCACCCTGACGCCGACTTGCCCGTCGATTTGGCCTTGAAGGGCGGCGAAAGCCGCATCCGCCAGCACAGTGTTGACGTCAAGCGTGCCGTCTAACCGCTTCAGCTTCTCACCTAGCCAAGCGTCAGGGGCTATCAAAGTCAGGCCCCCAGGTGACTGGTGAACCGCGCCGTCTCCGGCCAGGCCGGCCTGGTCGGGGGCCAGCAAGATGGCCGAACTACCGGACTGCCGAATGAACTCAGCCCCGGCCGCGCTCAGGCCGCGGGCCGCCCATGACAGGTCAGAGCCAACCAGGCCGGCTGTGTCCGGTCCTAAGACTTCCTCTAAGGTCCGTTGAGCCAGTTCCCGGCTGGTCTGTTCGGCGGCGGCCGCCCCAGCCGCCGCGCCGTCCAGCAGCGCCTCATCAATGTCCTGGTACGGCAGGGTGTAAACCGCCTTTCCAGATTCAGCCGCGTCACGCACTCGCGCAGCCAGATATTGGGTGGCGCCTTGGCTCGAATCGTTAGCCGCCGTCAAGAGCGCGGGATCAAGCAGCCAGGTGATCCAAGATTCGGCCGTGGCGGTAGCCACTGTGTCAAGCCGGGCCAGCGTTTTGTCACGGGTTTCACCTGGGCCAGCCGTCAAGCCCGCCACCACGGTCAAGTTCATCCGGCCGCGGGCGGCCTCATCCGGGGCGTAAACCACATAGCTGCGGTCAGCCGCTGTTGGTCCCTGCGCCAGGGTTTCAAGCTCAACCAAAATGCCGCGCGGACCCCAGCCTGGTTCAGCGCCACGGGTACCAAGGACCATCCGTTCGGCATTGGTTTCAAAACTGAAGGTCGCGGTCTGCCCTGGTGCGACCGACTGGTGCGGCACCGCTTTGACCGTCCAGGCGTCGTTCCGTGCTTGCGCCACCGAGCGGCTGGTCCAAGCCCGCAGTTCGTCAGCTGAGTTGAAGGGGTCATACGCCACCCGCAGATTGATGTCACCGGTGACCAGTTCAGCTGTCGTGTTGGTCAACTCGGCCGTTACCCGCATCGGCTGGTCCGGGCTGTTCAACACTGGTGTGGCACTGAGGATGGTCAGCTTGACCGCCCCGCTTTGAGCGGCCGCTTCGACGGCCGCCGTGGTGCCGCCAGCCACGGCGCCACCAGTCGTGACGCCGCCAGCCGCTGAGCTAAAAGCCCCCAGCGCCCGCCCAGCCGGACTGGTTAACTGTCCCAGGCCAGACACCAGGCAGGTCAGCACAACGCCAACCACCAATGTTGTTTTCACGCCGGACCATCCAACAAGCGGCGCGCCATTTGCACCAGTCGGCGTTCGTTGGGATAAGCCAACCGTTCGCGTAACTCGTCCAACGGCACCCAGGCGGCCTCTTCAGCTTCAGCGTCTGGGTCGTTTTCGGCCGTCAACTGCCCTTCCTGAGCTGACAGCAAATAGTGGTGAACCACTTTGTGCACCCGGTGCGATTGCCCTACGAACCAATAGTCAATCGACCCGAGATGACGGATCACCTGACCGCGAATGCCGGTCTCCTCCAAGATTTCACGAACCGCCGCCGCTGCTGGAGTTTCGCCATCTTCTAGATGACCCTTCGGTAGGCACCATTCGAGGCGGCCACCCCGGTTGCGCCGCGCGATCACAGCGGCATGAGCCACCCCATCAATCGCGTCCACCACTAAACCCCCAGCCGAAACCTCCTCCACCACCGGCAGGGTAGCCTCTGCCTGAGTCGCATGGGGTTGCACGGCCATAACAATCAAGCCTACCGACCAAGCTCACCGGTCCAGCCCAACAAGCCCGCCCCAACGGAATCAGATCGCCGCTCGGCCTAAAGCGCAAGACTATTCATGCCGGTTCAAAGCTGGCACCAAGCCAGGCCCCCAAGGCCAACTCCCCAAAGGGTCTATTAGGCTGGGTGACCGTGTCTAATGAGCCGAACCCAAGCCAGGCGGGCCTGCCTGACGTAGCCGCCAAGGCACCCCGGCCGGCCACGACCACCCAAACCCGGGCGGGCGGCATCGGACAAATTCCGGACGCGGCCGAGCGATTGGCGGCCATCTTTGCCACCACTGGAGGCGAACTGGCGCTGGTAGGCGGACCGGTGCGGGACATGATCTTGGGACGGCCAGTAACCGATCTTGACTTCACCACCAACCTGCCACCCGGGCAGTCGGCCGAACTGCTCAGTCAATGGGCTAACAAGACATGGGATGTCGGACGGGCCTTCGGCACCGTGGCCGGGCGACGCGGCGGAACCACAGCTGAGGTCACAACCTACCGAACTGAACACTACGATCCGGCTTCCCGTAAACCAGCCATCCAATATGGCGACTCACTCGAAGGTGATCTGTCGCGGCGTGACTTCACCATCAACGCCATGGCTTTACTTTTGACCCCTGAACTTCGGTTCGTTGATCCCTACGGCGGTCTGACGGACCTTTCTGGGCGGCTCTTACGGACACCGGCGGCAGCCACCCAATCGTTCGATGACGATCCGCTACGGATGATGCGAGCCGCCCGTTTCGCCGCTCAACTTGGGTTTGAGGTTGACCCAGCGGTTCTCAAAGCGATGACAGCGATGGCTGACCGGCTAGGAATTGTCAGCCAAGAAAGAATCCAAGCCGAACTCGCCAAACTGATCTTGGCGCCCGAACCTCGGCGCGGCTTGGAGCTGCTGGTTTACAGCGGTATTGGCGATCTGATCCTGCCGGAGCTGACCGCTTTGCAGCTCGCCACCGATTCGGCCCACCGCCACAAGGACGTTTATGAACACAGCTTGACTGTGCTCGAACGGGCGATCGCCCTAGAATCCGCCCCTGACGGCCCTGTGCCTGGGCCTGACCTGGCGCTGCGGCTGGCGGCTCTGCTTCATGACATCGGTAAACCAGCGACCCGGCGGTTTGAGGCTGGCGGTCAGGTGACTTTTCACCATCATGAAGTGGTTGGCGCCAAGTTGGCCGCCAAACGGCTGCGGGCTTTGCGTTTCGATGCCGGCACAGTCAAAGACGTCAGCCGTTTAGTTGAGTTGCACATGCGCTTTTACGGTTACGGCGACAGCACAGTTGGTTGGTCCGATGCCGCCGTCCGTCGTTACGTGGCCGACGCCGGGCCGCTCTTGGAGCGGCTTCACCGGTTGTCGCGGGCGGATTGCACCACCCAGAACGTCCGAAGGGCGGATCGGCTGGCTTTCGCTTACGACGATCTGGAACGGCGCATCGCTGAACTGGCCGCAGCCGAGGAACTCAAAGCTATCCGGCCAGACCTGGACGGTGATCAGATCATGGCTGTTTTAGGAATTGGGCCAGGTAAAGCGGTCGGGCGGGCCTACAAGTATTTGCTTGACCGGCGGATGGCTGATGGACCTTTAGGTGAAGCGGCCGCGACCGAGGTTTTAGTCGAATGGTGGGCAAGTCACAGCCAAGTCGATGAGGCCGGGTCAAACTAGTTTGACGGCGAAGACGGCGGTTTGGCCGGCCGGTACGGGGATATCGCCATCCTGGGAGGCTGAACCGCCAACCGCCACAAATCCGTCCTTGACGGCTGTTAGCGCGGCCAGACCAGCACCACCACTGCCGCCGAGTGTTTTCTCCCAGGTGATCGAACCAGCCCGGTCTAGCCGCAGAATAAGACCATCTTGCGGCCCCAGATCAGCCCGCACTGGGCCCATCCAGCCGACCGCCACCACACCTCCGCCAGCGTCAATCGCTAGCGACCAGATCGATTCTGAAGTATTAGCTCCGCCGCTGGTTTTGGCCCAAACCACTTCGCCGTCAAGTGACAGGTTGGCCAGAACAGCGTCATAGCCGCCTTGGCTGGGCGGTAATTCGCCGCTGTCTGACAGCAGTTCTCCAGCAACTACGATGCCGTCCCGCGGGCTGACCGCCACGGTGTGGAACTGGTCGTAAAGGTCACCTCTGAAGGTTTTGACCCATAATGGGTCGCCGTTGTGGTTGAGTCGGGCGACCAGCGCGCCACCGCTGTCGGGACTAGTTTCGGCGGAGCCGGCCACCACCAGGTTGCCTTGCCCGTCGGTCGTTATGGCCGAAAAGTAGACACCTTTAGCCACCGCGTTCTTGATCCAAATCAGTTCGCCGTCTTGGTCAAGCTTCGCCACCACAGAACCCCCACCTGGGTTTGTTCCCAGGTCGGCATCATCTGAGTCGATAAAACCGGCCACCAGGATGGAGCCGTCTGAGCCGAGTGTGACGGCTCTGAAACCGTCAAAGTCGCTGCCACCGAAGGTCTTCACCCAGATCACTTCACCTTCCGGGCTGACCAGCAAAGCGACGGCGTCGTGGGTGCCGCGGCTGGCTGGCAGGCCGCCATCAGTTGATGTGACATCACCGACCGCCACAATGCTGCCGTCGGTTCGCACAGCCACCCCAAAAATGATGTCCTCAGATGACCCACCAAAGGTCTTGGCCCAGATCACTTGGCCTGTCGCATCCAACCTGATCAGCAGTGCGCTACCGGAAGTCGGCAGACCAGCGAAATCTCCTTGGCGGGACCCCAAATAACCGCCTATGACCACACCGCCAGACGGATCGGATGCCACCGCCTTGAAATCAGCCGAATCTGGCCGGCCAAGGAAGGACGTGGTCCAGCTAATCGCCAAGCTGGGATCTGGCTTGGCGCCACTACCTGGCGCCAAGCCATCCAGGTTGTCTGGTTTGTCCGGGTTGATTGGGGCGTCCCAAGGCCGGTCATTCGATCCAGGCGGATCCAGATCTGGCAAGGCGGTGCCGGTGCCTCCTTCACCCTGACATCCCAGCAGGGACAGCGTCATCAGACCGGCTGCCACCAGCCGAGTCGGAAGATTCCTGGGCCGCCGCAGGGTGGCGGCCGGTCTGAAAACGCCGTCTTGGTTTATGGTTCCTGGGTCAACGCTCAATCTCACCACGGATGAAGCGTTCAACCAGTTCGCGGCCTTCCCGGTCCTCATGTTGAACCGGCGGAGACTTGAAGAAATAGGCCGATGGGCTAATGATCGCACCGCCAATACCGCGATCTTTGGCGATCATGGCGGCCCGCAGCGCGTCAATAATGATGCCCGCCGAGTTTGGTGAATCCCAGACTTCAAGCTTGTATTCCAGGTTCAGTGGCACCCCGCCGAAGGCCCTGCCTTCAAGACGGACAAAAGCCCATTTGCGGTCGTCAAGCCAGGCGACATAATCCGATGGGCCAATGTGGATGTCGCGTTCTGGTAATTCGTGATCCATGTTGGAGGTCACAGCTTGAGTCTTGGAGATCTTCTTCGATTCGAGCCGTTCACGTTCCAGCATGTTCTTGAAGTCCATGTTGCCGCCAACGTTGAGCTGATAAGTCCGGTCCATGATGACTCCGCGGTCCTCAAATAGCCGGGCCAAAACGCGGTGAGTGATGGTCGCGCCAACTTGGGATTTGATGTCGTCGCCGACTATCGGTAGGCCGGCCGCCTCAAACTTGGCCTGCCAAACCGGATCAGAGGCGATAAACACCGGCAACGCGTTGACGAAGGCCACACCGGCGTCAATGGCGCATTGGGCGTAGAACTTGTCGGCTTTTTCACTGCCCACCGGCAAGTAGCTGATCAGCACGTCGATTTTCTTGTCGCGTAGTTCTTGGACCACATCAACTGGCTCGGCATCTGATTCTGTGATGGTTTCGCGGTAATACTTGCCCAGTCCATCAAGTGTCACGCCGCGTTTGACTTCAACACCAAGGAAAGGCACATCGGCGATCTTGATGGTGTTGTTTTGGCTGGCGCCGATGGCTTGGGACAGGTCCAGGCCAACCTTCTTGGCGTCAACGTCAAAAGCGGTGACGAATTGAATGTCCCGGACGTGGTACGGCCCAAACTGAACGTGCATCAAGCCTGGGACCGTGGAGTCAGCGGGCGTGTCCTTGTAAAACTCGACGCCTTGGACAAGCGATGCGGCGCAGTTGCCAACGCCCGCTATGGCTACCCGGATGGGGCTCATTTGTTGTGCTCCTTGGTGTTATTTGGTGGTGTTCGGCAGCGGCTGAGCTGGGGTGACTAAGCCGATCCGACTGGATAAGTGCTCACTTGGTGGCGCTAACGCCAGCCGGGCGCTCCCCGTGCGCCGGTGTGCGGCCCGTTCTGACTCAATCAGGCCTTCAAGCCAGTGAACTTCACGTTCCACCTGTTCAAGGGTGTGGCGTTGGAGTTCCTGGGTGTATGTGTCGGCCGGTCCGCCCCGCCTAATGGCGCCGTTGATGGCGTCGAGGCGTTCAGCCATGCGGGCCCGGCGTCCTTCGAGGATGTGCAGGCGGGTGTCAGCATCGGTCTGGGCGAACAGCGCGAAGCGGACGTCAAAGTTCTCATCTTCCCAAGTGGCGGGCCCAGCTTGACCGAGCAGCGCCTCAAGATGAGCCGTACCAGATTCGGTTAGACGGTAAACGATCCGCGCCCGGCGCGATGTGCCCGGCGTGTCAGTTTCCTCTGAAGAGGCGATTAGGCGCTGATCAGCCAGGTTCTTGAGGCACGGGTACAAACTGCCGTAGGAGAAGGGACGCAGCATGCCGAGCATTTCGTTGAGGCGTTTACGCAGTTGGTAGCCGTGCATCGGAGCGGAGTGGAGCAGGCCTAGGACAGCCAGCTCCAATACGCTGGATCGATTACGCACGTGCTACTCCCCGCTCAAGTTGTAACGAATTAGCATCAAACTTTTTGAGATGCATCGATACGATACATCCATTAGGCCTGTCGTGTCGATCGGTCAGCTTGATCTATCTCAATCAACTTCACCCAGTCGGCTTGGCCCGCCAGGACTTGTTCCAGGCCGGTTAGGTCGCGCCACCGGGTGCCAACCAAGCGAAGGACAGTTAGTCTCTAGGGCATGGCAAAGCATCAACCCGCCTTTGTGGCCCGCCCGCTGGCCGACCTGACACTAGAAGCTGACCTTGTTGCGATGCGTGAAATACTTCCTGCGGCCAGGGCCGTCGCTGGACTGTCGGGGGGCGGCATCGTCCAATTTGTCACCCTACTACCTGAGCTGGCCCGCGCCTGGCGGAAGACGGACGGCCTGCCGGTGGTCGCTCTGCAACCACCCCAAGGCTCAGATGATGTCTCACGTGACCTCGGCAACGCCCTAACGGCCGCCATGCGGGCCGCCCCTGGTCAAATGGCCAGCCCGCCGCCGCTGGGAGCCGACGGCCCGCGCCTGCAAGACCTGCTGACACCTAACCCGCCAACCACCGGACCTGAGGCACCAAGTTTCGAGTTGCTTGACTCGTTTGACTATTGGACTGAGCTAGACCCTGAGGACGAACCCCTGGCTGAGGCGGCCAAGAACGCCAGCGCCGATCTGGTCCCAACTTTGGCGGTGCCAGGACTGGAACGGGCCTACTGGACCAAGTTCGGCGAACGCGAATACTTGCGCTGGTCGCTCGGAGTTGAAGAGGAGGCTCTGCTTGACGCCCTGGCCCGCCTGCAAGCCGAAAGGCAAGCCGGGGTCATACCAGGCGCTAAATACCTTGGCGCCTTTAGGGCGCTCGGCCTGGTCATTCCAGTGTGGGACTTACCCGCCGGGACCGGCGCGGAGGATCTGAGCGAACCAGCGGCGGCCTTCCGCGACAAGCTTGAAACCGCCCTGGCTGACACCAGCCCGCTCGACGCCAACCAACGCCGGGCCCGCCACGGGCTTGTCGCCCGGTCACTGACCTTGCGCTGACCTTCCACCGCAGTATCACTACCGTGGTGCGAAGTGCCGCCCGATCCAAGAAGTTCTAAAGTATTGCCCGTGAAAGGCAAAGATCGCGTCGGCAACCCGGTACTCCCCGAACAACGTGTCGCCGTCGTCATCCCGGCTAAGAATGAATCCGGCCGGATCGCCGCGACAGTCACCAGCGCTAAGACAATTCCGCTGGTAGACCTGGTGTTAGTGGTAGATGACGGATCACAGGACCAGACCAGAGCTAAAGCCCAGGCGGCCGGTGCGGTAGTGGTACGCCACTCCCATAACCGGGGCAAAGCTGAAGCCATGGAAACAGGCGCCGCCATAGTCGCGATGCGCGACGCGGCGGGCACACCAGACCGCCTCTTGCTGTTCCTTGACGCGGACCTAGGCGAAACCGCCGCCAAAGCGGCGCGGCTGATCATGCCAGTCGCCACCGGGCAAGTTGATTTCACCGTCGGTGTGCTACCACCACAGGTCGGCGCGGCCGGATTCGGAGCGGTGGTGCGCTTAGCCCGCAAAGCCATCGCCCGCGCCACCGGGTTCACGCCCCGGGCGCCATTATCTGGCCAGCGCTGCCTGACCCGCGAAGCCTATGAAGCCGCCACACCCTTAGCCCACGGCTGGGGTGTTGAGACGGCCATGACAATTGACTTGCTGCGCCAAGGGTTCGCCATCAAAGAAGTTGATTGCGAACTTCGGCACCGGCCATCTGGCAAGTCAGTTCGGGGAGCGGCCCACCGCTTAGCGCAATACCGTGATGTCAGCTTGGCCTTAGCGGCCCGGGCGGTGCGGATCGGTTCAGGCAGCGCCTGGCGCCGGTTGATCGGTTTGGCCCGCCACGGCAGACCGCCGCGCCGCCCAAGTCAACTCGCCTAGTGGTCCCGCCATCAGCGGGCCCGCCAAACTGAGACCGGTTATCGCGACAACCAGGCCAGAATCGTTTATCGCCGAGCCGAGGGCCAACCCAGTCACCAGGGCGGCGATCAGGGGACGGAGTAACGGCCAATCACGCCAGGCCGGACTGTCCAGTCCGTCCAGCCAGCCACGGCGGCGCAGCCGCAGCGCCACCAGCCAGCCAGCCACCAGAGCCAAGCCTGGGCCAATCGATAAGCGCAGCGCCATGTCCGCTTTGCGCAGCACAACCGGCCAGGCGCCACCATTGATGACCAGATCGGCGAAGCCTCCCAGATGTGTCCAGTTTTCCGGACCGCGTGAATAATCCCAGGCCAGCGCCGCCAAAGCGGCGGCCAGGCCGCCTGCTACGACCAACCCCACCAGCCGCCAGTTGAACCGCCAGTCGGCCGCCAGTAAGGCCAACACCAGGAAGGCGACGCCGACTGTGACGGCTCCGCCGAAGTCCGCCCCAATTGATGGCAGTCCAATGGCGGCCACCATGCCGCAGCCGACCAAGCCCAAGAAGGCTAGTTCGGCCCGGCGCCAGCCACGGGCCACCAGTCCGCTGGCCGCCAGTGCCGCCGCCAGCAGCGCCCCAACTAGGACGATGGCGAACACCGTGTTGGGATAGCCCGTAAAACGGGCGCCCAGCAGAGTTGGGTAGCCCAGCGGCGCGTCTTGCACGATCCTTCCGTCAAATATGGGATCAGCCAGCAGGATCAGGCAGGCGAACAGCCCGGCCAAGCCGGCTGGAGCTAGCGGGGCACGCAGCACCGGCCAGTTCAAGTTGACACATAGGGCACGCACCAGCAGGCCGATGCCGCCCGCGATGGCCACGCTCAAAGCCAGCCAAGTGCCAAGCGGCCAGGCGGACCTCCACCACGGTAGAAGGTTGGCGGCGAAACCCGCTGCCGGGAAGATTCCGGCGGTCAATGCCACAAGGCAGATGATCCTCAGCCGGGCCGGCTGGCCGGGTCGGCTGATTCCGGCCAGCAACGCGGCCGCCACGGCGGCCAGGGCGATCACCATTGAAGCAGCCCAGGCGAACTGGCTGGAGGAGCGCTGCACCTGGGCGTGATGACTGGCGTCACGCAGGCTGGCCGTCACCTCAGCCACGTCCAGGCCGTCCCCAGCCAGATGCCACGGATCAGGCACAACACCCGCGCCGCCGGGCAGACCTGACTCGAACACAGCGGTCAGGTCCCAACTGGAAACCAGGCCATCAGTTTGGGTGGTGGCTGATCGGATCAAATCAATTCGCCGCGGTGATGGTTCCGGGTTGGCCCCCCAACGTAGCGTCACACCCCAGGCCGGTTCGGGGGCGGACAGGGTTGCCAGGATGATGACTGGCACGCCGCCGCGCTGGGCTGAATCATCCAGCAAGGCCCGCCAGATCGCCGCCAGACGAGCGTCAAGCTGGGCTGGGCTGAGCGTCGGCGAAATTGTTCCAGCGTCCACCACAACGCCGTCCAAGCCACTTGAGACCGCTGTGGCTACAGCCTCACCCCAGGCCTCCGGTGCCCGCGGCGCGGGCTGGTAGGGCACCGCGAAAGAGCCATCAGATCGCGCCAGGGCCAGGGCCGCACCTGGCCCGATGGCGCCGATCGCTGGGCCTGCGGCGACCTTTTCTGGGCTGGCGTCAGTTCTATCTGGCCCGTCGGCCTGGGCCTGACGAAGCCAAGCGGCCAGCGAACCAAGCGGAACTTGGCGGCCGACGGCGGCGGCCGTCAACTGATCCCAATCCGGAATCATCTGGCCGGTTGGTTCAACCAGGCCAGCACAGGATGCCGGGTCAACCGTCTTCATGTCGCTCATCGCCCCGCCGGCCACCTCACCAGCGGCCTGGCCCGCCCCCAAAGCCAGCCAGCCTTCAGCCGGGCATGAGCCGACCCGGGCCGAACGGGTGATCGTACCAGCCACATCGGCGCCCTGAGACATCGCCCGCCACAACGCCGGAGTCTCCTGCTCGGAGACATCATCCCAGGTCAGGCCGCTAACGCCGATCAGTATCAGCGGTGGACCAGCCATCGCTTCGGCCTCGGCCGGGCTGGCCGCCGCCACGGCCATCAAACCAGCCAGGCCAAGCCCGCCAGCTAGGCGCCAAACCGCTGATCGGCAGCCAACAACTCGCGAACCCTGGGCTGTCATGCTTTCCAGACTAATCGGCTGGCCCGTCCAGGCGGGTCCGCCGCCTCTTATGAGCCCACGGACCGGGCTTCTGGGCGGACCCGTTCCGGCGGGCTCGGTTATCTGTGTCACCGCTGGGCGTCCTGCTCGCCCGCTCCAACCAGCCAGCCAGTAAACCAGCAGGTCAGCCGATTACCACAGATTCTCCCAGCATCAGTCAGCCCACTTTCCAATACGGAAACCGGTCAAAGTCACCCGTTTTGGCCAACTTTGACCGATTACTGGAAATGGCAAGCTGTCTTGGCCCCACCCCAGCATTGTGCTTTGGCCCCACCCTTGTGGGTGATGCCGCCCCCCTAGGGGCTGGGTGGTAGTGGCCTCCCTTCTTGGTCCGTCTCGGCATGGACAACCCCTTGGCGGGCCGATCGCCTGGCCCGGTACTAGGCTTAGCCGAGTCATTCCTGTCCGCCTTGGGCCAGATCAGAGCCAAGCCACGGCCAGCCGAGACAATTCCTGGAGCCGCCATGACCACGCCAAACGCCCGGCCGCGCTACGCCTATTTGGGGCCGGCCGGCACGTTCACGCAGGAGGCGTTACTTCAAATCGTCTCGCCTGAAACCGCTGACCTGCTACCTCAAGCTGATGTCATTAGTGCGATTGAAGCTGTTCGGGAAGGCAGTGCTGACTACGCCGCTGTAGCGATCGAAAACTCAGTCGAAGGCGGTGTCACGGCCGTGCTCGACACCTTGGCCGAAGGCGAGCCACTGGTTATCACTAGGGAAACGCTGGTCCCGGTTTCCTTCAGTTTGGCCAGTCTGCCAGGCGAAACACTTGACACGGTGAAACGGATCGGCGCCCACCCGCACGCTTGGGCGCAATGTCGGCAATGGCTCCGGCGGCACCTGCCCGCTGCGGCCCATTCAGTCACCAATTCCAACACCGCGGCCGCCCAGTTGATGGCCCGGGTGTTGGACGGGCAGTTGGCCAGCGATCTGCTGGACTTTGATGCCGCGCTAGTTCCCCCGGCCGCTGTGGCCCACTACGGTCTAACCGTCCTGGCCAGTGGTGTGGCCGACAACCTGGCGGCCGTGACGCGGTTTGTGCTGATTGAACGGCCTGGTTTAGTGCCCGCACCGACCGGCGCGGACAAAACCACCCTGGTAATCGCCTTGCCTGATGAACGCTCCGGCGCACTATTGGAATTGCTTGAACAGTTCTCCACCCGTGGCATCAACCTAACGCGGATCGAATCACGGCCGTCAGGTGACGCCTTAGGCCGTTACCTTTTCTCACTTGACGCTGAAGCTCACGTCTCAGAGCCGCGCATGGCTGAAGCTCTGGTCGGATTGCACCGCTTCTCACCCCGGGTGCGCTACCTCGGTTCATATCCGAAAGCTGATTATGTGCCATCGAAAGTCCGTCCCGGCACGACGGCAGCCGATTATTCCCGAGCCCAGACCTGGGTTGACCAGATCCAGCGCGGCCAGGCTGTTTGATTCAACCCATCAAGCCCGGCCATCTGAGCATCACAGCCGATCAAGCCCAGAATCACCAAGTCAATCAGCCACTCTGACCGACAAAGCCAGATGCTCCAGCGAAACCCGCAAACTGGCGGCCTGGCCAACAAGTTCACCATCAATTTGGATCAACTGGTCAGCCTCACAACGCACCTCAAAAGCCTCCGCCTGGCGGTAAACCAGACGGCCCGATGCCCACGCAGGCGACCAGCGCAAACCAACCGAGTGCAACCCGACCTGGGCTGCCACAGCGGCCCAACCAACCAGGCCATGCCTGGTCTCAGCGGTCACCAAGTCCAGCAAACCGTCAGCCAGATCCGCATCCGGAACTAGCCGTAATCCGGCCGGCAGCAAACCACAATTACCGAACATAACTGAACGGGCCGAAACTCGTCTTGGGACGGCATCGTCCTCGGCCGGATCCTCCGCCACTGTCAAACTAATCGCTTTATCGGACAGATGGTTGAAACCGGAAATGAAATAGGCCGGCCAACCCAGCCGCCGTTTTAGGGCCACGTCAGCGCTGCTAACCATCGCCGCATCAAAACCAAGACCAGAGATGACCAGAAAAGCCTCATTGTCGAGCACGGTCTGCCCAGACAAGTCATGGGCTGTCAGCCGACCGACATCAATCACGCGACGCCGACCCGTGAAAGCCACCTCAAGCGCTTCGCGGCTAGCGGCCAACGGCAGGTTCAGATTCCGGGCCAGTAGGTTGGCTGTGCCCATCGGCACAACACCCATCGGCACACCAAGTTCCACCAGCCCGGCCGCCACTGCCCGGACTGTGCCATCACCACCGGCCGCCACCACCGTCGATACACCGGTTTGACGGGCCGCCTCAGCGGCCTGGGCGGTGCCAGGCGAGCGCCGGGTTGTTTCCAGCCAAAGCGGCTCGCCCAAGCCGAGTTCGTCACACAGGACATAGGCTGACAGTTTCAGATCGGCGTAGCCGCTCTTAGTTGGGTTAGCCACAAAAGCGGCCCGCTCAAGCCGTCCCGAGTCGCGCCGGAATTGGGCGGCCCGCGCTAGGGTGCGTTGGGTGCGGCGCAATTTGGCCGATGCCGTCACCGCGGCGATACCACCGCCGAGGCCTACCAGCCCTCCTGCGGCCGCTAACAAGTCCGGCCAGTCCATCTTCCAATTGTGCCCACATTGACC
This sequence comes from Bifidobacteriaceae bacterium, assembly GCA_031267825.1. Classification (GTDB taxonomy): domain Bacteria; phylum Actinomycetota; class Actinomycetes; order Actinomycetales; family WQXJ01; genus JAIRTF01. The sequence continues at coordinate 84,838 of JAIRYJ010000015.1, forward strand.
CAGCAAGTCAGCCCCCCCGGCCGGGATACCTTACCGACCGGGAGGTGGGGTGCGAAGAACATGGACCGACCCGCCCAGGTGGAGCCGACTGGCTGGCTGACTGGACGGGTGGCCGCTTTAGGGTTGTGTTTTCGTGGGTTGGCTGGTTCAGCCGTCTTCAGGTAGTTCCTCAGTCATCTTGCCGTCTTGATCCATCCGCCAAGTCTTGCCGGTGTCAGCTGAAACGGCTGTCACATGAAAGTCTTTACCGTCTTTGATCTGGATCGTCATGGTGTACTTGGTGACCGCCTCCGAAGGGTAATACGGCATGACCCACAGGTTGTACTTCTGGGTTGGATGGTCAACATCTGAGGCCAGCATGATCTGTTCCATCCCCGGTTCAACTTCAAGTTGATCGTTGATGATTTTGACGCCCTCTTGCATGTCGGCGATGAACGCGGCTGACTCTTGGACGTCGGCCGACGTGTCGTCACCACCGCTGGTACCGCCGTCACCACAAGCTCCCAGGCTGAGCGCCATCGCCAAGGCGATAACACTCAGGGCACTGGCCCGCACGGTCCTCTTCATCATGGTTGCTCCTTTGCTGTAGCTGTCGCTATTTTCCGTGTTTCCGCTGGCCACGCTGTCGCGTGAGGCGCCCGGGTGGCCGGATGGCCGGATGGGCCGATGGGCCGCCCAAAGGCCCGCGCCACCGTGACCATAAACCACAGTCCCTGGTTCGCTGCTCACGGCAACCGGGCATCGCTCAAGGGTCCGGCCTTGAGCGGTGCCCGGTCACTCCTACCCGGGCGGATTATTACTGGATTGGGCTGCCTTGACAGGTCAGGCCGAAGCCATACTGATAGACGTTCCCGGTCGAATCGGTGTAAGACTCAACGTCTTTCTCCAAGTCCTCGAAGCTGCCCTCAACCGCGTCCATGCTGGCTGGCAAGCCAATTGGCAGGCGGCCAGACGAATCAGCGATACCTAGCGCCACATCCAACAAGGTGCGGTCGGTGACACTGAAACCAAGCAGGATAGCGTCCGAGTCGGCCTCAAACTCGGTTGGCACAAACATGCTGCCCGCGATCTTGACCACGGTGATGATCGGAATGTCACGCCCAGAAGCTTCAACCGCGGCCACAGCCCGTTCGAAAGCGTCCAGGTCGGCCGCGTTCCAAGTCTCAGCCGTGTTGCCGTAGTAGGACCGGTTTTCCTTCGAACCGTCAGGTAGCCGGTCACCGGCGATCGACGTCCGGCGGACGTTCGGGCCGTCAGCCGTGTACGGGCGGTACTGCAACGAGATCGGCAGGAAGGTCCTTGAACCGTCCTCGTTGATGATTATTTGATGCCCGATCGGATCAAATCCGCCGTTCTGTGGGCTCTTCATACCGACAATCACCAGGTCGACATCGGACAAATCAGGCGCCGTGTACTGTGTCACGCGCTCGTCGCCGTCCAACGCCGCCTCGTCAGTCACAACCTCAGCGAAATACTGTTCAGCGACTTCCAAGTTGACTGTGGCGTACTCGGTGTAGTTGTCACCGTGAGCCTCATAGGAGCGCGGAATGTAGACCTTCATGCCGGCGTAGTCACTGGCGGCGGCACCACATGTGATGGCGTCATCGTCCTTAATCCGGACAACTGACTTGTGTTGGGCGTCCTGGCCGGCCGTGGTGGCTTCATCGTTGCCGACAACCGCTTTGGAAGCTTCCAAATCGGTGAACGGATTGTCATACAAGCCAACGGCGAAGAAGTTCGTCAACACCCGGCTGCCGGTCTGAGCCCAACGGGCCGGAGCGTCAACCTCAACTTCACCAGCGGTATAAGCCTTCTCCCAAAGGTCGTAAGCCGCCCTGACCGGTGCCACATCAGTGTTACCGCCGAACTGGTCAACACCAGCTTTGAGGATTTCGAAGTGGCGTTCTTCAACTGTCAGATCGCCTGCTCCCCAGGCAGTGCCCCAAGGCGTTTCGGAACCATCTTCGATTGAGCGGGTAACTTGCCAGTCGGTCACCATCACGCCGTCAAAGTTGTTGGCCGCCCGGGCGATGTCGATCCGCACCTTGTCATAGGCGCTGCCCCTCAAGTTGCCGTAATAAGGGTCGCCGTTGGCGTCTGTCACAATCGGGTAGGACGGCATGATCCCACCTGCCCCGGCCGCGATGGCGGCGGCGAAGACGCTCTCATGAGCCGCCCCGTTATCGCCCGGCATGACGGCGTATTCGCCAGCCAAAGCCGACGATCTGCGCCCACCTTCACCGGCGGCATCGATCGGGAAATGCTTAATCACTGTGGTGACCGAACCCGGTCCCCAACCTAACGCCGCACCATCCTCACCATAGGTGGTTTGGAAGCCGGTGACATAGTTAGCGGCGAACTGTTGCGACATGGCCGGATCCTCACCAAAGGTTCCGTTAATGCGGGACCATCTGGGATCGGAAGCCAAGTCAATTTGCGGGCTGAGCGTGTTGGTCAGACCAAGCGCCCGGTATTCGGCCGAAGCGTACTGGCCAAACTGAAGGGCCAGTTCAGGGTCAAAAGTCGCCGCCAAACCCAAATTGGATGGCCATTGCGAGACCGTTCCAACCGCCCGTGAGAAGGAGTCAACGGCATCATGGCGCGGATCGGACGAGAAGTTGACCGGCACATAAGGGGTCTCACCGGTCGCCAAGGTCTCAACATAGGCCTGCAACTGGTTGGTCCAGGTGACCACCGGTTCAACCTCGTTGCCTCCGCCGAACAAGATATTGCGCAGATAAGACTGGCCGAGATACTCCTTCTGGGCGTCCGTCAGGCCGTCTGTCGGGGACCGTTCAGCGCTGGAGAACAACATCAGACCAGAGATCTGGTCAGTCGCTAGCCGCGGCGCCAGGTCAGCGCCCCGCTCCTGAGGTGTTTTACGCCAGTCTTCCCAGGCGTCCAGATCGCCGTTGCCGTTCATGTCTTTAAAGGCGTAGGTGAAACCGTCTTGTTTTTCTTCGATTAGTTTGATGCCGGACTCAGAGCCGTAAGCCAGAGTGGTACCACCGTTCGGGTTGTTTACAACCGTGAATGTGGTGGTGCCATCGGTCACCTCCTGTGTGGTGTATTTGGCGGCGTCATCGCCGTCGCTGCCTGGTGTGTCCCCGTTGGTGCAGCCGGCCGCCACTAAGCCAACGGCGCAGGTCAGCACAAGAATCGTCTTGACAGATCTAGTTCTCATTAGTAATCCCTCCGTGGTTGGGCGGCCTGCCCCCGGGATCCGGGGGAAGACCGCGCCTTCGGTTTTCGCACGCCGTGCCCACCGATCTACCCGACAGGGCACTCAGTTCATGGTGAAACACCACGGCCTTCGTGCCCCCAGCTAGCACCTGCGACCGGTCCTCAGCTAGCCGCCCTAGGGCGGCCGTTGAGGACGCGGACAGACTGCGCTGCACGGGGAGCTGCGACGCTGATGGTGGCCAACCGCGCGGTCCCCACGTTAGCTAGCACCCAAAAGGTCAGGCCGGATGGAGCAAGTTTCGTCAGATTTAGGACACAATCGGTCGCGGCCTGGGGTGGCCTGGTGGATCGTAGGTCAGTCCAGGTCGGCGCTGGTTAGGTGCTGGTTCGGTAATGGGTAGGCGCTGGCTCGGTGTTGACCGATCTGATGGCTTTCTTGCCTGCCCGGCGGCCGGTGCAGTCCGTGGCGTCAAACCGACCGAAAGTGCTCTGGCCGACCTAGCTGCCGGACGCGCTCCTAGACTGACGCAGGATGGCGCTGATGACACCCGGATGGCGCGGCGGCACCGGGCCTGTGATGGCCAGCCCAAAGCACAGCACGGCAAAGCACGGCACAACACGGTGAGAAAAACGAGAGGGTTAGGGCACAGTGGCGAACGCGGAAGACACAGCGCAAGACACAACGGACGAGGCTCCGAACCGCCCAAAGCGGCCAGGCCGACCAATCTCCAACCGAAAGTTCCTTGGCATCTGGATCCCGCTGCTGGCCTTCGCGGCCATCCTGGTGACGGTTCTGAACTTGGCCTTGATTACAGCCGGCGGCTGGGTCGCGTCACAACTCGGTTCAGGCACCTACTCCATCACTAATCCAGCGGCTGCGGCCGATTGGGACACCACCTACTACAAGACCGACTTCACTTCGGCTGAAGAAGCCGATCAGGCCGCTCGCCGCCTGATCGCTGAGATTGGCGGCGAAGGCATGGTCCTGGCCAAGAACACAGCCGCCGCCCTGCCGCTCAACCCTGGCGCTAAAGTCACCATGCTTGGCCGGGCCGCCGCCGACCCGGTTTACGGCGGTTCAGGCTCTGGTTCGATTACCGTCACTGAAGCTGTCACCCCACGCCAAAGCTTGGAAATGGCCGGTTTTGAAGTCAATCAGGCCGCTTTTGAAGCCATCGCCGCTTTCGCTGATGCTAACCCGCGTGGCTATATCGAAATGGACAAACCGGCCGCCTCAACCTATGAGATCGGCGAGGCACCGGTTTCCTTCTACCAAGATGTGGCCGCCTCATTCGCCGCTTACAGCGATGCGGCCTTAGTCTTCATTGGTCGGCCAGGTGGCGAAGGCGGCGACCTGACTAAAGACATGGCGCAGTGGGACGCTAACTACCAACCAGGCCAGCATCAGCTAGAACTGAACCAAGACGAACTAGATCTGATTGATTTGGCGGCCGATAACTTTTCCACAGTGGTTGTCATCGTCAACGCCTCAACCAGCCTGGAGTTAGGCCCGGTCCAGGATCACCCTGGGGTCAGTGCGGTCATTCTGGCCGGATCGCCTGGGCTGACTGGTTTTGACGGGTTGGGCCGCGTGCTGTCCGGCTCCTGGAACCCGTCAGGCCGGACCGTTGACACTTGGGCGGCCGATTTCACGGCCGACCCGTCGTTCGCTAATTTTGGCGGCTTCATTTACAGCGACCTTGAGGTCTCATATCCGGCTTCAGCTCTTGAAGCGATCGCCTCGAACGCTGAAACCACCACTGAAGCGGCCTTCGTCAATTACGCCGAGGGTATCTACACCGGCTACCGCTATTACGAAACGGCCGCGGCCGAGGGTTTGATCGATTACGGCACGGCGGTTGTCTACCCGTTCGGTTTTGGTTTGAGTTACACGAGTTTTGAGTGGCGCTTGGATGGCTGGGAGTCTGGTGCGCCAAATGAGAGTATCGCCGCTACGGTGACGGTCAGTAACACTGGACAGGTGGCGGGTAAAGAGGTCGTTGAGTTGTATTTCAGCCCGCCGTACCAGCCCGGCGGAATTGAGAAGGCCGATGCTGTCCTAGCGGCTTTCGCTAAGACCGATGTGATCGCGCCAGGCGATTCGCAGACGGTCCGCCTTGAGTTCGCGGTCCAGGACATGGCGTCATATGACCACCGCGAAGCCCGCGCCTACGTGCTTGAGGCTGGTGATTATGTGGTGTCGCTCCGGACCGACTCTCATCACTTGGCTGGACTGGTTGAACCGTTGATTTACACCGTGCCGAGCACGTTGGTTTACGGTCCGGACAATCCTCGGAGCGGTGATCTGATCGCCGCCACCAACCAGTTCGATGACCTGAACCAGCGATTCAGTACCACCAAGACGGCCGGTCAGATCCTTGAGTTCAGCCGGGCTGATTTCGCTGGGACCTTCCCGGCCGCGCCTAGTGAAGACCTTTACCAGGCCGGGGTGGAGGTTGTGGCTGGATTCGCCGCCTGGGATCAGGCGGCCGCCGCCGCCCAGTTCACTGGGCCGTCTCCTGTAACTGGTCAGCCGACCAGTCTGTCTTTGATGGATTTGCGTGGCTTGGCTAAAGATGACCCGAAGTGGCAGGAGTTGCTTGATTCGCTCAGTTTGGATGACATGTCCAACATGCTGTTGAACGGCGCTTACCAGACCCTGGCGGTAGCCTCAATCGGTAAACCGAGCACAGTTGAAACCGATGGGCCAGCCGGTTTCAGTTCCTTCATCAACGCTGACATCAACGGTTTGGCCTATCCTTCGGCTTACTCGCTGGCCCAAACCTGGAATACTGATTCGCTTCACCAGATGGGTGCCGCCTTAGGCAATGAGGCGCTGTTCAAAGGCATTAACGGCTGGTACGCCCCAGCGATGAATATTCACCGGTCGCCTTTCGGTGGCCGGAACTTTGAGTACTACTCCGAAGACCCGTTGTTGTCTGGCCAGATGGCCGCGGCTGTGGCTAATGGGGCGGCCACTAAAGGTCTTTACACCTTTTTCAAGCATTTCGCTTTGAATGAGCAAGAAGCTAACCGGGTCAACAACGGGGTCGCCACTTGGGCGACTGAACAAGCCGTCCGGGAAGTCTATTTGAGGCCTTTTGAGATCGCCGTCAAGGGAGTCACGATGGAGGTGCCTTACATTTTGGACGCCGCTGGCTCGGTTACCACCGCCCAGATTGGGGCGACCGCGATCATGAGTTCGTTCAACCGGATAGGGGCTGTCTGGGCCGGCGGATCGGCTGCCTTGATGACTAATGTGTTGCGTCACGAATGGGGGTTTGAGGGTTTCGCGGTGTCAGATTTCAACATCTACCGCTACATGGATCCGAATCAGTCAATCTGGGCTGGCACTGATCTGACGTTGACGTTCGCCCCGTCCAAGTCCTTCAGTGACACAACATCCGGTGCGGCTCTGAATGACATCCGCCGGGCGACTCACAACATTTTGTTTACGGTTGTGAACTCGAACGCGATGAACCACATGGCACCTGGCGCCGAGATCAATTACACGCCCCCGACCTGGGTTTATGTACAGATTCTGGGGTCGGTTGGGGTTGGTTTGATAATCTTGGGCGGTACCGTCTGGGTGGTCCGCCGGGTCAGGCGCCAGAGCCGGGCAGCGGCCGACGGAGCAAAGCTGTGACCGGCCAGGACGTGACCGATGGCTGGGCGACCGGCTCCCCAGCCGCGGTTGTGGCTGGTCTGAGCCTGGCCGAACGGGCCGCCCTGTTGTCTGGCGAGAACGTCTGGCAGACCAGGGCGATCACTCGGATCGGCTGGCCGTCGATTTGGCTGGCGGATGGCCCCCACGGAGTCCGTAAACAAACTGGCCGGGCTGATCATCTGGGCTTGGGTGCCTCATTGCCAGCCACTTGTTTCCCAACCGCCGCCGGGCTGGCTAACAGCTGGAACATTGGGTTGCTCGAGGAAGTTGGTCAGGCCCTTGGCCGGGAAGCCCGTCAACAAGGCGTTCAGGTGCTGTTGGGGCCTGGTTTGAACCTTAAGCGGAACCCTTTGGGTGGCCGGACCTTCGAATACTTCTCGGAGGACCCGCTGCTGTCTGGTGAATTGGCGGCCGCCCAAATCCGGGGTATCCAAAGCCAGGGTGTTTCGGCCGCGCCGAAACATTTCGCCGCCAACAGCCAGGAAACCAACCGGATGGTTTCAGATTCGGTGATTGACGAACGGACCTTGCGTGAACTGTATTTGCGGGGCTTTGAGATCGCTTTGCGCCAAGGCCAGCCTTGGGCGCTAATGACCAGTTACAACCTGGTCAACGGTGAACAAGCTTCCGAATCGCGTTTCTTGTTGTCTGACATTCTGCGCGGCGAATGGGCCTATGACGGCCTGGTGGTGACTGACTGGGGTGGTGGGCGTGATCCTGTCAAAGCTGTCCTGGCCGGAGCCACCTTGGAAATGCCATCACCTGGTTTTGATTCGGCTCAAACCATCGTCGCGGCTGTCAAGGCTGGCCAGCTACCTGAGGCCAGCCTTGACGCCCGGGTTATGGAATTACTCCGGCTGATCCGCCGCCTCCAGTCCAGTTCTCGCCCGGCTGGTGCCACACCAGCGTCCAGCACGCCGTCCGCTTTGGCTCCAGCCACCAAGCCGGGGGCTACCCCCGGCCGGCGACCTGAACCAGCCGACACGCGACCAGAGCCACCCAGCACGCGACCAGAGTCAGCCGACACACGACCGGAGTCAGCCGACGCGGCCCGCCGCGCCCAGCATCACGCCTTGGCCCGGCGCGCCGCCACCGAGAGTTGCGTCCTGTTGAAAAACGATTCCGCCTTGTTGCCGCTACCACCAGGTACATCTGTCGCCCTGATCGGTGACTTCGCGCGCCAGCCGCGCTACCAAGGGGCCGGTTCCTCACTGGTCAACCCGTATCACTTGACCACCCTGCTTCAGACCCTCCAAGCAGGCACCTCCGGCCTGACCGTGGTCGGCTTCGCGCCCGGCTTTGACCGCCGTGGACGCCCCGACAGCCAAGCCCTGCGGCAAGCCGCCACGCTGGCAAGACGGGCCGATGTCGGCATCGTCTGCTTGGGCCTGCCTGAAGCGGCCGAAACCGAGGGGATTGACCGGACAAGCTTGGCCCTGCCACAAGGCCAACAAGACTTGCTGGCGGCCGTAGCTGAAGCCAACCCGGCCGTGATTTGTGTGATCCAAGCGGGCGGCGTAGTTGAGATGCCGTGGCGAGACCACTGCCGAGGACTGATCCACGCCTATCTTGGCGGCCAAGCCGGAGCTGAGGCTCTGGTTGACATTCTGACCGGCCAAGCCAACCCATCCGGCAAGCTAGCTGAGACCATACCGCAGCGCCAGGCGGATCTGCCGTCAGCCGATTACTACCCAGCTCCAGGGCGGACCGCCGAATACCGTGAAGGTCTTTACACCGGTTACCGCTATTACGAATCGGCCGGTATAGACGTCTGCTATGAGTTCGGTTTCGGGTTGAGCTACACCAGCTTCGAATACTCCGGCCTGACCATCACGCCAACCGCGGCCCGCTTCACGATCAAGAACACGGGGTCCGTCAAAGGCGCTGAGACAGCCCAGCTCTACACCCGGCGGGTCGGCCCGTCAGCTTTTCACCGGCCCGCCAAAGAGTTACGCGGCTTCGCCAAAGTCACACTTGATCCGGGCGCCAGCCAGGTTGTCCAAATCCCGCTAAGCGACAAGGACCTGCGGCTATTCGATCCAGTACGGCGGTCCTGGTTGACCGAGCCAGGCGAATATGAAGTGCTGATTGGCGCCTCAGTGCGTGATATTCGGCTGCGGGCAGCCCGTCAAACCGGGACTCAAGCGGACACCGCGCCAGTTCACGATCCGGCCCTTGAACCGTATTTCAGCGCCCAGCTAAGCGGTCTTGACAGCCAGGCTTTCAGCGCTCTGCTACGGGCTCAGCGGCCGGTCAGCCAAGCCGGGCGACCCGTCGCGGCGGCCACCGCGCCAGACCAAACATCAGACCAAACGTCAGGTCAGACACCAGACCAAAGACAAAACCAAGAACCAGACGGTGATTCAGGCAAAGTTCGGCGACGGCGTCTAACACCAGATGACCCGCTATCTGATCTGGTGGATTGTGCCAGTCCAGTCGGACGGATGATCTTCAAAGTCCTGGACGGGCGGCGGCGCCGTGCCGCCGCCAAAGGCGAACCTGATCTCAACTCAGTCTTTGTCCTGGCGATGCCCCTCAGAGGGATCGCCAAAATGTCTGGCGGACGGGCCTCAATGGAACTGGCTGAGGCGCTCCTAGTACTGATCAACGGCCAACACCTGCGCGGCCTGGGACAAGCCGTCAGAGCCCTACTACGTAACAGCCGCCGAACCGCCGCCTACCGGCGCCAACTAGACCAGGCGGGCACCAAACAATGACATCCAAGCCACGTTTCGCCCTGTGGACCCGGTTCCAGACCAAACACCCCGAACTTGCCCGCTTCTTTGTTTTTTTCATGATTTCCAACGGCGTCACAGTGCTTCAACTAGTTTTGATGCCCGCCTTCCGCTGGGCTTTTGACCAGACCACACTGGTCGCCACCAGCTTTCAAATCTGGCCGGTTGGTTTCAACACCGACGGCAGTCAGCACTTCATCTTCGACTACCCGGCCGGGCAACTACCGGCCGGTGGCGGTGGGCTGGCTTACTTCCTGGCGGTCCAGATCACGATCGGTATTGCTCAAGTGGTGAACTTCTTCGCCCAGCGCAGCATCACTTTCCGTTCAACTTCCAGTATTTGGCGGGCCGCCTGCTGGTATGCCGTGGCCTATGTCGCTATCACACTGTTCGCGGCCGCCGCCCAAGGTTTCTACAAAGCCCCGATCTACCGCCTGCTAATGGAAACTTGGGGTTGGGGCGCGACCGGCGGCACAGTGGCGGACCTCATCACAATGCTGATTAACGCGACCATCTCCTTCTGGGTGTTCTACCCCATTTTCAAATGGATTTTCCGCCCCGTCGTGGCTGAACCAACCACCGAACGTGCCACCACTGAGGTCACCAGTGGTTGACCCGGTCTTAACCGTGGCCGTGCCTTGCTTCAACGTGGCTGGCTTCCTGCCAACAGCTCTCAGCGGCCTGACAGATCTTGGGCCAGACCTAGAAGTCCTAGTCGTCGATGACGGTTCAACTGACACCACAGCCAGTTTGGCGGACCAATACGCCGCCCGTCACCCCGGCACCATCCGGGTTATCCACCAGCCCAACCGGGGTCATGGTGGGGCCGTCAACGCCGCCTTAGATCAGGCGGCTGGAACATATTTCAAAGTGCTCGATGCCGACGACAGTCTTGATCGCACCGCGCTGGCAGGCGTTCTGGTTTTGTTACGTCACCTCCAAACAAGCGGCGGCATTGACCTGCTGATCAGCAACTATGTTTTCGAATCGGTCAAACGCCGGTCCAACCGGACAGTCCGGTTCACCAACGCCTTACCGGATGGCCGTGTCTTTAGCTGGTCAGAGGTCGGCCGATTCAAGGCCGGGCAGTTTTTGATGATGCACGCTTTGGCTGGGCGGTCTGATCTGTTACGTCAAGCTGGTTTCAGGTTGCCGGAAAAGACCTACTACGCCGACCACATGTTCGTTGCCCAAGTGTTGCCGCTAACGCGGCGACTCTACTATTCCGACACCGACTTATACCGTTACCGGATTGGCCATTCATGGCAGTCCGTCAGCCATTCACACATGATTCAACGCCTCGACCAGCAACTTGAAATCGCCCGTCAGGTGGTTGACTGCCTGCCAGACCCTGAGGCTGTATCCCGGCCGCTCTACAACTACTTGGTGCATCACGCCGACATTCTGTGCGCCTTAACCTCAGCCTTGTTGTCGGAATCCGATCTGACTGGGTTACGTCCAGCTTTCTGGGAGCATCTAGCGGGAACGAATCCGGCCCTTTACCGGCGCCTGCGCCGCCGCTTGGCGAGCCGCCTATCTAACCTGCCAGGCAAGGCGGGACGGCGGGTAGCGGGAATCACCCACCGGCAGATTCGACGCACCGTGGGCTTCTCATAGACGACTCCCTAGCGGACCTGGACGGAGGGGATTGTCCTGGCTCTAAGACAACCCAAGCGGGGACAGTCGGTCGCTCCGCTACCATTGCCGCTGCCTGACCGGCCCGTCGCCAGCGGAAACAAAACGCGCAAAGGAGGAGTGCTGTGATAAAGGTGGCAATTGTCGAGGATGACGCTGCCAGCCGCCGTGTTCTCGCCGCACATCTGGCCCGCTACCAGCAGGAACAGGAGATCGAGTTTGGTATCGCGGCCTTCAGTGATGGCCGTAGCTTCATTGACCGCTACCGGCTGGATTTTGACATTGTGCTGCTTGACATCCAAATGGAACCGCTTGACGGTATGACGGTAGCCCAAATGGTCCGGCGGACCGATCCAGACGTGGTGATCGTATTTGTCACCAGTTCACCGCATCACGCCATCAACGGCTACCGCGTTGGGGCTCTCAGCTATCTGCTGAAACCGATCTCCTACGCGGCTTTAGCGGGCGAACTGGACCGCTCGATACGCCACCTGGCGAAAACTGAACGGCGGCACTTGCTAGTCGGATCAGGTGACGAATTCCATAACGTTGACTGCGCTGAGATCGTCTTCATCGAAAGCAACAAACACCGCATCACAGTTCACGCCCTAGACCAGGACTATTTGACGACAGGCCCGTTGCGGCGCTTCGAACAACAGCTTGAAGCCGGTGGGTTCTGCCGCATCAACAACTGTTATCTAGTTAACTTGCGCCACGTCACAGCCATCAAAGGATCGGACTGCCTGACCCGTGGCGGGCATGTTCTGAAGATTTCACGGGCCCGCAAGAAAGGCCTGCTTGACGCTTTGACGGACTACATTGGCGAGGCCGGGCATCACCAATGATCACCAACGCGTTGCCAGACATTCCCCGACTTCTAACCGCCTTAGCCGAATGGTTAGCTTGCCTGATATACGTCCTGGTTTTGCCGAGACGACTCAACAAGACTGGCACCTGTCTAGTCTTGGCCGCCGGGGCGGCCGGGCTCTGGCTGATCCAGTCGGCCGCCGCCAGTTGGCCGATTGGCCTGTGGGTGCCAGGTATGGTCCTGGCCGTCACAGTGATGTACGCCGTGATCTTGGCGGCGGCTGATCTGACCGCGGTGGCGGCCCTCTATTTGGTTTCTCGTGCCCTGATCCTGGCTGAACTGGTCGCCTCAATGCACTGGCAACTCCACACCTACCTGTTCGACAAACCAACTGTTTCGTCAGTTCCGAGCGCCCTGCTGCTAGTGGCCTGCTGCGGCGGGGCCTACAGTTTGGCTTGGTGGGTTGAACGGCGCCATTTCAGCCAGTTAGTTTCCTTCCGCTTCGGCTGGCGTGAATCTGTTCTGGCCGTCTGCGTCGCGATGATGACGTTCATGATCTCGAACATTTCTTTTGTGACCTTGAATACGCCTTTCTCAGCCCGGACGGGGATGGAAGTTTTCTATGTCCGGACATTGGTTGATTTGGCTGGCTGGATTGGTCTTTACGTCCAGCAGGAACGCTGGATGACCCAAGAAATCCAACTTGATAAGGAAGCGATGCGCGGGCTACTGCGCTCGCAGCACGCCCAGTATCTGTTGGCCCAGCGCAACAGTGAAGAAATGGATCGCAAGTACCACGATTTCAAACATCACTTGACGGCCCTGCGGGCCGAACCTGATCCAGGACGCCGTGGACAATTCTTGGACCAGCTTGAGGAATCAGTCCGTGGCTACGCCAATCAGGTGCGTTCTGGCAGCAGCGTCCTGGACACGCTGGTTGGCGTCAAACGGATGCACGCCGCTGAATCGCACATCGAAATCAGTGTGGTAGCTGATGGGCGTCTGCTGGCTTTCATTGATGACCTGGACACGGCCGCGATCATTGGGAATGCCCTGGACAACGCGATTGAGGGGGCTCGGCGGGTGGCCGACCCAGAACAGCGTCTCATCCGGTTCGCCGTCTACAGCCAAGATGGCTTTGTCATGATGCGTTTCGAGAACAGCTTTGACGGTGTTCTGCTCCGTCAGCGGGGGCGTCTGGCGACCCGTAAAGCCGAAGCTCACTCGCACGGTTACGGCCTGCGCTCGATTGAAGCGATAGCGCAAAGCTATGGCGGTACAGCCACGGTGGAAGGCAGCCAAGGTTGGTTTTCACTGCGCGTCTTGATTCCGATGCCGTAGCCGCTTCATCTTCGCTGTTGGCCCCTGGCTCGGCACAGTCCACGCCCTTGCCCAGGCTGTCACCACCGCTCGTGTCCTAAGCCAGACCGGCGGCATCGTCCACGCCCTTGCCAACGCTGTCACCACCGCTCGTGGCCTAAGCCAAAGGGGAGGCATCGTCCTAACACCCCCTGGCATCCGGCAAAATACCTGCTCAGAGGCGTCTTGGCGGCCAAGGGTAGGCTCTAAGGCGTGATCGATCTGAAGTTCCTCCGTCAGGATCCGCAAGCCGTCCGCGACTCACAACACGCCCGTGGCGCTGAGCCTGACCTGGTCGATGCCGTCCTGGCGGCCGACGCGGCACGGCGTCAGGCGCTGGTGGCCTTCGAAGCGGCCCGGGCTGAACAAAAAGCCATCGGCAAGCTGGTCGCCCGGGCAGCCGGGGCCGACCAGCGGGCCCTAGTTGGCCAGGCCAAAGGCTTAGCCGCTGAAGTCAAAGCAGCCGCCGGCCAACTGGCCATAGCGGAGGCGGACCTAGAGCGAGCCGCCGAGACCCTACCCAACCTGGTCGAACCAGGCGTGCCGCCGGGCGGAGCCGAAAACTACGCTCTGATCAGCCAGTCCGGCAGGCTACGCGACTTCGCGGCGGAAGGTTTCGAACCGGCCTCGCACGATGAGCTGGGCGAGCGTCTAGGCCTGATCGACACAGCCCGTGGCGCTAAAGTCTCCGGCGCCCGCTTCTACTATTTGACTGGCATTGGCGCCCGTCTTGAGTTGGCTCTCCTCGGGCAAGCCATGGATTTAGCCGCTGAACTTGGATTCACCCCAATGATCACGCCGACTTTGGTGCGGCCGGAAGTCATGCGCGGAACCGGTTTCCTGGGTGAACACTCCGATGAGGTTTACTACCTGCCAGCCGATGACCTTTATCTGACTGGCACTTCTGAGGTCGCTTTAGCCGGCTACCACAAAGACGAGATTCTGGATCTGTCTGGTGGACCGCTGCGCTACGCCGGCTGGTCAGCTTGTTACCGCCGTGAAGCGGGCTCATATGGCAAGGACACTAAGGGGATTTTCCGGGTTCACCAGTTCCATAAGGTCGAATTGTTCTCCTACGTTGACCCGTCTGCGGCCGCCGCCGAACATCACCGTTTGCTTGGTTTCGAAGAGATGATGCTGGCCGTGGCTGGCCTGCCGTACCGGGTGATTGATGTGGCGGCCGGTGATCTTGGCACGTCAGCCGCCCGCAAGTTCGATTGCGAAGCTTGGATCCCCTCCCAAGGGCGTTACCGCGAGATGACATCCACCTCCAACTGCACCACTTTTCAGGCCCGCCGTTTGAACATCCGCCAGCGTGGGCCCGACGGTTCAGCCCAGCCGGTCGCGACACTCAACGGGACTTTCGCCACTACCCGTTGGATCGCCGCGATTCTTGAGAACCATCAACAAGCTGACGGCTCGGTCCTGGTGCCGCCCAAGTTGCGACCCCGCTTAGGCGGTTTGGAGGTTATTGAACCGGTGAATCATGCTGCTTAGGGCTCAGCCGCTCGAGGTTTGTGGGTTTGGCCGGGCGGGCTTAGCCGACCTGATCCGCCACTTGCCGCAAGACCCACGCCACGATGCGGGATCAAGACGCTGTGGTGCCTTCTGACAGCCTGCCTGACGGCCTTTCAGGCGTGCCAGGCTACCTGATGAGCGTCCAGCGAGAAACCCGGCCAGAAGCCAAGTTGGTGGCAGTGGACATCGATGGGACTTTACTGACCTGGGGCGGCAAGCTTTACCGCTCGGCTGAGCGGGCCATCCGGCGCCTGATCGCTCACCCTGACGTCGAACTTGTGCTGGCGACTGGCCGGTCCGCTCTGTCAGCCGCCGGTGTGGCCCGACGGATCGGCCTAACCGACGGCTGGGCGGTCTGCGCTAACGGTTCTGTCACGATCCGCCTGGCTCCTCAGCTACCAGATGGCTGGGCGGTGGCTGACCTGGTGACATTCGACCCGGGACCGGCCATCAGGGCGATCCGCCAAGGGTTTCCCCAGGCCCGGCTGGCCGCCGAGGATCTGCGGCGCGGCTTCATGGTGACAGCGGCTTTCCCGCCAGGCGAACTAGACGGGCTGATCACAGTCGTATCTGATGACGAGCTGGCGGCTCAGCCAGTGACTCGCCTAGTACTGCGGGAAACCGAACTCGACCCGCTAGCGGTCGGGGTGATAGTCGAACAGCTTGGCCTGGCGGATGTGAATTACGCCGTCGGGTGGACCGGATGGGTTGATTTCAACCCGCCTGGTATCTCCAAAGCCTCCGCCCTTGAGACCCTACGCACCCACTTGGGGATAGCACCGGGGCAAACTGTCGCCATCGGTGATGGTTCAAACGACATTTCCATGCTCCGCTGGGCGGCCCACGGCGTGGCGATGGGGGGCTCCCTGCCGGATGTGATCGCCGCCGCCGATCATGTGACAGCGCCGATTGGGCGGCGCGGCCTGGCCCGGGTACTTGACGCCTTGGGCTAAGGCGTGGCGCCAACCGAACTCCGCCACTACCCCTCAAACAACGGTTTCGGTTTACGTTAGGAGCCCCAAAACCGGCCTTGAAGGCCATCCTTTGACCAAACTTCATAGAAAAGGTCACGGTTTGGCGTTCATGGGTCGAAAAGGAAACGATTCCAGGGCATGATTGACAGATGCGTTTGCCCCAGTTCGATCTCAGCACAGCCGATGCGGCTGTGCTAGATGCGCGTCTCGATAAAGAGTCGCTCACACAGATCGCGAATGGGCGCGAGGACCTGCAAGTTACAGTCGCCTGGCATCCGAATGTTGACCAGGCTCTGCTGGAATGGCTGCGCGATAACGGCACGGCCCAGGCCGCTAGGGTCGCCCGCGTGCGCCTGGCTGCCCGGTCCATCCGGATCAACCCGGCTGAGTCCGGCGGCACCGCAGGTGATGGCAGTACAGCGACAGGCGCCGACGCGGTTGCGGCGGCCCTGGCTGTCAGGACGGCAGGGGGAGCCGGGCCGAACGCGAGCATTGCAGCCATAGCGCCTACCGCATCAGTGTTGAGTAGACCTACTCCCCGTCCACCGGTTGACCATTCGGCCGATACTCCCAGGCTCGGCAATGATGTCGTCAGCGGGCCAGGTTTCGAGTTGGGTGGTACTGCGGTTAGTCTCCCGCCCGATGCCGAAACGCCGGGTTGGGTGGGTAACCCCAGGCGCACACCTGGTTATGTTTCACGTGCTCAGCGGATCGCGGCCATCCGCGCCCGGACGCCTGCCGCGGACAGTCCACCCGGCACGGACAGTCCGCCCGGCACGCTGCGGGATAAGCCTTCCCAGGTGACAGATCCTGCGGCCACGCCGCCAGCTACCCGGTCGGGTGCCGCAACACCAGCCTCCCGACCTGTCGCCGCACAGGGCAGAACAGCTCCGGCAGCGGCCACTCCAGCGACTTCCGCGGCCTCAGCTAGTGAGACAAGTCGAGCGCCGGAACAACCGGCGGTCGTTCGCCCGGCCGGTTCCTCCCGCCGGAACGCTGAACCGGCTTCGGATCAGCCGCCGGAAACCGCTCAAGCTCCAGGCAGGGCCAAGAAGCCACGTTGGGAGCCGACCATCGAACTGTCGGGTGGTACCCGCCTGCCAACTCGGATGTCCGCCTTGGCCGCCCGGCGGCGAGCCTCGGCCTTAGGCCGGTTCGTCACCCGATCAGGCGCTCAACCTGAGGTCAGCGACTCGGAACCAGCGGCAACGGCCAGCCTCTCGCCCGCCGTTACGGACGGACCGGACCCGGCCACGGCTAAGCCAAATACTGGGCCAGTCGGCCCGAGTCGCCCTGGCGTTCCAACCGGCCAGACTGGTCCTGCCGCCCAAGCGGGCGGCACCACCGGTCCTGCTCGCCGCACCGCTCCCACTAGCCCGGCTAGCTCTCCTAGCCAAGGCACTCCGGCCGGCCGGGAGCAGACCGCTCCCTCCCAGTCAGGCGCGGAAAGCTCGCCAAGCCCCCGGACCGGTCGGCCTGGACCGACGAGCGATTGGAAGCCTTCTTACCTGGCGCCCGAACCACCTCTGGCTAGCGGCGCCACACCGGAGCCAGCCCGGTCCCGGCCGACTCGTTCGCCCGTGCCTCCACCTGACCGTGCTTCCGAACGTGCCACCAGTGGGGGCCCAGGTTCACCGACCAGGCCCTGGCCCGCTGTCCCATTCGGGTCAGCCGCACAACGTACGCCTGGCAGCGGCTCAAGCTCACCTGGTCGGTCAACTTCCAGACGGTCCCCTGCCGCCGTCCTGCCCCGGCCGAGCCAAGCTCCTGCCTGGCCAGATCAGGGCACAGCGGCACGGCCATCTCCCTCCGGCCAGACTCAAAGCCTCGGCCCTGTTCTGTTGACCTTGCTCGTCTTGACCGTTCTGCTGCTGGTGGCATGTGTTGTGGTTGGTGCCTTGATGGTCGGTGGCGCGATCACCGGCGAGGCAACCGCCATCGCGGCCGCCGCACCTTGGGCGGTGCCTTAGCCGTATCGGGCGGAACTGTTGGGCACCAGCCTGCCTGGCTGGTGCCCGCATGCCAGCGGAAAGCGATTCCTGATCCATTTTTCGACCCAATCCGGCGGAAAGTGCTCGCGGTCGCCTGTTTGGGCCTGTTTGAGCCCACTGTGTCCACTTTCGGGGGTCGGTAATCGGTCATAGTTGGCCAAAACAGCCAACTATGACCGGTTTCCGTCATGGAAACTAGGCTGGCCAGCGCGGGACCTAACCGGCCGGTTCGATCCGGACCTAACCGACTGGTTCGATCAAGCCCGGCCCGTCATTCTTGACGGAACCGACTGCCCGGCCAACCCGACGCGGGATCAACTCCGGGTCAGGTAACGTCCGGATCATGTCATCTATCGCCGCTGGGTCCTTGAGACCGGGGTCAAGCCAGGCGTCCCAGGCTTCAGCTGGCACTATCAGCGGCATCCGGTCGTGGATTTCCCCGGTCGAGTCAGTCGCCGCCCGGGTGATGATTACCGCTGTCAGCAGCGGAGGCGCCGCATCTGGATTTTCGCGCCGGTCCACGTCCGGCGGCCACCACCAGTCATACAGTCCGGCCAGAGCTATGGGATTGGCCTCAGGCGGGTGAAGGTAATACGGCGTCTTGGGGCCTTGGTCGGCGGCTTGCCACTCGTAATACCCGGCCGCCGGAATCAAGGCCCGGCGGGCGCGAGCGGCGGCCCGGTAAGACGCCTTGACCGTAACCGTTTCACTACGGGCGTTGATTAGGCGTGGCCCGGACGTCAAGGTCTTCGACCAAGTTGGCACCAGACCCCAACGCGCACCGCGAAGCTCGCGTTGCAGCCGACCAGAGGCGGCCTCTAACAGGTCGCGTACTAAGGCGATTTGACTGGTCGGGGCGATATTCCAGGACGGCCCTGGTGGATCTAGCAGATCGGTCACGCCAAACCAATCAACTAGTTCTGGGGCTTCAAAGTAGGCTGCGAACCGTCCACACATGCGACCAGGGTATCCCGGACTAGATCAGTCCGACCCCAGCATGGATAGTCCCTGCCCGGCCGGACCGGATAGTGCTACGTCTGAAGGATGTTGGACAATGCCCTTGGCGGGCCAAGTTGACGCGCTGTGGGTGAAGTCCCACCAGTGGAAACTTGGAAAGCAAAGATAGTTTGGCGTCCTAGGAGGGTGTTGAACAAGACCCTTCGCGGCGCAAGTTGACGCGGTCCAGCGCACGGCGTTGACCAGCGGAAACGCGGGAAACATGCATAATATGGAGTCATCGGAGCCTGGCATACGGCAGGGTCCTAGAAGCGCGGCTCTCGCCACAGTCCGTCAGACAGGAGACTAACCATGAGCATCCCAGTGCCAAGAATCACAACCACTCATTTGGTTGACGGAGTTTGGGCAATCGCCGAGGGCGGTCTGGTTCAATGCTTTCTGATTGAGGGTGCCACCAGCGCCGTTCTGGCTGATTGTGGCCTTAACGGCCGCCGGGCGATTCGCCAAGCGGTTGACGCGGTCACCGCCAAACCCGTTCAGTTGGTATTCACTCACACCGACAATGACCACACCGGCGCGGCTGAGTTCTTCAGCACGCCCCTGGCCCACCCGGCGGAGTTCGATTATTACGCCGCCCGGCGTCAAGCCAGCCTGCCGGTGGCGCCAATCTGGGAAGGCGACACACTGGACCTGGGCGGAACCAAGTTGGAAGTCATACTGATTCCCGGCCACACCCCAGGGCACATCGCTTTACTCGACCGCGCCGCCAGACGCCTGTTCATTGGTGACACCGTCTCAGATGCTCAAGTGTTCATGTTCGGACCGGGCCGCAACCTCACCGCCTACATCGCCTCTTTGCGCAAACTTGAGAGCCTGACCAGCTTGTTTGACACGTTGTGCTGCGCCCACGGCAGTTCAATGCTCCAGGCGCGGTGGGTCAGCCGAACGCTGACGGCAGCCGAAATGCTGGCCGCGGGCCAGTTGGAAGGACACCCGCCGCCCCGTGATCTGCCTTGCCAGGTCTACAGCCACAACGGTGTCAACCTGCTTTACCCTTAGGTCCGTGGTGAAAAGACCACGGCCTAGGCATAGAACTACACTCGTCTGCCGCGTCCGCTGTGACAGGACTATTTGGTGCGCCTTTACCGCTTGATCTACGATCCCGCGTCAGGCTTGCGCCAGTCCGATCTGCTCGGGCCAGATCAGCCGTTCAAGCCGTACCCGCTGGTTCATCGCATCAGGTTCAACGCTGGACTGCGGGCGGTGGTGTTCGCTGTAGCCCTTGCCGGGGCGGCGTTAGCCGCAGCGGTGGTATTCCTGCTAGTCGCCGCAGGGCAGTCCGGACTGGCGGATATCACCCAGTTGGCGAGCCAGATAACGGCATTGATGCCCGGGGCGGCCTTGGTTGAACTGGTCGGGGCGGTAGCCGCCTACATTGTGTTGACAAGCGCTTTGGAGGCCCGGCGCTGGCCGTCTGAGTTGGCTTGGCGCCGGATTGGTGGCTTGTTTCGAGGAATGGCGCTCGGGTTCATTCTGATCACGTTCAATGTGGGGTTACTGGCTATCGTCGGGGCCTACCGGATAACCGGTTTCAACCCCGGTTACTCGCCTTGGGCTGACTTGATAATGGCTGGCTTGACTGCTGGGGTGGCGGAGGAGCTGATATTCCGGGGCGTTGCCTTCAGACTTCTGGAAGACACCTTTGGGACAGTCGTCGCCTTGGCCGCGAGTTCAGTACTGTTCGGCGCCATGCATTTGACCAATCCCGATGGAACCTTGCTGGGTGGCCTTGGGATCGCACTGGCGACGCTCGTCCTGCCAGCGGTTTACGTCGCGACCAGGTCGCTCTGGTGGCCTATAGGACTCCATTTCGCTTGGAACATCGCACAAGGACCGATTTGGGGATCAGTCATCTCTGGTTCCGGTGGAACCTCAAGTATGTTGCGAACCACCTGGAAGGGCCCAGTCTGGCTGACTGGCGGAGAGTTCGGGATCGAAGCTTCAGTGGTGGTGACGGTTACTGTCTTCGCGTTCTCCGTCTGGCTGTTGGTCATGGCCCACCGGTCAGGTAACTTTGTTGCCCCGAGTTGGACACGGCGGCGCGTTCTGAACTCCCAGGCCAGACCGACCCAACCGGCAACGGTTTGAAAGGGAGCTTGTGGCGGGCTCGCAAACGCCTTGTGACGGGCACGAAGGGACCTTGAGGCGGACTCGAAAACAACTTGTTCCGGGCTTGAACACGTTTTCCGCGTGGCGGTCTTGGGCATCGGGAGTTTGAGGGTGCCTCTGCCCATACCCATAGACGGCGAGCGGCTCTAACGCCGCCACCTTCAGGCGCGGAAGGCTGCCTCACCAGCCGTAATAGGCCGCCAAGAAGTCATCTTCGGCTTTGCCGATGATTTCTGTCAGCTCTTGCAGGCGCTCGGTTTCCTCCCGGTCTTGACGTAAACGCTCCTCGCTGGCATCGGACAGATCTTCGGCCTGAGACCAGGTCAGGTCGCCATCGAATCCGGCCCTGTCAAAACCGATACTGGGCGAAATCATGCCGGGATATTTCGCGGCTGTCTTGTCCCAGAGTTCGTTCGCCTCCTTTGAAGGCAGATCATCGTAACCAGCGGCTTTGAGTTCATCTAGGCCGGCTTTGGATTGCTCCTCATTGAAATTGGGGCAGGCTGCCAGCAGCGCCATCAACTCCGCCTCGGTTGTCGCCCGAGGCAGCAGCGCCATCGGTTGGGTGTCCCAGTTGTCGGCTTTCGGTGCGGGTGGGTCTTTCAGATCGGGGTAGCCGTTGTCGCGGGCGCATATGATCCAGTTCGTTGTCGCCTCAAGGCGTTCTTGTTTTTCTTCAAGTTCCTCGGCTGGGGTCATTACACCCCAGACCGGTGGAGTGTAGCCAGTAGACGCCAGACATTCGCGGAACACCTTGGTGTGGTCTTGGTCGCCAATTATCAAGAAGGCTGGCACTGTTTCTGACCGGTCATATTCGGACACCATCGCGTTCATGGCGTCTTCTGTCGCGGATTGGTCCCGTTTGTAGTCCTGTCCCCAGGATGTGGAAAAGCCACCGTCGCCCAGTGAAATGGACCAGCTTTGTTTCTCACCAAAGTCAAGATCGGCTTGTTGGCCGTCATTGTCAGGCCGGGCCTCAGCCTCTATGCCCGCCGCCCGGAGGCATTCGGCCATCGCATTGGCCCGTTCTAGCTGGGTTTCCTGGCTGGCGTTCGGATCAACACTGGTCAGGCTAGCGACGCCGTCATCGTCGGCGCAGGCGGCGGTCAGCGACATCATGGCGGCCGCGATCGCTAATGGCGCCAACCGGGCCGCCAAGGATCCGCCTTGATTGTTCATCGGGTCGCTCCCATCGGTTGGTTTAGCACGGCCAACAAGTCCCTCCGGTACGGCCGCAAGCCACTCCGGCATCCACCGGCCGGGCAGCTCCAGTGTTCCAGAGAACCGCCTATCCTGCCTAGAGAAAACCGATTGGCAATCAATATACGGCAATAGTGCCGTATATTTGACATACGCAGTTAACTCGCCGTACATTCTTATTCGAAGACAAAATCGTTGTAGACAAGCCCCAGCCGGCGCCAAGAAGCCTGTCACGCACCAGGTGCCGACCAGGGCACGGCTCAACGCCACACCCCTAAACAGATGAACGAACATGAACCAGTTACCTGATCCCCGTCCAATGGCCATCACCTTTGGGGGACACGTCCCCCTGAAGGACATTGTGGGCCGTGATGAGACGGTAGCCACTTTATGGGCCGAACTAGAACACCACTCCGTTCGGATGACTGAGTTCCGCCGCTCCGGCAAGTCAACCCTGCTGCGCCTAGCGGAAAGCAAGACGCCTAAAGGCTGGCTCTGTGTCCGAACTTCAGTTCAGGATGCCAGGTCCACTCTGGACCTGGTTGACGCCACGCTTCAGGCCTTACATAAGCACTCTGGCCCCCGGCGCAAACTACTTGACGCTTTAGCGGACCTGACCGAACCAGTCACAAGTGTCCAGGCGCTCGGCGTCACTGTCGCCCTGAACAAGGACCTGCGCGCCAGGCCGGTAGAAGCACTCCGGACCGTGCTGGCGAACCTCAACCAGACCCTTGAAGCGAAGAAAAAGCGGCTCGCCATCATGTGGGATGAGTTCCCTGACGCGATTGAAGCGATCGCCGCCAATGACGGCCCCCAGGCCGCCAAAGACATCCTCAGCTTGCTTAGAGCCCTGCGCGAATCAGACGATTCGCAACGCGTCCGGTGGGTCCTGACCGGATCGGTCGGTTTTCATCATGTCACCGGCGCCCTGAAGGCGACCGACCTCATCAACGAGCTAGTTGTTGTTGAATTACCGCCTCTGACCAGGCAGTGGGCCCGGTGGTTGGCGGAATCATTGCTGCTCGGAATCGGCCGGGAGGCCCAACCGGTTCAGAGTCAAGCCTTGGCGGACGCCAGCGGAGGCATCCCGTTTGTGCTTGAACTGATGGTCAAACAGGTCCAGTCAGACAAGGCGGCCCTGCCAGAAACGCTCGACGCGGCGAACCAGCTATTGCGGACCGCTGCGGGCGGTTTGGCGCTTGGCGCCAACTGGACTCCTCTGCTGGAACGGGTTGACGGCCGCTACCAGGACCAGGCCGCGGCCGCCGAAGACGTACTGGATCTGGTAGCCCGGACCCCGGCTGGCGCGGCCGAAATCCGCCGCGTCTTGGCTAACTACCACGCCGTTGACGGCCGGGTAGCTGGACGGCTGTTGGACTTGTTGTGTGAGGACCATTACCTGACCTATCAGCCAGACGTTGACATGTACTGGTGGCGGCACGCCCCACTGAGGGTCCTCTGGCAGGCGCGCCGCCAAGGGAAGGCGAAATGGTAAGCCGAGCCCGGTTCACTCCTTCCCTTCTGCCAAAGGAAACCCTCGAACGGCTCTTCGTTGGCCGCGAGGATCTGCTGGACACCGTTGTAGACCGGGTTCGTGAGGCCAGCCAGACGGGCCGACTGGCCCACACCTTGCTGCTCGGGGCGCGTGGTTCAGGCAAGACGCATCTGATCTCATTGGTTTATCACCGGGCGAAAGATCTGCCAGGCTTCGGCCAGGCCTTGACTCTTAGCTGGTTGCCGGAGGACCCCTGGGCTGTAACGAGGTTCGATGACTTGTTGGACGGCATCGGACAAAAGGAAGAACCCAAGCCGACTGACGCGATGATCCGGGTGGTGCTAGTAGAAAACTTGGACCAGATTTTTGGGAGGCTTGGACCCGCCGGGCAACGCCAGTTGCGGGCTTGGCTGGAACGGGAAGAGAACGTTCTGCTGGTGGCCACAGCTACCCGGGCGACCTCAAGTTTGGTTGAGCAGGCGGCGCCGTTTTACGGCTTTTTCAACATGGAAGAGTTGGCGCCCTTCGCCGTGGACGATGCCGTCGCGATGCTTCAGCGGATAGCCCGGCTTGACGGCGACACGGCTTTGGAGGCCCGGCTTGGGAGTGCTGGCAGCCGGGCGCGGCTGGCGTCAATTGGGCAGTTGACAGGTGGTGCGCCGCGCATCTGGGCGGTGTTGTCGACTGGTTTGACGGCTGGCGGCTTGGATGATCTGTTTGAGACGTTGATGATGTCGCTTGACGATTTGACGCCGTACTACCAGGAGCGGTTGGCGCGGCTGTCAGGTCATGAACTCAGGGCTGTGGTGGGCTTGATTCAGGCATCCGGTGCTGTCACTGTGCGTGATTTGGCGGTGGCTACTGGGGTTGATCAAAGGTCGCTCGGCACGACGCTGCGCCGTTTGGAGCCTGCTTGGGTCAGGCGGCGTCAGGGTTGGCTGGTCCAGCGGGCTGACCGCCGCAAAACCTATTACGAACTGGCGGAGCCACTGGCCAGGGTGGCTCTTGAGATCAAAGCTAACCGGGGTGAGCCTTTGCGGACGGTGGTCGATTTCTTGACGGCTTGGTATTCGAGGGATGAGTTGGCGCAAGCTTCTGGGCAGCGGATTGATTTTGGCCAAGACGATGCCGCCGCTGCGGTTGGCGTAGGTTCCGCCGGCCAGGTGGACGCTATTAGTACTGGTGGGACCGTGGGCGCGATTGGCGCTGCGGATGGCGACGCCGCCGCTGTGCCGCCTTGGTTGACGGCGATGCCGCAACGGACGCTCCGTTTGGCCGCGGACGAGTCCAACTCTCCGGCCAGGGTGGTGCTGGATGGCCTGATGACAGGTTTGTCTACGGACGAACCGGCCCGTCCTTGGCCGGACGGCACGGACTTGCCCGGACTGATCGGGCAGTGTGATGAGATCGATCAGGCGTTGGCCGTCTTTGACAGGACTGGCAAAGCGGACGCCATCCTGGCTTTACCGGGTGCGGTTGTCGGCGTGCTGGAGAGCCGTTTGGAGCAGGCTAGTTCCAGCCTGCTCCGCCTGGAACTCGCGTTGATGGCGGTTCAGGCTGGTGGCGACGAATCTTGGTTGGATCGTGCCTTGCTGGCCGCCGCCAGCGTCAGGGACAGTGAAGCCCGGCTGGCTCAAGTGCTGCTCGGTTGCGTTCGCATCTGCCTCGGCCAAGACGCCGCTGGCCTGGCGACCCTGGAACATTCGGGCGTCTCCGGCCAACTAACAACCCAGGAACTGGCCGCGATCGTCTCTTCCGTGATGCACCTCCCTCCGCCTGTGGCGCTGGTCGTTGTCGGTCGCGCTATAGAGAGGGACCCGGGTTAGCTGGCTAGACCGGCCCGGTCGCCGCACTGGTCAGCTAGTCAGACCGGCCCGGCCGCAGTCGATCGCGGGCACTGCTCGGCCCATCACAAGTCACAGATGTCTACCTGCTGGCTCTGGCGGTCAGCCGGGCCGGGCGCCTGGTCACTCTGGACCGAAAGATCTCGCCGACCGCCGTTGAGGGAGCCGGCGCCAAACACTTAGTCACACTCTGAAAGGAGTGGCCGCCGACAGGCCAGAGGCGCTAAGACCGAGTCCTGAAACGAGTCAGCGCTTGTAGACCTCGCGCCTGTTGCTAACCGCGATCACCACGACGAGCAGTACTCGGTCCTCGATGGTGTAGATGACGCGGTAGTCGCCAACACGGATGCGCCAGCCGGGCCGACCTCTTAGCGGTGTCGCGCCCGGCGGGCGCGGATCAGCCGCCAGTAACGAAACCGCGCCCTGGATACGGCGCTGATTCAGGCGGTTGATCTTGCCAAGCGCTCGCGCGGCAGCGGGCCGGAGTTCAACGCGGTAGATCACGACAAGCCTAAGTCCACCTTGACCTGTTCCCACGGGATGTTGGGGCCTTCTTCTGCCATCGCTTCGTCGTAGGCCGTCACGTCAGCCGCGTCTTCCAAAGCCTGCTCCATGCGCTCGAACGTCTCGACATCTACCAGTACAGCTACTCTCTTGCCACGCCTGGTAAGCACCACACCGTCCTCGCGCGCCTGTCTGATGAGAGCGGGCAGCATTGTCCTTGCGGTGGTCACAGTGACTTCGGTCATGGCTGAAGTGTACATCTCAGCGCCTGAGATGTACGCATTCCCGGCTTCTAATCGAAAGTGGTTCCGCTCTTCGAGCCGCGGTTGGGCGTCAACGTTGTTGTACGTCTCGGGAAGAATCCCGACGGCGATGCTCAAATGGAGCGGGCGACGGGAATCGAACCCGCACTGGCAGCTTGGGAAGCTGCTGTTCTGCCATTGAACTACGCCCGCCTGAGCCTGGCGGCTCAAACCATATGAGCATACCCAATGACTGACGGCCTCCGGCACCTGGCCAACTGACCGCCGCCAGTGGGCGGCGGTCAGCTTTCAGGCCCGCATCGCCATCTTCTCCAAAACCCCGTGGACGGCATCGAACTGCCAAGTTCGATGCTCACCACGCAGAGTGCCGGAATAGACGCCATACATCTGGGAATAGCGGATCTCCGCCAAAACGAGCTGCTGGTTGACGTCTTTACGGTCGAACGGTGAGAACACCACGTCCAAACGCCCGTCGGCTGACCTGACCGACCAATCGGCTGACGGGCTGTCCCCGAGCGGACTAAAGATGATATTCGCAAGCGGTTCGGCGGCATCGGGCGTCCAAATGCAGGACTCTTCTTGCTGGTCCGGCAACTGCGGCCGGATAGCGAAATTCGCGCCGACGTACCCACCCTCAACCGGCTGAGCGAACGTACCCCAAGTCCAGCGGGCGCGGTAAGGCAAGCGCGACTTGTGTTCATCCAAGATCGCGAAATCGCGGTCCGGATCGAGGACGTATTCGCGTTCGCCCACCCGGATAGATCCGGCGGCCGGGAAAATGATCTTGTTGGTGTACATCGAACCCTTCGGCAACCGGGCGGAAACCACCAGCGGCGGTGACGCCTTGGACGGGTCCAAAATGAGTTCACCAGTAGCGGCCGGTCCGTCTTTGGCGGCCGCCAGATCGAACCTCACCCTGATCCGTTCCTCGTTGAAGGAGTAACTAACCCTGTATCCCTTGGCCGCGAAGGCGACCTCAGAGCGCAAAATGTTAGCTGGCAAGCGAACTGAACCGGCTCTGGCATTGGCGGCATGCTGGGCTAGAGACTTGGTCGCGGCATCGTAGAGATACCACTCCGAGGACAGCAGATATTTGGCGTCCTGGATGATCATCGAAGAGAAAAACTCAGGGTGGGTGATCGTGAAACCAGCCCACTCTTTGGTCCGGAAAGATTCGAACGCGCCGCGCAAACCAGTCAAGGCGGCGGCCGGATTAGCATCGGTTGGCGTGTGAAGGAAGCGGCCCCAATGGCGCTGGCCATCCTCAACCACGCTGGTGGCGGTCAACATATGTCAACGCTAACAGGCCAGGCCAAGCTGAACGGTCAGAAGGTGGGCTTGGCGGTGGACGATCATCCAAATAGTCTGGCGGTACGGGCGTCCAGCCCGCCTGACAAAGGAGACAGACATGACCCAATACCCTTACTCCCCAAACCCCGCTGGCCAGCCGCAAGGCTACTATCCCCAAACTGGACAAACCCAGAGTTATGGCGTGCCGCAGGCGGCTCAGCCCCCACTCACACTGCGCTTCGGCTTTGATGGCGGCGCGGCCACGTGGTTCGGCGTCCAGTTAGGTGGATTCCTGGTGACACTTCTGACGCTGGGAATCTGCTACCCGTGGGCGGTTGTCATGGTCTACCGCTGGAAAGCGAAGCACACAATCGTTAACGGTTACCGGCTCAGGTTCACTGGCACGGCGCCGGGTTTGTTTGGCCGGTGGATCCTGTGGCTTCTGCTGACCTTGATCACCCTCGGCATTTACAGCTTCTGGCTCTACCCCCGGCTAACCAAGTGGATAGTCGAACACCAGGAAATCGATCCATCCCGCCCCTGGGAAGGCTAACCACCGGACCCAGCCAACCAGGCAAACCAGACAACCTGGCCAAGCTAGAGTTAAGCCGTGCTGCTACTGGCCGCGACACCGCCGCCCAGGCCGGCCCATCGCCTGCCAACCCAGGTTGGCGCATCGCTTGCCACCGAACCGCCATCTGAACGGATACCACCATGGCCCAAACGCTGACCAGTGCATTAGCTGAAACTCATCATTTGCTTGCGCTGGCTAGTGACATCGACAGCCGGGAAATCGCATTGTTAGCCTCAACCCGGTGGCGGCGAGTTGAACAAGCCATGGGCGAGATTTCCGTCTCGCGTTACTCGTCACTGTTCGGTCCTTACACGGTTGGCGCTGGCCTGGGCGCTTCGCTCGGGCTGCCGCGCGGCCTGCACCAGGCCTGGATCGCCAACACGCTAACCGAACGCGGCGAACCGCCGCTACCTGGCTCACTTGACCCGACCGGAGTTTCACGCACCTTCCCTAGCGGCCTACCCGTCCGCGAAGAGCGCCGGGTGGTTGACTTCTTGGTCGCGGCGGCCCGCCGCCTTGGCGGTGTGGTGCGTTTCCATGGCACCGGTCTGATGGTCGCACCAGTTCCAGATGGCGCTCTTGACTTGAGTGTCTATTCACCTTTGTGGCTTGAACCGGATGCCGCTCTGGTAACGGCCCGGTCGGTTGTGCCACGCTTCGAACTGGCGATCGACTGGCATGCCTTTGTGCCTGAGGATTGCGCACCGCCAGCCAGCCAACCTGACTATCTTGACTTGTCGCTGGAACTTGAACCTGACCAGCGGACTGATCTGCTGGCCCGAGCGGCGGCCCATGACCGGGCCACTTTGAGCGGTGAACAGTCACTTGACCGGTTCGCTTTGACGGCTGATCTTGGCCCGGCCGGGACATTGGTGATCGAGATCAGTGGCGTGGAGCAGCCTCCGGGCGCACTACGCGAGGTTGGCTGGGCTGAACAGGGCGCGGTCGAATACCGTGTCCGCTGGATCCCGCTCGAACCGAGCCATCTCCTGATGGAGTTTCCCCCGGCCGGGCATTGCCTGGCTCGCGCCCAGATGGCGAACCTGTTGGCCGGGATCGCGCGCGTCGTACATCACACAGTCGGCGGCGAGGTCCTCGATTCGGACGGCTTCCCGATCGACCCGGCCGACTTGTAGCGAACAGGCGGGGTGCCGGAACCCAGGGGTCGGCATCGGGCAAGAAGGCGGCTGCCGTCTTACCTTCAAGTGGACGATGCCGTCCCCCCAAGCCGATTGCCCCGTGGCGACTTCACCGGGCGGACCGGGCCGGAAAATGGATCAAGACTTGTTTTCCGCTCGCGCCTGGCACACCAACCAAACCAGCGACGGCACCAACATGGACATCCAATCCGTCCGTCTTGCCCCGGTTCAACCTGGCCGTATAGGATGTGCCGTTGGCCCTGGTGGCCGTGGGCGCCTGTAGCTCAATGGATAGAGCATCTGACTACGGATCAGAAGGTTGGGGGTTCGAGTCCCTTCAGGCGCGCATCCGTGTTCAGGGCGGCCGCCGCGTGCGCGGCCGCCGCTAGCAGCTGCCCGCTGGGCAGATCAAACGCCCTCTCAATGTAGAGCACGTCAACCAGGTGCCACCGCGTCTGCCCCAGCAGGCGTCTAGACAGCCCCACCTGATATAGCCCGGTGTGTTCCGCGAGCTGGGTTTGCGTCACACTATGCCTGGCTAGTAGGGACCGAATCTCGACGCCAACGGCACGCTCTGGGGTGGGCAAAGCCGGTCCGTCCGGTAGCAAAGTTGTGATAGCCATGCCCAGTATGCTAACACGCCCGGCGTGTCGCGTGCGCATTGGGAGGCTGACCCCATACGCTGATGGTGTAACCACACGGTTATCGGATATCCACTTACACAATCAGGAGTAACTATGGCGACAACCCAACCCAACCCAATCAAGCGGCCCCCAGGCGCCCTGTTCGACGCTAGCAAACACCAAGCCGCCGCCGCCGCAAAGCTGCTATCCGCCCTCAACACACTTAGCGAGGCTATAGCCCACGAAGAGGCGGCAGTAATCGCTGGGCGCATAACTGGCGGTATAAAATATCTAGAAGCCCTAGAAATTTTCCAGCCGGCCTTCTGGGGCTACAATGAGGCCGTCACCCACTGGTCCGCAGCCTACCACGCGGCGGTCCTCGACGTTCTTGAGGCCCACACTAACGAAGCTATCGCTGAGGGTCGCCGCCAGGCCGCTCTGAACGCCACTGGCGACGGGGGCAGGGCTGATGACTGAGAGTCCCACTACCCCAGCGGATACGCTCCGTCTAGAGCTAGCGGACGCTATCGCTGCTGGAGCCTGCCCCCACCAATACGGCCTAATCCAGCACATACTAAACACGAGAGATGACGCGGCCCCAACGCGGCTGATGCTACGCATCCTGGCAGGCCAGCTGTCACTGTGTGCCGTTCCGTATGCCCAGCGTACCGCCTGGGCCCGACTCCAACTCGCCGCCGTCTGCGCGTGGGGAGCATTCTCCGTAGCTGAGGATGGCAACACCCCCGGCCGCCGCAATGTTAAGGGCGTACAATGATGCGGCCGCCGCTATGGGAAGCGGCCGTCACCTTGACTACTATCCAGCGGCAGACATCAGACATCCCATCAACACTGATCGCGGTAGGGAATCTGCCCCGATTCGCCCTGGCGGTCGGCCGGGCCGCATTTTTGGCCCGCCGTCTAGCGACAAATCTCGAGGGGATGCCATCCGACGAGGCTGGCGCGGGCGACCCGCTCAGCCCAGATGACATAGAAAACCTACCCGAGATCTTCAGAGATCTCGTTACGGCTGTAGGTGTCGCCCTGACCTGCCATTTAGATGGCGAACTGACGGGTATCGCCGTGGATCAGCTGACACAGCTGGAGTCGATCCTGCGGCGCATAACCTGGTTGATGCAACCAGTTCCGGCCGGGTTCGATGGTCCTCCGCGTCCCGCCCGGCGACGGTACAGACTCCGCCATGTCTAACCCCAAACAGGTGCTGCGGCGTCCACCACGGACGCTCACAACACCCGAACTTTGCGAAGTGATCCTGGTGCTCAGGCAGCGCAAAATTGACGCTGAGAACGCCAGAAACGCCGCCGGGGCACACCTGCGAGCCGCTGAACACGCGCTGCTGGAGCGCCAGCAGCGGGCTGGGTCTAGGTGTGGCACTGAGGCCGGCTATTTCAGGCATAGGCGCCGTGGGGAGCCCTCCTGCAAGCTATGTGTCGCTGCGCACACTAAAGCTTGCAGGAGGGCCGAGCGCGCCCGCAAGCGGCGCGCCGCGACCACGAGTCTAGCGTCGTGAGCCCTGACCCTTGGGGCAGTGTCCATAGCCGACGGGCCTGGCTCCAGGTAGCGGACAGGTACGGCACGGTTTGTCATATTTGTCGCAAACCGATCGACTTGTCCGCTACCCCTAAAACACCTTGGGCGAAAAGCGTGGACCATCTAATACCCCGCAAGTACGGCGGCGGTAACCATATCTCTAATTTGCGTCCCGCCCATTTTGGATGCAATTCCAGGCGCGGCGCCAGAATCGCTAAGCCTCGGCCTTTGGGTGAATCTGGTAAGAGTTTCTTTACTGATAGCGGCGAATAATGGGTGCCCAAAACGTGCAATTAGTTTTGCAGAATTGGGCACCCATTTTATACCCCCACCATGCCGTATTGCGAATACTCCAACATATGGCTCTAATAGCTCACGACTATGACGATAGTGACGTGTTAGCCCGCCAATATTTCGGGGGACACACCACGCTAGCTTTAGGCCTTGGTTGCCCCCATATCCAAGGCCGGGTAACCCATGGAGCACTCATGAACGTCGGCCGATCCATAGCTGTTCTGCGGGCCGCTGGAGCCATCTCAGACCTGACTCAAGCGGTCGGCCAACGCCAAGCCGCCTACCAGCTACACCTGGACGGGCCTGTGGATATGGCTGATCCATGAGAATTCTTGACTGTGAATAAACACAGGTGGGCCAGTCAAGGTGACTGGCCCACCTGACTGAGTAGGCCAGTCGCCTTGATACAGTAGGCCAGTCAAGGTGACTGGCCATACCTTAAGTTAATCTTAACTTAAGTTCTTTAGGAACCAAGAAGAACCAACAAGGAACCAGAACTCGGCTTAACACAACCACACTAGAGCCGGTTGCGCTCCATCCACAGGTGACAATGATGGAGTTGGCCAACTCGATAATGTGGTATGTTCAACACCGTGAGTAATCACATAGGCAGCCCGCCAATCAAGACCTGGGCATCGTCGGTCTCTAGCGCCCAGGCAGAAGTGTTCACTTTTTTGGCGGGCAGCCTATCCACCCCGCCCAACCTGGACCGTTCCTCCCGAAACCCAAAAAAACCGATATAAAACCGGCGAAAACCAAACAATTAGTGAGTAATTATGAGTAATTATCCGGCCTTATTTCCTCATCCTGAAACAATTCGCGCTTCAGGTGATTTAGAAACAAAGACTGCTTTAGTAATTGATAGTTTAGAAGCCGCTGGTGTTCTCACCGGCCGGCATCAGATAACCGCTGTGCTCATCCGGAAGCTGGCGCGGGCCGTCGATAAGGGTTTAGCTGAGCCGAGAGTTTCGGTTGCGACCACACATATAGTCCGCGAACTGGTTGAGGCGCTGGCGTCCCTGCCGCAATCCGTGGCTGGGACTTCAGAGTCCTGGGATCGGCTACTGGCGGAGTTGGCCGCCCAGAAGTGACCGGCCCGGCTGGACCGACCCACCCGCCTACCTATGCGACGGTCCGGAACCCGGCCCTGCGGACACGCGGAGGCCGGGTCCCTGTTCTCCTCAAAGCCCTCAGCTATGACGCCCTGCCTTGGCAGCGGTACGTGTCAGCCGTAGCAGGCGAGGTAAACCCGCCGGGTAGCCGCCTGTACTGGAGATACCAAACTGTCGTTGTTTCTGTCCCTCGTCAGGCCGGTAAGACAACCCTGGCGGAGGGCGAATTGCTTGAGCGGGCGCTGTCCACGCCCCGGCTAGAGGCTAGAATGACCGCCCAGCGGGGTAAGGACGCCTCGGATCGCTGGAGGGACCTAGCAGACGATATTGAAGCCTCTGTACTGGCGTCTGGGGCCTCCATCCTGAGAGGCAACGGCCGGCAAATTATTGAGTTGCCGAACCGCTCGCGGATCCGCCCGTTCGCACCAACTCGCGACGGGCTACACGGATCTAGCCCCCACTTTGTCCTGATCGACGAGGCATGGAGTTTCACAGAGGAACGCGGAGAGCAGCTGATGGCAGCGGTTGACCCGGCCCAGGTCACCCACCGGGATCGGCAGACTTGGATTATTTCAGCGGCCGGTGACCTAACGTCAGTCTGGTGGAATGAGTTGTGTAATAAAGGCCGGGCAGCAACCGAAGACAAGGCGTCAACGATCGCATACTTTGAGTGGTCAATGCGGGCCGGCGCTGACCCATATAACCCAGCGTCATGGGGCTTCCACCCCGGCCTAGACGGCCTAATCTCTGTCGATGATCTAGCGGCGGCCGCCCAAACCAATAGCCTGGGGAACTTCCTCCGAAGCTACATGAATACCAGGACTTCGACGCGCGACGCGATCATCCCAATGGACGCTTGGAACGCCGCTCCCAAGCCTGCCAGGCCGTCAGCCGCCGCGATTGTCTACGGGTATGCCGCCGCTATCGACCGCTCTCACGCGTCTATCTACGGCGCCTGGCGTGACGCTAGCGACCGACTCTGTCTACACGTCTACAAGACGGCGGAAGGCATCGACTGGCTCGTCCCCACACTCACCGAACTGGCGGGCAAAGGTGCCGCTCTGGTGGCTGACGACGGCGGGTTTACCCGAGTGATTACGGACCAGCTGCAGCGGGCTAGCGTACCCGTCCAAACACTGGCCGGCCGCGACCAAGGAACCGCATGGGCCGCGTTCAAACAAAGCGCCTTGTCCGTACATCACGATCATTCTCAGGCCCTTACGGAGGCCCTCAGCGTCGCCCAGGAGGCGCCGCGCGGCGACCATTACATAGTCTCGCGTCGGCATAGCTTAGGTGCGATCGACGCCCTAGAAGCGGCCTACGTAGGCTTATGGTTCGTGGACCGGCTGCGTCCACCTCTCGTGATTTACTAGTCGGTTGCACTGCTCAAAATTCTCGGTTGCATAGCTAGGTCCCACGAGGGCGGCAGGCGGAACCTAGATCTCGTGCCCACTAGAAGACAGCGTTTCGCGGCCTGGCTCGGCTTGCGACGCCGCGCCGACGACGGCGGCTGGCTGGAACACCCCACCAAGCTGCTGCCGCCGCCGCGTCCCGGCACTCTCGGCGGCGACGCCCTCAGCCTCAGCGCCGTTTACCGGGCTATTTCGATCATCATTACCGCCGCCAAGCAGCTATCGATTGACGCCTACAAGAGCGGCGGCGTGACGAACTCTCCGCTGACCCGTCAACCGGACCCAGATATGCCACTATCGGCCTGGATTGAGGAGACTGTTGGCTGTCTCGCCATACACGGTGAGGCCTACTGGTGGCAAACCAGGAACCCGCAGGGAACCGTCACAAGCCTGGCGGTGCTCGACCCCACCAGGGTCACCGGCGCCCTTGATCTGGCCATTGGTCGGCCCGTCTACCATTATCAGGGCCACACAGTCGGCCCACGCGATATCGCTCATCTTAAGCTGATGCGTCGGCCCGGCGTCGTGCGTGGCCTAGGACCGATACAAGCCGCCAGGACCGACCTAGCGTCCCATATCGATATCCGTGACTACGCGGCAAGCTGGTTCGCCCGCGATGACACCCCTAGCGGCATTCTCAGGACTGACCAGACGATAACGTCTGACCAGGCCGCCGCGTTGAAGACCCAGTGGAAGGAAACCGCTGACGGCGGCGTGAGAGTAATCGGCCAAGGCCTAGTATATTCGCCCCTGAGCCTCAGTCCGGCGGACGCCCAGTGGCTTGAATCGAGAACATTCTCGACTCAGGAAATATGCCGGCTTTTCGGCGTCCCGTCAACACTGATGCTAATCGGCGTAGAAGGCTCATCTAAAACGTACACTAACGCCGAACAGGAATGGATTGCTTTTGTCCGGTTCACGCTGATGCAATACTTATCCGAGATTGAATCCGCGTTATCTGCTGCGCTTCCCCATGGGACGCGAGCCCGATTTAACATCGACGCACTATTACGCGGCGACACCTATACCCGGTACCAGGCCCATCAAATAGCCCTCGACGCCGGGTTTGAAACTATCGATGAAGTCAGGGCCCTTGAGGGTCTACCGCCGCTCAACCAACTATCTCCAGAGGATACACCATGACTAGTCTCGCCGCGAAACTAACAGGCATCCAAACCCGAACCGTGGCCCTGCGGACAGTTGACCCAGAAACCCGCCAAGTGGTTGGGCTGGCGGTGCCATGGGATACCGAGACAAACCTCGGCTGGGTGACCGAAATAATCAAGCGCGGCGCCGTCAGCGAAGACGCCGCGCCTTTGCTGTTCTGGGAGCATCGTGAGCCGATAGGTAAAATCAGAGAATGCTCTGACACTGACGGCGGCTTAGAGATAACCGGAGTCATATCGAAAACACCGCGCGGCGACGAAGCCTACCAGCTGGCCCAAGACGGGGTAATTACCGGCCTATCAATTGGGTTCACCATCGACGAATATGAAGAAACTCTCCGCAAAGAACAGCCGCCACTCATCACCGTAACGAAACTCTCACTCATGGAGGTTTCGCTCTGTGCCTTTCCAGCCTATGACGATGCCCGAATCTCTCAGACTCGTAACAATCTACCAAGTAAAGGACCAGTAATGGATACCCAAACAATTGAACCAAATACCGAACTAGAAACTCGAATGACGGACTTAGAACGCCGGTTGGATCAGCAGGCGGCCCTGCCTGCCAGGTTAGCTAGGCCTCAATGGCGGACCGCTGGGGAATGGCTTAAGGATTTAGCGAGAGGCAGTGAGGCCGCCCTAGCTGTCACCCAACAGACCAGGGCTTTCACCGGCGGCGTTTACGCCGATACCGCCGGACCGGAGACTTTCCTAGGTGACCTCACAAAGCTTGTTGAACAGCCGCTAGGGATGACAAAGGCTTTCGGAACAGCGGCTCTGCCTGCCACCGGGATGACCCTTGAATACTCTCAAGTCAAGTCAAATAGTATGACAGTCGGGAAACAAGTCAAAGAAGGCGACGCTCTACCGACTGGCAAACTTACTTGGGAACTCAAATCCGCGCCGGTGGAAACCTACGGCGGCGGCGGCTGGCTATCTCGGACCACTATCGAGCGAGCCCCCATCTCGGTGCTTGATACCACGCTACGGGCTTTAGCTATCGAAGCCCGCCGTCAAAAGATTGCCGCGTTCCGCGCGTTCTTCGAGGCTCAAGTCGCCGCCCAGGCCACCGCCGGGAACACACTGACTGTCGATTCGATCAGCGACTGGAAAACCTGGACCGGTTTGATCGTCAACGCGTCCGAGAAGCTTGAGGAAATCGGGCTAACACTGGACTCGATCATTGTCAGCGGAAAAGTGTTCAAAGAACTCGCCAACGCGATAAT
Organism: Bifidobacteriaceae bacterium; assembly: GCA_031267825.1. Classification (GTDB taxonomy): domain Bacteria; phylum Actinomycetota; class Actinomycetes; order Actinomycetales; family WQXJ01; genus JAIRTF01. Next base: position 121,521 of record JAIRYJ010000015.1, read on the forward strand.
TGAGTCCGAGTCGCTGGTGCTGCCACGGTCCCAAGACCAAGAAAAGACTTTAGGCACATTGGACGCTAAATCTCGTACCGGTAACATCCTCGGCGTTGAGCTTATATATGACTCGAAACTAACCGGCGATTACCCGGTGTTCGTTTCTCGCCAAGCTCTCCTGCAATACACGTCACCGGTGGTTTCACTATCAGATCAAGATATCTCGACCCTAACGTCAAACTTCAGCGTCTACCACTACGCCGCGTTCGCGGCCGAATATCCAGCCGGAATTATCCCTGTCGGGCCAGTTCCAGGGGAGTGATTATGGGCGACCAGCAGCGGGCCGCCAGGCTCGCCCTCTATATCACCGGTGACGCCACAGCCATTACTCCGTTTATTACAGAGTGTTTCGACCAAGCGAGCGCCCTCGTAAATGGGGTGGCTGACACCGCTAGGCTGATCGACCCCGAGAAGCCGCTACCTGACTACGTCCGAGCCCGCTGCGTAGTGGAAGTCGGCAACGAACTGTACCACCGGCGGGCTGGCGCGTCAGGCACCCAACTGGGGCCTGACGGCGTCATGGCTGAACTCCGCCTGGCTCGCGACCCACTCAGCCCGGTATATCCGATGCTCGGCCGTCACCTAGTGCTCGGACTATGAGCGGCGCCTTAGAGACCGCTAGGGAAGCCCTGGCGGCCTACCTGACAGCCCAGGCGGGGCTGACGGTCAACCCGTACGTCCCAGAATCTCTGGCGCCGCCTTGCGGGTTCCTAGAGCCTGGAGAGCCGTATCTTGAGCCGTCCGACGCGCGGCGCTGCCTGATCCAGCGTCTCGCCATCGTGATAGTGGAACCCAAAACCCCCAACGCCGCCGCGACAGCCGGCCTTGAGGAGACCTTGCTAACTGTCCTTGCGGCGTTGGCTAACCAGTCAGACTGGTGGGGGTTCCGTGTCCGCCAACCTGAGATGCTCATAATTGGCGGTGCGCCACATCTTGCCGCCTCCATCGAAATAGCAACTGAAATACACCTATAAAGAGAGAAATAAACCCATGGTTACACGAATCAAAGGCGCCGCCCTATATCTACATATCGGCCCGAACACCGACTTAGAAGCGGAAGTAACTTCCGCGATCCTCGCACACGAGGATGCCGACAGTGACCTACTAACTTTCGCTGACGCCAAAAAAGGCGGCCTATCCCAGCCCTCTATCACCGTCGGCTATATCCAATCAACAGATGCGGCGGCGTTCTGGTCCTGGGTTTGGGATAACCCAGGCACGGTCGCTGCGTTCAGTTACGCGCCGCACGGCAATTCTCAACCGTCGGCCGCCCAGCCGCATTTTATCGGCTACCTAAAAGTACCAACCAACAAGCCATCCCTAGGTGGAGAAGCCATCATTGACGGGCCTGGTTATACGGCCGAAACCCAGTTCCTGGTGTGCCACGCGGACGGGCAACTGCCTGGCGAGGTGACCAGAGACAACGGCTCCAGCGACTAGGGTAGACAATGCCCGCTGATATCGCCTGGTCTGACGGGCCAAGCAAATTCCGAGTATACGGGCTACGCCGAACCATCGGCGCGGTCCGTAAAGCCGGCGTCGCCGCCCAAGACCTCCGCCGCCTAATGCGATCCATCGGCGGATTGGTGGCAGGCGCCGCCCGGCCGCTCGCCCCCATCAGATCAGGCAAACTCGCGGCATCCATCAGGCCTGGCGCGGCCGCTACTAAAGCGACCGTCAGGGCCGGCGCAGCCCAGCTACCATATGCCGGGCCGATCCACTATGGCTGGCCTGCCCGTCATATCCGGCCTAACCCGTTCCTGATCGACGCGCTAGCTGGTAAACGCGGCCAAGCGATCAACCTGCTAGAGCAAGAACTCGACAACTTGTTGAAACAGACAAACCTCAAATGAAGGACCCAAGAATGCAAGACTTCCAAGACCTAAAAGACTTCGACATGAGCCAGCTAACGCTCGGCGAAATAGGTCAGATCGAAAAATTATCCGGCCAGCCCATCACCGAAATAGGCGGACCAGGTCAGCCTCTCGGCGCCGGATTCGCCGCGCTTTACATGGTATTCAAGCGCCGGAACGGCTTCCCGGGGTTCAATTTCGCTGACGCGGGTCGAGTATCCATGGAACAGGCCACCCGCGAAATGTTCCCGTCCGCAACGGCAGAAGCTGAACCACAAACCAAATCAGAAGTGGAAGCCGCCGCCAACAGCGAGCATGACGCCGACGAACTGCCTATGCCCGTCTACACATACGCGGAGCCGCCGCTTTACCCTACACTGCCAGACCGTCAGGAGCCCCCACGTTAGCGCCTAGCGCCCGCCTCTATCAGGCGGCCGCGTTCTCTCTAGATACCGGCCTAGACCCGGCGATATTTTGGCGGCTCACCACTGAAGAGCTAGCCGCGTTCTATTATGCGTCTAAAGCCCGAAAACATCCCAGAAAGTAACCATCCATAATGGCGTCGAAACAGTCGATCACTGTCTCAGTCTTGGCGGACACCAAACCGTTTTCGCGGTCAATGTCTGGTTTATCAGACGGTGGAGCGTTTTCACGCATGAAAACCGGCTTCACGAAACTCGCTAAAACCGCCGCCTTAGCGGCCGCCAGTATAGCCGCGTCTGTCGGCCTATTCGCCAAGAAAGCCGTTGACGCGGCCGCTGAACTCCAATCCGCTATGGGTGGCGTTGACGGCGTATTCCAAACAAACGCCGCTCAGGTCCATGCGTGGGCTAAATCCGCCGCTAAAGACCTTGGCCTATCACGGTCCGAATATTCTCGTCTAGCCACTGTGATGGGCGCGCAGCTACGCAACGGCGGTCTATCAATAGATCTGCTGGGAGCGAAAACAAACGACCTAATAAAGCTTGGCGGCGATATGGCCGCCATGTTCGGCACCACTACCGCTGACGCGGTCGGAGCCTTATCGTCCGCGTTGAAGGGTGAGCGTGACCCTATCGAAAAGTACGGCGTCGCCCTGAAGCAGGCCACGATTGACGCTAAAGCGGCAGAACTTGGTTTCGAGAAAGTGGCTGGTCAAATATCGGCTGAAGCGTCCCAAGCCGCCACCTTGGCGTTGATCGCTGAGCAAACCAGCGCCGCTCAGGGGTATTTCGCTAAATCAACCGAAAATGTGGCGATCGCCCAGCAGCGGCTATCCGCCAAATGGGAAGACGCTAAAGCCACCCTCGGCACGCATCTGCTGCCCGCTATTTCAACAGCCGCCGGTTGGCTATCTGACCGGCTCGACCCGGCCCTTGAGACCGCTCAAAATATCCTCAACACTAAAGTCATGCCTGCGGTCAGGAAATTCGCTGACTGGATTGGGCCTATCTTGAAACGGGCAGGCGAAACCGCATTACCTGTTATCAAAAACATGGCCGCCTGGTTGAAGGACCATCTGGTTCCGGCGATAGTCGCCGCCGCCCGCTGGTTGAAAGACAAGCTACTGCCCGCTGTGGCGGCCCTTTGGGATAAATTCGGGCCGACCATCCAAAAAGTCGGAGCTACCGTCCTGAGCGTTATCCAAGGCGTCGGCTCGGCACTGTCAGGAATAATCCCTTGGCTAGCTGAACATCCCAGCCTGATAAAGGCTGTCCTAGCGGCGTTCCTCGGCTGGAAAACCATCACCGCCACCATTACCGTAGTCAAAAGCGCTATCTCCGGTGTTAAGACCGCCATTAGCGCCGTCAAAACCGGGATCGAAACGGCCGACGGCGCTATCAGTATGTTCAGCGCCGGATTACAAGGTGCCCCGATCGGTTCGTTCGCTCAAGGCCTTAAGAAGGCAACGTTCACCGCTGGCCGCATGGCGTCCGGTATCAAAACTGGCGTACTGGCCGCCGGTAACGCGATAAGGACAGCCGCTTCAGCTACCGCATCCTTCGCCAAGACCGTCGCTATTGGCGTGGCGTCCGGCATCAAGACGGCCGCTATAGCGGTCGGCTCGTTCACTAAAGCCGTAGCCGCTAACACGCTGGCGGCCGCTAGATCGGCCGCCGCCTGGGTCGCTCAAAAAGCGGTCCTGATCGCGCAGCGGGTCGCGACCATCGCCGCGACCGTCGCCCAGAAAGCCTTCAACTTAGTGCAGCTAGCTAACCCAGTGATGCTGATCGTAACCGCTGTCGTCGCCCTAATTGGGGCCCTGGTCCTATTCTTCACTAAGACTGAGGCTGGGGAAAAAGCCTGGGCCGCGTTCGCTAAGGCGCTAACAGCCGCGTGGGAAGCGGTTGTTGGCTTCTTCAAGGCGGCCTGGGATAAGATACTCGGGTTCTTTAACTCCGCTTGGGACTTTATCAAAACGTTATTCAAGTTCACGCCTTTAGGTTTGGTTATCAACAATTGGGGAGCCATCACCGGGTTCTTTAGCGGCCTATGGGACAGAATCAAAGCGATATTCTCAACCGTTTGGAACTTCATCAAGAAATTGTTCGAGTTCACGCCCTTAGGTTTGATTGTGACGAACTGGGAGTCGATTATCGGGTTCTTTAACGGCCTGTGGGACACCGTATCTAGTGGGATAAAGACCGCTTGGAACGCAGTCCTATCGTTCTTCCAATCAATCCCTACCAAAGCGGTTGGCTTCCTGTCTAAGCTGGGTGAAATACCCGGCAAGATCGGTGGATGGTTCGCGGGCGTAAAAGACGCCGCCGCTGAAAAGTTCCAAGCCATGCTTGACTGGGTAAAATCCATCCCGCAAAGAATTAAAGACGGCCTGGGAAATCTTGGCGACCTGCTTAAGAACGCCGGTAAACAAATTATCGACGGCTTCCTCAACGGTTTGAAAGCGGCCTGGACTAAAGTTGTAGATTGGGTGACTGGTATCGGCCAGTGGATTGCTGACCACAAAGGCCCCAAAGCTCATGACCTGCGTCTACTAGTACCCGCCGGGCATTGGATCATGGAAGGCCTAGCGGACGGCCTTAAGGACGGTCTGCGCGCCCTACGCGGCCCGCTAGCGGCCGTCAGCCAAACAGTCAGCACGTCACTACTCCCCGCTATCGCTCCGGCCGCGGCGCCCGCATCAGGGCCCGCCACAGCGCCCATCAACGTCACCGTGAACGCTCGCGCGACGGACGGAGACTTCGGGCGTTGGCTCGCCCAACAGATCGCTAACTATCAGCGGAGAGGCGGCCGCATACTGTGAGATACCCATCCCTCGATCTAGACCTCCAGTTCACACTGTTTTACCCAGACTTTGACAAAAGCTTCATTCTCGGGGTCACACCTATGGGGCCCGACTCGAGACTGGGCCAGGCGTTCCAGACGATTGATCTAACGCCTGACGCTACTTCCATTAGTATCCGGCGTGGACGTTTAGAGAACCCCGCCGCCCGCTCCCCCGATATCGGTGAAGCGACTATCACTACCCGGCTAAAAGGGGGAACTTTTAATCTTCTGGCTGCCCGCCCAGGTCGGGTTATCTCTATCCATATAGGGGATTATAACGCTGGGGGCTGGGTTCCGATCTTTACCGGCAAAATAACCGACGCCGACTTGGTATCTTCACGCGGCTATGACTTTATAACGATCACCGCCGCTGATAACGTCGCTGTCTTGCAGGGTATCACCCGCTATGGGGCCGCTCACCCCACCAACCTGGCTGAAACAATTTATGAGCGGATTAGGCGCCTGCGGGCGTCCTCACCCACAGATATTATCTGGGTTGAACCTGACCCAGCTGAGACCGTGACTTTGCTGTGCGACACGGTTTACGAGTCTTCGCTCGCTAACCACCTAGATTTGGCTTGTAACAGCGTGGGCGGAACTTGGTGGATTGATACCTGGGGGGATATCCAGTTCGGTATACCCGTCGATTCGCGCCTAAATCCCAGTATGCCTGACTGGGGTAATAGCGGCGTAGGCAGCCTCGACGAAAACCAATGTGAAGAGCTAACAATCGGGTACGGTACTGGCGGGCTAACCACCGTCCTGGAGATTACTAACCATGCCAGGAAACGCAACGATGAAGGCGCCTGGGAGGCCGACGACTACACGCTGTCCGCCGAAACAAATTCGGCGGCTTTAGGTACCCGCAAGGCTTCATTAGACACTGGCCTTTACGCCGATAGTGAAGCCCGGTTAGCGGAGACTATGACTGGACTGGCCTGGGAGATACTCAGGAAGACGGCTAGTTTGTTGCTGCGCCCGTCAACTATCCGTTTCGACGCTGTCGCAAACACAGATCTTATAACCGCTGACCTAAACTGGCTGCTGCGGGTAACCCAAAACGGCCGATATTACGAACTGCGGACCACCGGTATTGAGCATTCGATCACCCCTGACGAATGGATTATCACCCACTATGTTGAAGGTTGGACCTAATGTATAAATACTTTCTTGACGGCGATCCGCTATTAGGGGACGACGCCCAAACCCTGCTGAATCAAACCGTTTTCCCGGCAACCGCCGCTGAAATTTCGACGCTAGTAAGTCAAGCGAAACCGTCAACCGCCCGGCCGCTAGTAGTCTTGCGGACCGATTCTAGCCCGCCGCGTATCGAAATATACACAGGGCCGGGCTCACTTACCTCAAAAGGCGCCGCTCAACTCATCCAAACCGAGACCAAGATCCTCTACGGTACAGCGGATATTCCCGTGGTGAACAGCAACGAGCCTTACAATATTTGGGTGGCTTTTGGAGGGCGGCTTCCCATCACGCCACACATAGTCGTCTCGGCGTATACGCAAGACATTAACCTCGATCCTAGGTACGCGCAATGCTATATTAAAGGATCCTCCACTAGCGGCCGGGAGGGATTCAACATTCGCGCCATGTGGACCGGCCCAACACCTACGCCGTTCCAGGTTTCATGGATCGCGACCTATACTCACAACTATCTCGACCCACCTGCCTAAGGAGCAATCATGCAACATACAATAAGGCAACAAGACAACCTACTGGCGGCGGCCGGATTCCGGGGCGGCTCAACCACCACCGGACGCACCCAAAATGTTAAAACGCTCCAAGCGGTCGTGGGCGTCGCCGTAGATGGCATCTGGGGTCCGCTAACATCAGCCGCTGTCACGGAACTGTCAGCCAACGGTTGGCGGGTCGCCGCCAACTTTAGGCTCCAAGAGTTTCAATGTAGATGCGGCGGGAAATATAGGGACTGCCAAGGCATCAGAGTCACGCCCGCGCTAATTGTCTTAGTGCAAACGATTAGGGCTAAGTATTATCCGAAAGGTTTAGTCTTACTCTCCGCCTACCGCTGCCCTGGCCATAACCGGGCTGTCGGTGGAGCGTCCGCCTCACAACACATGTATGGTACGGCAGCGGACATGACCGGCAGGTTGACAATCGCCGAAGCTAAGGCTTGCGGCGCCCGGGGTATCGGCTACGGCAGGCATTCCGCCCGCGTCAACCATGTGGATACCAGGGCCGTCCCGGCGACTTTTGTGGACGGCCTGTGATGAGCGCCGCTTGGTGGAAGGACGCGCTGGAGCGGACCGTCGCTACGGCCGCCGAAACTATCCTGGCGTTGGGTGGGGCTAACCTGGCAGGCCTGCCCGGCTTGACCTGGCAGACGGTCCTAGTGACGGCCGGCTTGGCCGCTCTTGCGGCGTTTCTTAAGGCAGTCGCCCTGGTCGGCCGGGCCACGCCAGCCACTGGCGGGCCACGCCACCTAGCCTCAGATGAGGCTGACTGATGGATGATGACATCACGATGGGGGAAGTCGGCCGCCGTCTAGCGGCGATCGATACCGCCTTGGCCGCGCTTGACAGCAAAGTATCCGACGCTCTCCGGCATGACTCGCGTGACCAGGTGACTCTCGCGAGTCATGAGTCGAGGCTGTCTCGACTGGAGCGGGCCGCGCTCTGGGTGATCGCTATATTTATTGCTGCTGACGTGGGATTATTCCTCGACACGGCGCTGCGGTGAGCCGGAACCGGTGGTGTCGTAACGGACCGGTTTCTTCGTCGGGGTGAAGAAGTTCAACCTGAGGGACACCAGCTTCCACAACTCGCCAAGCAGCGCGAGTTCCCCGGGGCTGTCGTAACGCCA
>JAIRYJ010000025.1 GCA_031267825.1 Bifidobacteriaceae bacterium
ACCGTCACCGTTGGGTTAGCCGGATCATCACCAATGTCATATAAGTAGTACGCGCCTGACGCCTCATCCGCCAGCACGTAAGGATCACTGACATCAATCGATGCCAGCGCATCTGGATAGGCGTCGGCCGCACCAGCCCCAGACGGAGCGATCGCCAGCAGGCAACCAGCTCCGGCTGTGGCCAAGGCCGCTAACAGCCCGACGGTTCTAGTTCGCCTCACTTGGCGAACTGTCTTAGGAGGGAGGGTGGTCATTGCAATACCTTTCTTCCGGTTGGTTTGCCGGGCACCCGATACCTCACTGACCGGGACACCAGCCATCTACGGCTGCCGCCCGCAGGGCCCGGCCTGCGTTGTGTAGTTGGTTCCTTGGCCTCCACCGTTGACCAGACAAGGTGGCGACCCCTCATGGACTACTGTCTGTGAGCCGCATGGCAACGTAACCACACAGCATCCCTATTAGCTATGCACTTCCTACCCAGCACTTGCAATAAGCCCTGGATGAGCCAAATGCTAACGTAACCATTGCGGCTCACTTGTCAGACTAGCTGACGCCCTGGCGGGACGTCAACGGACCACCGACCCGATTAAATCCAGCCCAACGGACATGCCTCCCAGTCGGCCCCAACCCAACCGGATTGCCTGTTCAGCCGCCAGACCACACCACGGTCTACACTAGGTCCGTGGTTTCGCACGGACCTAGGCACAGCACCATGCTGGCCTGCCGCGTCTTCGCTGGTCACGCGCTGGCGTGACCGCGTGCGACACCTAGGAGACTGTCGGACAACAGTCTCCTAGGACGCAAAACTATGCTGGTTTCCCGCGTTTCCGCCTGTCAGCGCGATGCGCTGACAGGCGGAAACTTGGGCCGCGAAGGGTGTTATCCAACACCCTCCCAGGAGACCGCTCTACAGCGGTCTCCTGGGTGTCCTGCTTGTTGGGCGACCTGCCCTAAGACACGGCAACCGTTTGAAGGAAGTGACATATGACAGAGACAACTTGGCTATCCCAGGAGGCCTACGACCGGCTCAAAGCAGAGCTTGACTACCTCCAAGGCGAGGGCATGGCCGAAGTGGTCAAACGCATAGCGGCAGCCCGCTCTGAAGGTGATCTGAAAGAGAACGGCGGTTACCATGCCGCCCGCGAAGAGCAAGGCAAAATGAACGGACGGATCGCCATGCTCAAGACGCTGCTGAAAACCGCCCAAGTCGGTGAAGCACCATCCGATCTGTCCGCGGTTCAACCTGGAACAGTTGTGACAGCTCAAATCAACGGCCAAGAACAGACTTTCCTGCTCGGCTCACGTGAACTCGCCGTCACCTCTGACCTGCCGGTTTACTCTGAGAAATCTCCGCTCGGGTTGGCTCTGACAGGTGCTCAAATCGGCCAAACCCGCACCTATCTGACCCCATCCGGCCGTGAAATGAGCGCCACCGTTACAGGAATCAAGCCTTACACAGGCTGAATCCGATGCGGCTGGTCCTGGCTTCCGCCTCACCCGCTCGGCTGGCAACCCTTCAGGCCGCCGGGATTGATCCGATTGTTCGGCTGGCGCCCGTTGATGAGGCCGCCATCTTGGCGGCCGCCCTCGCCCGCGAACCTGGTCTGCTTCCAGCCGCCCAGGTGACGGTTCTGGCCCGGGCCAAAGCCGAAGCTGTGGCGGCCGATCCGACGATCGCAGCGGAGGATTTCATCTTGGGTTGCGATTCGATGCTCGAACTCGATGGTGAGGTATTAGGCAAGCCACGCGACGCGGAGGATGCCGCCCGCCGTATCCGTCAACAAGCCGGACGGACCGGTCTGCTGCACACCGGGCATTGGCTGATTGGGCCAAGGCCGGACAACCCTAAAGGAACAACCGGCCGTGGGGCCGGGAATCTGGGGCGGCGTGAAAGTCTTGGGACGGCATCGTCCACACTGGTCCGGTTTGGCCCGATGAACGAAGCGGAAATCGCCGCCTATGTCGCCACCGGGGAACCTCTGCACGTGGCTGGCGCTTTTACAATTGATGGTTTGGGCGGACCATTCATTGAAGGAATTGACGGCGATCATCATGGCGTGGTTGGTCTGTCATTACCGACCCTGCGCCACCTGCTGAACCGGTTCGGTTTGAGTGTTTTCCAATTCTGGCGCACGCTGCCACCAGACAAGACTTAACTAACCGGCGAATGCGGTCCTAACAGCTCGTTTATCAGAGCCAAAACAGGACTATTGCGGCCGGACATCCAGTAATCATTTGAGAATATTCGACTGGTATCACCCGCCTGGCTCTTTCAAAGGTGCGGCCGGGCCACTGCCGATTGTGTCTACCAACGAACGAGGAAATGCGATGCCGAGCCGGGTTTGGAAAACGATTACCTATTTGTTAGTTGCGCCCGCCGTAGCTTTGGTGCCGGGAACAACCGCCGCCGCCAGTCCGTCTGTCAGCGCTACCGGCTTTGCGGACGATGCCGCCGTCCGGATCCCGCCATCAGTTGTGGCGACCAGCCCGGCCGTTAGGTCCGGTTTGACGGCCGCCCCGGGCGGGGCTGGGCAGACGGATAATCTGATACCCGGTGAACCGGAACCAGATCCGGACGGTGCCTGGATTTCTGAAACAACCGTCAAGCTGCCACAACCCGATGATCCGGACGGGCCTGACTTAGGACAAACCGGTAAACGTTCAACTCCGCTGGCCGTGCCGTTGAACGTCAACCCAATCAACACTAACGACAAGAACGCCGTCGACCTGGCCTATGGCTCCATCCTGGTGTCGGCCCTGAACCAGCAAGTCGCTTGGAACGGTTCAATAGCTGGTTGCGATATTGGTGCGATCAACCCTGAAGCCCAGGCAGCCACCATCACAGCGATTAACTTTTACCGCCGCATGGCGGGCTTAAACCCGGTCACAGAGGACACCGCGGCCTCATCGGTGGCCCGCAAGACAGCCCTCATGATGATCGCTAACGGTTCGCTCTCCCATACTCCGCCAACCAACTGGGCTTGCTGGACTAACAACGGCGCCCACGTCGCGAACAAGTCGAACCTTTCTCTGGGCAACACTGGCGCCAACGCGGTTAGGAGCCAAATAGACGACTTCGGCGACAACAACCGTGAACATGTTGGCCACCGCCGCTGGCTGTTGTCACCTGGGCAGTCAGAGGTTGGGGCCGGCTCGGTTGTGGGCTCCAACTCCAACTACACCGGCGCTAACGCGATTGTGGTGTTGTCACCGACGGGTAGTTGCTCCGGCACAGGCTGCAACGGCACCTCTTGGAACCCGTCAGAAGGTGACGCCGCCTTCACCATTACACAGACCGGTACCTGGGCCAGCCCACAGTTTGTGACTTGGCCTTCAGCTGGGTACTTCCCCTATCAGATGGTCGCTAACAATCCGAGTACTGGTCAGGCGATGGTCTGGTCGGTGGCGACCGGCTCCAGTTCAATCGGTTTCGCCTCCGCCAGTGTGCAGGTTTCCAGGAACGGTGCCAATCTTGGCCTAGCCACCATTACGGGCCAGGAGGCTGTTAACGGTGGCGGTTACGGCGACCGGTCGGCCATCATGTTCCAGCTACCGGCGAACGCGTTGAGGCAGCCGTCCGGTGATTCAACCGACGTCTACACAATCAGGATCTCCAACATCACCGGTTATGTTGGCGTATTGGAGTACAACGTCCACGTTTTTAATGCTTCTCAGGTCTCCCTCAGCTTTAATATTTCAGGCTGGTCGTGGGTCGGCGGATCCGCTTCAGTCAACAGTTCAACCTGGGTGCTTGATCCATCTGACGCGGCCGTCTCTTATCAGTGGCTGCGCGACGGCCAACCGATCACTGGGGCCACAGCGGCGACTTACTATTTCCAGCCAGAAGACGTCGGCCACCGGGTGGTGTTGGAAGCAACCGCCACTAAGGCGGGATTCGCTCCAGCTGTCGCACGGTCTGGCGGCTTCACCGTCGCGGCAGGCTCATTCTCTAATACGACGGTGTCGATTTGCAGTGCTCCGCAAACTGGTCAAGTTTGTACCGCCACCACCAGTACCAGCCCCGCGCCGGATTCAACCACCTACCAGTGGTATGTCAATGATGTCCCGATCGTTGGTGCGACCGGCTCCACTTACACTCCTGTGACGGCCGATCTCAATAAGACCCTCAAAGTGGAGGCAACCTTTGTCAAGGCCGGTTACACCACGGCGACAGGCCAGGCCACAGCCAGCCAACCGGTCCAGCCTCCGACCTGTGCCATTGGCACGGTCACGATCAGCGGTACAGCGCGAACCGATCAAACCCTGACCGCTGTGGTTAGCGGAGTGACGCCATCTGGCGCCTCCTTGGCTTACCAGTGGCTCCGCGACGGTGTCGCGATCAGCGGCGCCACCAGTGATTCCTATGTTGTGGTCGCGGCCGATGTTGGCAAGAACATCAAGATTAGAGTCACCGCTACTCTCTCCGGCTACGCCAATGGGGTCAAGGAATCCGCCGCCCGGACCGTTACCGCCGCTTCCTTTACAGGCACATCATTCGGTGCTTGCGGCTCACCGCAGGTCGGATGGGCCTGTAACGCTATAGCCAGCGCCTCGCCAGCGGCGGAGACTTACACCTGGCAGTGGCTAGTTGGTGGCACCGTTGTACCTGGTGCGACTGGAGATTCCTACACGCCCATCCCGGCGGATTACGGCAAAACCTTGAAAGCAAAGGTCACAATGCGGCGAGCCGGCTACAACGACACGACCCGGGAATCGGGCGACCTGCAGATCGCTTTAGGGACAATCAACGCCGCCACGGTGACCATTAGTGGCACATTCAAGACCGATCAGACGCTAACTGGTTCACTCAATGTCGTCACTCCTACGGGTACTTCCCCGGCTTACCAATGGCTGCGTGATGGGGTTGATATCACTGGGGCGACCGCCCAGACCTATACCCTGACATCAGCCGACACTGGTACCAGCATCTCGCTTAAGGTGACTGTCTCCCATGTCGGCTACGCCAACGCAACCAAGACATCTAGTCAAAGGTGGGTCTACCAAGCCGATTTCTCAAACAGTTCACTGAGTTTCTGCTCGGCACCACAAGTTGGGGTGGCCTGCGCGGCGACAGCTAGCGCCTCACCAACCCCGGATGCTTACGCCTGGCAGTGGCTAGTTGGCGGCACCGCTGTGTCTGGTGCCACCGGATCGTCTTACACACCAACAGCCAATGACGCCGGCAAGACCCTCCGGCCCAGGGTCACAATACAGCGGGCCGGTTACTATGACGCCTCCCCCACAGCCAGCTCCATAATTGTCACACCCGGTAATTCAGCTATTTCGACGGTCACGATCAGCGGTACAGCGCGAACCGATCAAACCCTGACCGCTGTGGTTAGCGGAGTGACACCATCTGACGCGACCAGGGCTTACCAATGGATGCGGGACGGCGCCAC
>JAIRYJ010000021.1 GCA_031267825.1 Bifidobacteriaceae bacterium
GTTGGGCAGCCGTCCGCAATACCAGACAGCCAATCCGCCGATACGGTGGTCCGGGACGGGCTAGACCCATGACCCGGGCCGGATTGACCGGCTCTGGCGGGTTGTGAAAGACCGTCGGCGCTCGCCGGGGCCTAACGTACCCTGGCGCGCCCCGACGGTCTTTCACAACCCGCCAGAGCCGGTCAATCCGGCCCGGGTCATGGGTCTAGCCCGTCCCGGACCACCGTATCGGCGGATTGGCTGTCTGGTATTGCGGACGGCTGCCCAACCCAAGTGACTTTGACCGTACTGCCCGGCGCGGCCGGTGGAACGGTATTCCCGTCCAGCGGATTGCCATCAACGGCCAGGCGCCCCGGGCCGCCCGGATTTCGCACCGAAATCTGGTAGGTCGCGCCACGGAAGTGGCGCACCACTTGGAAATCACCAAATTCGGCTGGCACTTTAGGATCCACGATCAGGCCGTCAAAGCCCGGCCTGACGCCCAGCAGATGTTGTGTCACAGCCTTGTACACCCAGGCCGCGGTACCTGTCAGCCAAGAGTTCTTAGCTTCACCTTGGCGTGGGGCGGCAGGACCGGAGATCATTTGGGCGTAAACGTAAGGTTCGGCCCGGTAAACCGCCGGATCCTCGCGGTAGGCCGGGGTGATCCGCCGGTAATAGTCAAGAGCCCGGGCGGGGTCACCAGCCATTGTCTCCGCGATAATGATCCACGGGTTGTTGTGGCAGAAGACGGCACCGTTTTCCTTATAGCCCGGCGGATATGACGAAATCTCACCCAGTTCAAGGTGGTAGCGCGAATATGGTGGGTCCAACAGGACGATCCCATCCGGCCCAGCTAGACGTTCAGCCACCGATTCCAGTGCCTTGTGGGAGTAGTCGGCGTCCGGTCCGTCTATACCCCCCATGACACAGATGCCTTGCGGCTCGATGTATATCTGTCCTTCAGCGTTGCTGGATGATCCAACCGGGTTACCTGCCGCGTCATAGGCCCGCCGGAACCAGGCGCCATCCCAGCCGTGTTGTTCGACCGCTTGGCGTATCGCTGCCGCTGCCGTCAAGATTTCTTGCGCCTGGCTATCCTGTCCGCGATGCCGGGCGATTTCAGCCAGATCAGGCGCCACAGCGCAATACAACCCTGCAATAAAAACTGACTCCGCCACCCGGCCGACCCGGTTGGCCGTTGTCTGGAACGATTCACCTGGCTGGTCAGAGAAGCAATTCAGGTTGAGGCAGTCATTCCAGTCAGCCCGGCCGATCAGCGGCAGGCCGTGTGGCCCCAGGTTGTTCAGGACGTGGCGGTGTGAGGCCCACAAATGATCCATCATGGTGGGCCCGCCCTTAGGCTGAGTGGCTGGTTGGCTAGCGGCTGCGCCATCTGATGGGACGGCTTGACCGCCGGGCGGCAAGGCGAAGTCAACCGTCTCATCAAGCACGGCCCAGTCACCGGTTTCCCGGAGATAGGTGGCCGCACCGTAAATCAGCCAGAGCGGATCATCATTGAAACCGCTGCCCAATTCATGGTTACCTTGCCGTGTCAATGGCTGATATTGGTGATAGGCGCTACCATCGGCGAACTGGGTGCCAGCCAGATCTAACAGACGCTGACGCACCCGGGACGGCACAATGTGTGCCACGCCAACCAGGTCCTGGTTCGAATCACGGAACCCCATGCCCCGGCCAATACCAGATTCGAAGTAGGAGGCTGAACGCGACAGGTTGAACGTCACCATGCACTGGTAGGCGTTCCAAGTGTTAACCATCCGGCTCAGGACTGGGTCATCGCTGCTGACCTGGAAGCCGGCCAGCGCCTCAGCCCAATAGTCTTTCAGTTCCTGCCAAGCCGCCTGAACCTGGCTTGTTGTGGCGAAGCGGGACAACAAAGCCTGGGCTGGCGCCTTGTTGACTTTGCCGTCTGGTCCCCACTTGTCTTCGGGTGCGCATTCGGCGTAGCCCAAGATGAAGGTCAGTTCCTGGCTCTGGCCGGGTTCTAGGGTGATTTCAATGGCGTGGGAGCCGATCGGCCGCCAACCTGAAGCGACCGAGTCGCTGGCTTTCCCGGCGGCCGGAACTTGGGCTTGGTCCAGGCTGTTCCATTGGCCTAGGAACTGGTCACGGTCGGTATCGAAGCCGGACAGTGGATGGCTGGCACTGAAGAAGGCGTAGTGGTTGCGCCGCTCACGATATTCGGTGATGTGGTAGATCACCTGGCCGTCGACTTCAACTTCACCAGTTGAATAGTTGCGCTGGAAGTTTGTCTGATCATCCCAGGCGTCCCACAGGCAGAACTCGCGATAGGAAAACACCGTCAGGTGTTTGACCTGGTCTGACAGGTTGGTCAGGGTGACCTGTTCCACCTCGGCGGCGGCTCCGAGCGGCACAAAGAACAACTGGCGGACTTCAAGGCCGACCTTCTGGCTGACGTAGCGGGAGTAGCCAAGACCGTGGCGGGCCTCAAAGTGGTCTAGGTCCAGGCTGGCCGGAGCCGACCAGACCTGGCCAGAATCATGGACGTAGAGCCGACGGCCCGCATCGTCACCACCGATTTGGTTGTAGCGGAAACGCGTCAAGCGCCGTAGTTTGGCGTCTTTGAAGAAGCTGTAACCTCCGCCCCGGTGCGAGATCAGCGAGAAGAACTCTTCACTGCCTAAGTAGTTGATCCAGGCGGCCGGCGTCCGGGCTGTTGTGATGACGTACTCGCGGGCCGCGTCATCAAAGTAGCTCAGAGCCATCATGCGCCTTTCTTTGGAACTCACTGGAAGCGTTTCCATAATACCAATTCGTCGCCGGTTCTGGGTTTCCCACTGCCGGAATCCCTAAACGTGCACCAATAATCCCTTGACGGAATCTCGCCTAGCTGGCGCTGAGGGGTCGGCCCACGCTGCCGATGCCGACAGCGCCAAGGGCGCCCAGGGATCGCGCAAATTAACTCCCCGGAGGAATTAGTTTGCGTTTGCCTTGACGTCAAGCTATCTGTTTGGGGAGCCCGGATAACCCTTAGACCACATTGGCCGGGCGCAAATTAACTCCCCGGAGGAATTAGTTTGCGTTTGCCTTGACGTCAAGCTATCTGTTTGGGGAGTCCAGCTAACCTTTGACCGCACCAGCCGCCATGCCGCGGATCATCCACTTTTGTACCAGCAGGAACATGATCAGCGGCGGCAGGGCCGCCAAAGTTGAGGCCGCCAGCATCTGGCCCCAGTCAGTGTGGTACTGCTGAATGAACTCACGCAGACCAATCGGGATCGTCCGAGCTGACGGCTTCTGCAGGAAAGCCGAAGCAACCATGTACTCGTTATATGACTGCAGAAACGCGAAAATCGCCACAGCCGCCGCCCCGGGTCCCGCCAGCGGTACCACGATCCGCACCATAGCCTGGAACGATGACGCCCCGTCGATTCGCGCTGCCTCCTCCAGTTCGCGTGGAATTGAGTCGAAAAAGCCTTTCGATATCCAGGTGCAGAAAGGCAGCGACATAACCACGTAAAGCACCACAGCGGGCACCGGCGTATTCATCAATCCAAGCTTGCGGAACAAGATGAACAGCGCGATAACCGATAGCACTATTGGGAAGAGCTGGAAAACCATCAACGTAGCTGAATAGACCGAGTTCACTTTAGTGTGATAACGGGACATGGAATAGCCCGCAAAACTGGCCGCCACCAGCGTGATCGCAGTAGTGATCAAAGCGATCACAATCGAATTGCGGAACCAAAGCCAATAGTCAGTCGCCTCGGTCACAACACGGTAATTATCGAACGAGACGTTCTCCGGAAAGAGCGTCGAACCATGCAAAATGTCAGACGTCGGCCGGAATGAGTTGATCGCTGTCAAGATCAGCGGGATATTCACTAGAAGCATCGCGAACAGCAACAGTACGGCGATACCCCAACCGTTCAAACGTTTCCCTGTACGCCGTTTCATTGCAGATCACTCGCCTTCTTTTGCAACCGGAGCATAAAGAAAGCCAAGATGCCCAAGACAATCAATGTCACCACGGCTGACGCGGACCCCTTCCCCAGATCACGGTAGATCGCCTCATCAAACGAGAAAATCATCAAGTTTCTGGCATTAGCTGAGTTGTTGGTCAGGAGGTACGGCGTCTCATAGTCGTTGACTGACCAAATTGTCATCAAGACCCACAGAATTGAACTCATCGGCAGGATTTGCGGGAACGTGATGTGCCAGAAGCCTTTCCACCGCCCAGCGCCGTCGATCGCGGCCGCTTCATCAAGCACCGGATCAAGGGCTTGGAGTGTGGCCATCAACGAAACCAACATGAAGGGGAACGATCGCCAAGCTTTGACTACGATCGCGGCGACCGCCGTCCACTTCGGATCGTTGAAGAAGAATATGGTGTCGACACCGAACCAGTTCAGGACTTGGTTCACCGCCCCGCGTTCATCTTGCAGCATCCACCGCCAAGCCGTCATACCGACAATCGGCGGGATTACCCAAGGCACAATGAACCCGACCCGCAGGAAACCACGCATCGGGATGTCGCGCACCAGGAGCAGCGCCAAGACCAGGCCAAGCAGATAGCTCAAAACAACGCCGCCGATGGCGAACACAATTGAGAACCGGACAGCTTTCCAAAAGTCTGGGTCAGCGAATAGCTGGGCGTATTTGTCGAACCCTACCCAGGCTTGTGAAGGACGGGTGGTTTTGCCCTTCTGGAAAGAGTAAAGAATGCCTTGAAACAGCGGGTAAAGCTGAGCCACTCCGAGCAACAGAATTGATGGTAGTGCCAGATTGATCGACAGCCAACGGTCGCGCCGGGTTTGCATGTCGCCCGCGCTGCGTGACCCACTCCCAGGCCGACGCCCAAACCCACTCCCAGGCCGACGCCCAACCCCACTCCCAGACCGGCGCCCAGATCCGCGCCCCACCTGGCTCCCTGACTGGCGTCCCGTCTGAGGCCCGCCCGGCGCCCCCGCTTGACGGCCACCGGGCCGTCCAGCTTGGCGGTCCGCGCTTGTCACCTGTTCAGCCACGACACCTCCTTAACTATGAACCGTAAGAATCAACCATGGACCGTAATAGGCGGATCCGTGAGTCTAGGCCCGTGGTTTCTTGCCACGGGCCTAGACTCCTCGGCTACGCGATCCGCGGTGTCCTTCAACAACAGCGGACGCTTGTTAGTTATGGCCTAATTGGCCGTTGTTGATTATCTGCCTTCGTCGACGAAGCCCTGAACCTTAGTCTGGGCAACCCCGGCCGCTTCCTCAACGTTGCCGCCTGAGAACAGGGTGCGTTCCAGGTCTTGCATGGTCGAATCACCGTCAATTGTGTTCAACGCGGCGGAGCCGTTAGCCGCCAAAGCGAACAGCGGCTGGCCAACCGGAGCGCCCCACAACTTGACTGATTCGCGGTACAGCGGAGCTGAATCGAACATCGCATCGGAGTCAATCGACTTACGTGGCGAAACACCGGACGCGCCACCCAAGAACAGGTCACGACCGTGCTCAGACCAGAAGGAGATGAACTTCATGACTTCATCGGGATGATCGGTTGATTGATACCCCATGATGCCGTTAACAAAGTAGAGACCCAGTTTCTGTCCATCAGCGTTAGCTGGCGGCGGCAGAACCTTGACCACTTCCAGGCTCTCTTCTGACAAACGCGGAGCGATTGACGGGGAGTCCTGGACAAACGCGGCCTGTCCCTGGTTGAACATTTCAATCGCTTCATCTTGGGAGATGGTCGTAGCGGTTGGGTTGATGCAGCCAGTTCCGCCCTCACCCATCGAGGCGATGTATTCAAGGGCTTCTAGTTCCTTGGGGCTGGTGATAGCGGCATCACCGTTAGCGTCAAACATACCGGCGCCAAACGAAATACCCTGCTGGAACGTCCAGTGCGGGGTGCCGCCGTCAGCTACGCCGTAGACCGCGGCGTCACCCTTGTGGACGGCATCGCAGGCCTGGGCGAACTCAGCCCAAGTTGTTGGAACGGCAATACCTAAGCGATCTAGCACGTCAGACCGGTAGAACCAGACACGGATGTCAGTTGCCCAAGGCACTGCCAAATAGTTGCCGTCTCCGTCTAGGTAATAGTCAAGCATGCCTTCGGTGAAGTCGTCAGCTGTGCCGTCTGACTTCCACTGATCGATCAGGTCATTGAGCGGGAGGATGGCCTCGGCGTCAGCCTGCAGACCGAATGGCTGGAAGCCGCCGCCGGTCGACACATCTGGTGCCGAGTCAGAGCCGACCGCCTGAGCGAAGGTCTGATACCAGTTGTCCCAGCTCTTGTTGGTGTAGTTGATCTTGATTCCGGGGTTCTCGTCCTCGAACTGGGCGATCAGCTTTTCGGCCGCCGCCGGGTAGGTGTCGGCCGGGCCCCAGGCCATGTCCCAGAACTCCAAGGTCACGTCAGTGCCGCCGCCACCACCGCCACCGGTGGGATCACCAGTCGTGTCTCCGTCCCCATCGCCACAGGCTGAGAGAGTAAGGCCGCCGACGGCAATGACCGCGATGAGAGCTTTGATTGTCCATGAACGTTGTCTCATTGAGGGTTGCTCCTTTCGAAGGAAAATGACCTACTGGGTTCGGGCGTAACCAGCGGCGGCGAGGTTCGCCACCGTCTGGGCATACGCGGACAGCAGGTGATCGGGGTTGCGAGACCCGGCTACCAGAGCGTGGGCCTCAAGTAGCGCCATGCGGCGCGGTGTTTGGTAGGTGGTGGGATAGAGGGTTGACCCGTCCGGTCCCACCCGGACTACCTCTCCTGGGAACGCCGCCCGGGGGTCACCCAAGGCGAGTTCCAGGGAGCCAAATGAGCCGAAGGCCTTGACTGTGGCTTTCAGCGGATATGACCCGCGCAAGCAGGTCAGGTGCACGGCGGTTTGCCCGGCCCGCGCCTCGGCCACTACGCAGTGCGGCCCAAAGGTCAGGTTGTCGATTGCCGCGTCCCCAAGGCCAGCGCTTCGCAGTAGCACCAACGCGTCAAACAGGCAGGTCCAAGGATCGGCCTCGCCAGGGGAGAAGGTCGCCGCTTCAAGCCAATCAAATTCCAGCCCGGCGGCGGCCTGCTTCATGGTGGCCACAGCGGGCGCCCAGTTATGTGGTGTGACAAGCCAAAGCGGGACGATGCCGTCCCCCAGGTCCGCTAGATCGGCTGGTGTTGGGGTGGTTGGCTGGTCAATTACGACAACCGCCGGGTTGTCGCTTCGCGCGGCGCTGACCAGGCTGGCCCAATCTGGCCGGTTGGCCATGACCCAGGCGATGTGGCCTCCCAAGCCTTGGGCCACGGGCTTGATGTAGGGGATAGCTGAGGCGGCGGCATCGTACACCGGTTGGGTTTGGCTGGTAGATGTGGCGCCAATCAACACCAGGTCAAGTCGCTGACTCATTGGCTTACCCCTTTGGCGGCCGCGTTTTCGGCTAAGGCGGCCAAGTTGAGGGCGTATTCGAGTTCCGCCACCAGCTCTTCAACTGGATATAGCGGCGGTTTGCCGTTCATTTGGGCTAGCAGCTCAGCCCATTCGGCTTGGTAGCCGTTGTGGATGTAAGGACCGAAGGACCGGGCCGGGCCGGAGCCGATGGCGAGACGGCTGGTAGCGCTTCCACCATGGACATAAGAAGGTGGGAAGGCAACCTGGGCGACCATTTCCTGACCGTAAACCCGCAGTGTCCAATCGGGTTGCCAGGTGCCGCCGGTGCGGGCCAGTAGATCGGCTGTGCCGCCAGGGCCGCTGGCGGTGATGCTATAACCCCAGGGTAAGACGGCGGCGGCGTAATGAACCTGGTTGATGACTGGAATGAAACGCCGGATGTGAGGCAGGTTGTGGATCGCCAGGCCGAGCACTCCGTGGCGGACCATCCGGGCGGCGCCTGACACTGGTGCCGCTGGTTCTGGTTCCGGTGCTGATTTGGATGCGGGCGGGGCCGTCGCCGATGCGGGCGGAGCTGGGGGTACGGCTGCGGGACGGACCATCAGGTTGGCCATGTCCTCGAAATGCGAGTTAGCCGGAATGTGACAAACCAGGCTGACATGGAACGGGCCGTGGGCGGCCGTCACACCACAGCGGGCGAGTTCTTGGCTGAGCGCCAGCCAGGCCGGATCAAAGGTGTGCATCGCGCCGACTACCAGCTTAGAACCGGCCTGACGCACCGCCCGGGCGATGTCCTGGGCTTGCCTGGCGCTGGTGGCGAGGGGTTTTTCAGCCATGATGCCGCGGACTTTGGCGGCGGCTAAGCGGATTACTTGCGCGGCGTGGAACTGATCGGGCGATCCGACGACTGCGATGTCGAATGGCTGGTCAGCCAGCATCGCGTCAAGCGAGTCGTAAGCCGTGGCGCCGAGTGGCTGGGCCACCGCGTTGGCTAGTTCAGCGTTCGGGTCCATTACCGCGCTCACCTGGCAGCGGCCCGCCAGACGGGCGATCGTAGGGATGTGGATCGCCTGCGCCACCGGGCCAGCCCCGATCAGGGCCACTCGCAGACTTTCCATTTTGGCTCCACATTGAGAATCGCTGTTACAGAAATGTTATGAACTGTTACCACTTGTTCACGTTTGGACTACCATAGCAAAGGCGACCCGCCAAGGCAATACGTTAGGAGACCCGCGTTGACCGATCAGACCGCCCCGGCTGCCGCACCACGCCGGGCTCGCGGGCCGTACCAGAATGGGCAACGCACCCGCCAGCAGATCGTGGCAGCGGCCATGTCATCAATCGCTGAACGCGGCTTCCATGGCACATCGCTGCGCTCGATCGCAGCGGCCGTCGGGATCTCACCGGCCGCTCTGCTGCGGCACTTCGGTTCGAAGGATGAACTACTCAACGCGGTTTTGCGAACATGGGCTGAAGAAACCGATGACCTGCAATTACGTTTGCGTGGCCTGAAACGCTGGACCATCCAGACAGAAATCATGCGCTACCACATTGAGCATCGCGGCTACCTTGAGTTCTTCATCACCCTGGCCGCTGAGGCGACATCATTGGAGCATCCGGCCCGGGCCTACATGGCCCCACGGTATGAGAATACGATCGACTACTTCGCTAACTCCCTGCTTGAGGCCGTCGAGGACGGCGAAATCCAGCCGCTTGACCTGGATCAGGCGCGGGCTGAAGCCCGCGCCATGGCGGCTTTTATGGACGGGATTGAAATCCAGTGGCTGCTTGATCCGTCAATTGACGTGGTTGGCGCTGTTGAACAGCAGGTCAACCACGTGATCGAACGGTTACGCTGACCGCCTCAGCGCCTGGCGTGAACGGGCTTAACTCAATGCCCGGCCGCGGACCGGCTTAGCTGATGCCCGACTGTCGGCCAGTCACGCACCACCAGTCAGGGGTGACGCAGTTGCCACAGTCCGGCCCAGGGGATCGCAATGGAAGATTCGTCCCAGACGCCACAGACATCAGCTTGTGTGATTTCAAGCATCATGAGCGGAAAGAGCATTCCCGAAAAGCCCCGGCCTGGCGAGTTGAGCCAAACATATTGCAGTTCAGGGATGGCGGCTGGACCGAGTTCAACAATCGCTTCGTAGTATTCGTTATCCGTAATGAAACCACCCCAGTCAGACCGCCAGGGCTCGCCTAGACCCCGTTCCGCCATGTAATCCTCGATATACCAGTCCATGTAAATCGGTTTGATCACAACACCGTGGTCAGTGAACAGGTCACCGTATTCGATCCCATCAAAACGGTGCGCTTGTTCGTATTCCCACTTGGCATACTCTTCGGCGGCGGTTTGCTCCGATTCATCTTGGCAAGCCCCCGGATCGGGGGCGTCCCAGCAAATCGGATCGATCTGTTCCAAATCGCTCCGCGGTCCAGGCGGTGGGGAGTCTGTCCGCCCGGACGCGGCCGGTACCAGACACAGCACCATCACCCCGGTCACCAGCGCCGCAGCGCAAATTCGTGACAGACTCCGTGTCTGGTGGTGTTCGCTCGTGATTTCCCTCCTATGTCAGTACAGCCGACCGGCCTATGCCCGCCAGTAGAAGCCCAACTAGTTGTCCATAGCTTCTGGTTCAGCGGGGCCAACCCAACCGTCATGCTCTCGTCACCGTCTTGTCCGGTACCTATCCAGTATTACCCGCTTGGCCCACTCGCTTCCGGCTGAAGAGTCCGCCAAGGCGTTTGTGATCAGTTTGACCTGTTGTTGATCTGACGCGCCCAAACCGTCGAGCTGTTTCTCAATTCCGGCTTTGAGTTCCTTATCGAGTGACTTGGAGTCCTTTAGCTGATCCAGCGCGGGCACAGCCAGTATTCCGTAGTTGCTGATCTTGGTCAGCTTCGCCGCGTTCGTTAGGTCCTTCGACGCCACAATCGCCTGAATATCCTTAGCCGCGTTCTCCTTGACCGGGAACCACTTGTCCAGGAAACTTCCAGCAGTTGACCAACGGAATTGTTCTCCCCGGATAGCGGCCATATCAACACCGGAAATGTCCTCCAATGCCAGACCAAACAAGTAGACAGACAGACCGCCATTGTCCGCACTGACCATCGCTTTTTCTAGGCGTGGTATTCCAGCGGGTCCAATTCCCACGAGAGCGTCGTAGTAGCCATTATCCACTAGGTACGCACCCGGATTCGAGTGGACGATTAGTGTGGGGTCCTTTGGCAACATGACCTTTTCGATGTACCAGTCCATGTAGAACGGATCTATTACCACCCCCCGGTCAGTAAAGACGTCGCCATATTTAACGCCGTCGAAGCGATGCTCCCATTCATACTGCTGCTGCGCCCATTCCTCAAGTGTGATTTCGGCGGCCGCCTCGCACCCTACTGGGTCCGCGTCCCCTTCACATGGCAGAACTAGCTGACCTTCCAGTCCCGGAGGGCCTCCCAGGTACGATTCGCCGCCTGCGGCATCGCGGCCCCCTCCAGGTCCCAATTCACTGGCAGGTACAGCTACCACACCTAATAGGGCGATGGAATCCGCGTCTTGCCCTTCATTCCCCGCAGCTCGCAACGGCTCGGCCGCCGCCAATGACAACGCCACCACCACAGCGGTCAACGCTGCGGCCGCACACGACAGCGGTTTGGTTCTAAGGGTGAGGGTTGGCTTCATGTTAGCCGTCCTTCAATCTGGTGCCGCTGTGGCCTGGCGCCCTCCGCGGCGCCAGCCTAGATAGCTTCACTTGAGGTCATCCAGGAATTCGGAGCGACGTTGGCACACTTCCTTTGATTTGTCAAGTTGGCGGCGTGCCTCAGACTCTTTGAGCGCGAAATGCCCCCACATGGGGCAGGCTTGCTGGACTGTGGGAGGCAAGATCGATATGGCCGCGAGGCGGGAAGTGACCAACAAGCTCCGGAACGTTTACCGGAGTGGATCGAAGGCGGAACGCGGGCGGATCCTGACGAAGGTTCAGCAGACCACCGGCGTGGGAAGGTCCACAGCCCGGCGGCTGCTCACAGGTCCGGCGTTGCCTGCCCCGAGGGACCAGGTGGACCGCGGGTCGTTGAAGCCCAGGGGCTATAGCGACGACGCGAGGGCGCTGTCGCTTCTAGACGCGCCTTGGGCGGGCGGCCCGGCCGGCCGTCCGCCACCGGCCGCCGCCACCCATTTCGACAAGGCCGACTTCGACACGCCGAGTTCTTGACACACCTCGACCTGGCTCTTCCCGAGCTCAAACACCATAGCGGCCGCCTCAACCCTGAACGGGTCCGAGTAAGGCCCGTGACGATTAGTAGACATAGAACAATCCCCCTTCGACTCGATGTCCACCAAAACCATGACACGTCACGCCCCCGCGAGGAACGGGCGCAGGGTGAAAGCCGGTCCGGTCCCGTTGCGTCACAGGGCACAGCGGGCGGCTTCCCGCGATCCTGGCTTCCAACGGGACTACCGGCGGTGGCGGCCGATGGTCGAACGGTCGGTGGCGTGGATGTGCCAGAAACGAAGACGCGCTCCTTACCGCGGGGATCGCTAAGAACAACGCCTGTTGGCGTCTTAGGGCGGCGGCGGTGAACCCGCGCACTTTGGTCAACATGGGCCTTGACCGCGACAGTGGGGGCTTGGCCACCCGCAGCTGTTGTCACCCCCAGCAGCGAGGCCACACAAGCCACTAAATCAGCAGGCTCCTAGGTAACCGGACATCTGTTGCGGTAGCGGCGCGTGACTACACAACCAACACCAAGAACT
Organism: Bifidobacteriaceae bacterium; assembly: GCA_031267825.1. Lineage (GTDB taxonomy): Bacteria > Actinomycetota > Actinomycetes > Actinomycetales > WQXJ01 > JAIRTF01. The sequence continues at coordinate 12,087 of JAIRYJ010000021.1, forward strand.
AGGAGTACACCGGCCAAAATGCCGCGCTGTGTCGCTCCGGGTTGGGCGCCAGAGTCCGCTAGGTTCCCACCACCAGGCGGTGGACTAGTAGGTGGTGGCGGAGTCGGATCGGCCTGTCCCGGCCGAGCCGTCTGACCCAAATAGCCCCCAAACTGATAGTCGAGGTCACCCATCGTGCCGTGAGTCCGCCACAACGCACCAGAGGTCCCATTTTCTTCATGGCGGTACCAGTTGAAATCGTCACTCACCGTAATCAGCGCGCCTTGATCTGGCGAAAGCCTGGGATGTGAGCCATCCAACAAGGTAATAGGGTTCGGCTGCCACACACCAGTCAAGCAATCATCTGGCCAGAAATGCTGACCGCCGGCAGTAATATACTCCAGGGCGGGGGCGGAGGCCAACGGCGACAAGTCACCGATCAGATTTTCTTCGATCCCAAGCCTTTTGAGCGTGGCATGCTCACCAAGCGGAGACAGATCAGAAATCTCGTTACCCCAAACATCCAAATAGGCCAGCGCCGGAGCGGGCAACAGAAGTGACAAGTCAACAATCCGGTTCTCACCGGCCGACAAGTCCTTCAGCAACGGCAGTCCGCTCACCGGACCCAAGTCACTGATCCGGTTATAGTTCATCGAGACCGTCTCTAAACCAGCCATCGACGCCAACGGGCTCAGATCAGAAATTTGATTAACAGACAAACCCAAGTAGTACACGTGATCCAATGCGGCTAACGGGCCCAAATCAGAGATCTGGTTACCGCTCAGGCGCAAAAGCCTAAGGCTGGTCAACTGGTGTAGCGGGCTCAGATCAGTCAACTCATTATCAGTTAGGTCCACGATCTCCAGCGCGGTCATCCCTTCCAAACCAGACAAGTCGGTTAGACCGTTCCGGGGCGCGTCAAGCCGCACCATCTTGGTAAGACCCTGTAGCGGCTCAAGATCAGTCACTTCCGTGTAACCGATATACAACTCCTCTAAGTCCGTCATACCAGCCAACGGATCCAGCCCTTCCAAGCCTGACAACGCGTACAGATCCAACACTCTGAGGTTAGTCAAACCAGCTAGTTGGCTCACATCAGT
>JAIRYJ010000020.1 GCA_031267825.1 Bifidobacteriaceae bacterium
GTGGGGGTGTCTCTCGGGGGGGGGGGGGTGGGGGGGGGTCCGCCCGGCGCCCCCCCCACGCCATGCTACTCAAACCCGGCCGTCGGCGTCCCAAGGCAGGCCGCAGCGTGTTATTCAACGCCCTTCGCGGGTTCTCCCCCAGTGCCTGGGCGGTTCCTCGGTGCCTAGGCGGTTCCCCACAGTGCCTAGGCGGTTCCTCAGTGCCTGAGCGCTCAACCCGGCGTCTAGGAGCCCGGCCCCCAATGGTCCGGGCGCTCACCCCGGCGTCTAGTACTCCAGGGTCGTCAGCGTGTCAAACAAACCAATCGAATAAACCCGGGTTTCGTTCGAGCTACAGACATACAAGTCATCACCTATCCGGATACCGCGGATAGTCTCGCCGTACCAGGAGTATTCGTAATCCAGTTCTGGTCCAGGCAAAGAGGCGCTAATCTCAAAGCCATCCGGCCCGTAGGAGTAAACCCAGTAGTCATTGGCCATGGTCTCCCAGGACCCGCCACCGAAGCCGATAAGATTGTTCGGCTGATCCACCAGGATGGCGTGATGATCGTTCAAGGCTGAGGAATGATCCAAGCCTTCTAACGCCAGGCTAGCCACTTCGCTGACAGCCGCCGGGTCAGAAATGTCGAACATTGAAAGCTTCAGGCCGGTTATGGCGCCATCATCAGTGGCGGACTGCCCCAAACCGAGCAACAGCCCCTCACCCCAGGGATGTAAATAGGTGCTGAAGCCAGGAATCTTCAAAGCGGACAGCACCCGCGGGGTTGTTGGATCCTTCAAGTCAATCGCGAAAAGCGGATCAACCTGCCGGAACGTCACCACATAGCCGGTCTGACCAATGAACCGGACCGCCTGAACCGATTCGTTAGTCACTAGCTGATCAATCGAACCAACCTGAACCAAGCTGGGGTTAAGGATCTCGAGCCGGGCGAACGGCTCCGACAGGGCCACACCCGTCTCATCCGCAACCCAGCTGTCGCTGGTTGTGACGAGCCGTAAATAACCCTCGAACTCATCAAGTGAGAACTGGTTAAGTAACCTGCCGTCAACTGTCGTTTGGGCTGAAACTGACAGGTCGGCATCGTCCAACGAAATCCTTACCAGATCGGTCTTGGTACTCGAGACGGCGGCGACTGCCTGGGGAACCTCCGGATCCGCCGTGGCCTGGTCCCAATCTTCCGGATCAACCCAACGCGTACCAGCCAGATAGAGGTTAGACGCGGTCAGGTAGACGGTCTCGGCGCCACCTAGGATAGCTTCCTGGCCGATGCGCTGGCCGGTCTTAAGATCAGTCGCGGTCGCCACGGCGTAACTCGGAGAGGCCGGATCAGGCAGTAGAGAGATGTCGTCAACTGGGATTGGTTCAGTCCCGTCCGGGTCTGCCACACACGGCACGTAGCTGCCTGGTTTAGCCGGATCGATCCGCCCGATGTCCCACAGACTGTGATTCGTCACCACGTAAAGCGTTCCGTCAAGCAGGCGTGAAGTGGTGTAATAGCCGCTTTGAGCCAAAGTGGTGAGGTGACGTGGGGTGGTCGGCTGGGAGACGTCATAGATCAATGTGACAGTTTGATCGCCTGCGGCTGTTCCTGCTAACAGGTCATCCTCAGTGACGTCGGACTCGTGGTCGACGATCCCGTAACCGTATTGGCTTGAGGCGATCAGCACCACCAGGACATTGTCGTAAATCAGCAGGTCAATGACTTGGGAGTAGGCGACAGAGTCTGGCGACGTGAGGTCATCATCCTGCGACATGGCGGTGAAGATGTCAGCTACGTCGATCTTGGAAACCACTTCGGTGTCAGCTCCGGCGGCCCGCAGAATAGTCACGTACTGTTCGGCGGCGGCAAAAATCAACTGGCCGTCAGTCTTGACAACGTCCCCCTCATCAATGCCCTCAACTTGGGTGTTGGTCGCGGTGTAGGCGTCCGCCGCAACGGAGCCTACTGTGGTCGAATCAGCCTGCGACATGGCCGAATACTCTGGCATGACCTGGCCTTGCAGCCAGTCACCGCTGAACAGGCCGGTCGCTATATCACGTAGTCCGTTGACCTTTCCGTAAACCCCGTTGTGCCAGAAAATGGTCTCAACCGCTTGGTAGACCTGGTCGTAACCGGCCGCTGTGACAGTTGCTTCGCGGGCTGGCGCGGTACGTCCACCCAGGGCGCTTCCATCCTGGTCACCGCGTAGAGCTTGATTAGCCCACGGCACAGCCGGCAACAGGGCGACGCTGACCATCGCGGCGGCGGCCACAGTGGCCGCCAGTGGCGTCACTAAACGCCGTGGCAACCCCAAAATCCGGGCCCTTTTGGGGCGTTTGATCCGCCGCCGCGCAACGTCTGGCGAACCGTTTGGCGCCGAGTTGGCTGGTCCTTCCTGGGCCAAGGCTTGGAACAACGCCTGGCGGGTTGGATCGGATGGCCTCATCTGGCGGGCCATGTCTTGGAAAATCTCATCACTCATTGAAATGGTCTCCTTGGAGTTGCTGGCGCATCATGCCACGGCCTCTCGATAACCGCATTTTGACTGTTGCCGGATCAATGTCTAGCAGGTCAGCGATCTGCCGTACCGGCATGTCCTCGAAGTAGAACAGGTGCAGCACTGTGCGGTAGATGTCTGACAGCTTGTTCAGCGCCGCCAGGATGTCCTGTTGCTGTTCAGTTCGGAACTCGAATCGGTCTGGCGTCGCGGCGGCCGGATCGCCCTCTAATGGGACCAGCCGGGACCGCCACGGACTGGCCGTGACTTGACGAGCACAATTCAGCGTGGTCCGGATCAGCCAGGCTTTGATGTGTTCCTCGTCATGACAGGCGGGCTGTTTGCGGTGATAGGTCAGGAAGACATTCTGGTAGACATCGTCGGCATCAACCCGGCTCGGGGTGTGAGTCACAGCCAAGCCATAGACCAGGGATTCGAACCGCTCAATAACACGGACTGTGTCCGTGAACAGCGGGTCGCGCGGTTGCTGGTCGGCCTGAGTCGGCTTGACGGCGGGTGCGGCGGCGCTGGTGGCCATAGTGCCTCCTGTTGGCAGCGTGACGCTGATGGCGGCGCCCTGGCTGGGTGCCGCATCTATGGGTAACTCCCGGCAGACCCCTGAAAGGTAACAGATACGTCTTGGCCGGTTGGTCAGACGACCGGTTTAGATGTCCGTGGCGCTGTTGCGATCATCTTCGGTGCCCGATGCCGCCCGCTTGTTTCCCAGCGCCACACCATGTCAAGTACGTGGCCGGTTTGGGTCTTCTTGGCGGTGCTGTCAGAGGCACCAACGCCGCCTGTTGGGCTCCCGGTGCGGGGCCAAGGGGAAAACGGCCGGTCGCGGCCGCCCCGGACGCGACCGGCCTTGCCAGCGGGGAATACCCCTATCCGCGCTGGCCATTGGCTAACTCAAGGCGAAGCCTGAGTTGCCCTTCAAGGCTACTCCGGCCAAACACTGTCCGCAAAGAAGAAAGGCCCTGCGTACCTGTGAAAACACTGGTACTGGTGCGATCCAGCCGAACGGATGATAGCTGGTGAGGGCGCTAGGGCAGCTAACAAGGCGATCCGATCCGGCCCGCACCGTTGAGGAGATTCCGTGCAGATTTGGGGCAGGTCCCAACGGAGGATGTTCGCCGTCGCGGTCCTGGCCTCACTGGGATTCGAAACCGTGACTGACAAACCAGGTTCAACCGGGTCCATTCCCTGTGCTCCTTCGGCTCCGCCGCCTCCCGGCCCAAGCCGCCCAGCTCCACGGGTCGGCCCGGCCAGACACGTCGAAAACGCCTCTAGCCCTGTGACCTGCGGTTTCACTCGCGGACCGGTCAGGGGTGCCGGTTGCGACGCTCTCCAGCGACCCAGCAATTGACCCCAGTGGGGTTAAAACCACCCACTGGGGTCAATTCCTGTGTTGGATGTGTTGGAAAGTGATCACAGAGGCCTTTCGAGGGTCCTGTTTCGGGCCCACTGTGTCCAGTTCCTGTCACCACACACGCGACCGGGCGCCTGTCCGACCACCCGGCCCAGCCGATCCGGGAGCTTGACGAACCCGCGATCAAGCCGAGCCAGAAACCGGACCGCGAACACCCCCCATCTGGGCCAGCAAAAGTGCAACCCTTGCCGGTTTAGGCACAAACCTAGAAGCGGGATAATCGAGCCGTGTTACCGCGTAGGCCGGAACCGGCCACAGTCGCTCCGCTCGCAGTCGTAACGGCCGCAGCGAATGAATGACGTGACGCCAGCGGATTCGCCGGACCAGCCAGATCAGCCTAACCAGTTCGGCGGAGCCGCTGGCCTGCCAGCCCGGAGCGGCAGACCAGATCGGGACGGCGAGCACGACCGCCCGGACCAACCAGATCAGCCTAACCAGTTCGGCGGAGCCGCTGGCCCGCCGACCCAGGCCGCCAAAGGCCGTCCACGGCCCGAATCTCTTGGGCGTGGCCGAGTCATTTTCGCAGGATTGGTTTGTTCAAACTGCGCCACGATGTTCCTGATCGCTGGTTCCGGTGTTTATACCGCCAGTGCGATGACCGAGTTCAACGCGATGCACCTGTTAGGCATGGCTTTCGCCTTGGAAAGCCTGGCGCGTTGCTTTACCGTGTCATTGGCCGGACGGCTTGGCCAGCGGGTCGGGCGGCGACAGCTCTTCTTGGCCGCGTTGGCTGTTTACTGTGCCGCGGCCATCATCTGTGCTACCGCCACCGGGCCAGGAGGATTCATTACCGGCCGTGCTTTGATGGGTCTGACCTGGGGATTGTTTGAGGTCAACACTTTCGCCATGATGGCTGACTTGTACACGGCGAGGCAGGCCACCAAGCGAGCCGGTTATGCCCAAGCCTTAGGTCTGGCGGCAATGCTGGCGGCCGGGCCACTGACTGGCCTGATGTCGGATCACTTCAGTTGGAGGGTGAGTCTCTGGGCGGCTCTGCCGTTGCTGGTGATCGCCTGGTTGATGGTTGCGGCCGGCCAATGCCAGACAGAGGCCAGGTCGGCGGCCCGGCCTGAACCGATCGACTTGGCCGGGGCGGTTGCGTTAGCCGCCACTCTGGTGCCGTTTTCGCTGGCCATGGCTTGGGGCGGATCGGTCCGGCCTTGGAGTTCACCCGCCATATTGTGGTTGCTCGGCTTGGCTCTGGCCGGTGCGATTGGGCTAGTAACAGCCGAACGCCGGGCGGTCGCGCCACTATTGCCCGCCAGAATCTTGCGTCACCGGCCTTTCCTGGTTGTTCTGCTAATCGCCATGCTGCACAACATGGTTGCCGCGGCTGGGAACTATCTGCCAGCCTTCGCCCAGAGCGTGCTCGGGACTACAGCGACTGTCTCAGGTCTGGTGGGTTCTCCGTCGCTGCTAACCGCCGCCATCATGGCCGGTCCGCTGGGCCGGTATCTGGCCCGATCTGGCCGTTACCGTGCGGTAGTGGTGTTATGGGGTGTGCTGTTAGTTGCCGCCGGGGCGCTGTTCGCAACCTTCGGGGCGGCTACCGCCATCTGGTTCATTGTTCTGACGAGCGCCGTTCAAGGCTTAGCACAGGGCCCGATGCAGGTTGTGCCGTACACCTATCCGATCATTTCTTTACCGCCAGATCAGGTCGCGGCTGGAATCGCGGTCATGGCATTCGCCGGGGTTTTCGCTAACACACTGGCCAACGGCATTTTCGCAGCGGTAGCTAACACTGGTCTGGTCAACGTTTTCAAGGTCAGTGTCCTGTTCGCGTTATTGGCTTTAGTGGTGTCGCTGGTCTTCCGGGACCGTTCCTTCAGGCCAGGTGGCATGGTTCGATAAGGCCACTGGCAGAAGTCAGCGACGCCAATGGCAGGGTTTGATAAGGCCGCTGCCAGGGCCTCAGGTCAGGCCTCACCCTCAAGAAGCCAGGCCGGGGTTATCAGGTAAATCGGCTGATCAGCCGGGCTCAACAGGCTAATCGGCTGGTTTAGCCGTTGTGTCAACAGGCTAATCGGCTGGTTTAGCCGTTGTGTCACCAGGAGAGTCGGCCGGTTTAGCCGCTGTGTCACCAGGAGAGTCGGCCGCACCGGTAGCGGCGGCGGTCGCCGCGGTGAAGATATCGCGGTGCATGGCGATGACAGCGCTGAAGTCAAGCATGGTGGCGTTGATTGTGCGCCCAGCTGTTCTCTCTTCTGGCAGTGTGGTCAAGCGCCTGTCCAGGCCTTCCCGTAACGCCAGCAGGTGGACGTCGCCAATCATGTGATGGCGCAGGCCATGCAAGTCAAGGTAGGCCCGGACAACCTGTTCCTCCCCAACTGGATCGGCTGGAGAACAGTCAAAATGCATCGTGTTGACCTGTTCGCGGCCTGACAGTAGCCAATCTGATGGATCAACTATGACAACTTGATCATCGGTTGTGCCGCAGGCCCGTGCCACCAGGGCGGGCATGGCTTGACGCAGATCTTCTAGTGCTTTAGCTGTGCCGGGCGCGCCGAGCCGCATCAGCACACCAAAGGTCATGCCATAAGACACAAAAGCGTAGAAACGCTTATCTTCGCTGTCCGCCAGGCTGGCAGGTGATCGGCCGGGCGCTTGATCGTCGTCGAGTATCTGGTGATTGCGCCTGATGGCGCTAAACAACCTCATCGCGCTTCTGCCCCTCTATTGCCCTGTGGCTTGCCGTTGATTGTATATCCGCTGTTCTGACCGGCGAACAAGCCAACTTCGCTGGCGCGCAAGCCGCTGGCCGGGCCGTCGCCTGGATAAGCTGACCCGGTGTCCGCGGTCGGTTTTCCCAGGGAAGTGAGTGGCCCGCCGCCAGGTCAGCCCAGGCAAGCGAGCAACCAGCCGCTGCCCGGTCAGCCCAGGGTTGTGATCGGCCCGTCGGCGGCCGGCAAGTCAACCCTGGCCGGGGCATTCGTCGCCACCAGACCGGACTATCAGCTAGTCCTGACCCACACCACCCGGCCATCCCGGCCAGGCGAATCCGGCAGTCACATCTTCGTGTCTGATCAAGAGTTCGATCAGACCGATTTCCTTGGCACGCTAAAGATCTTCGGATGGCGCTACGGGCTGCCCGCCTGGCAAGGCACAGCCACCCCGCTGCTGGTTTTACGTCAAGGCGCCCTGGACCAGTTTGGTGCGCTGTTTTCGCGGTTCAAAGTCATCCAGGTGGAGGCTCCAGTTGAGGTATTGATGGCCCGCCTGGCGCGTCGCGAAACGAGCCTGAACAGCGCCGGCCAGGCCGCATCCGAAGGATCGAACAGGGCTGATCCGGCGGCGCTCAGCACCGAGATAGCCTTAGGCCGACGGGCCGCCGGCCGCATCGTTTCAACTGATCAACCGTTCGCTCAAGCCTTGGCCGAATTCTCTCAGGCGCTGGCCGATGCTTAGCGTGGGCCTGGCGCTAGCCCTAACAGCCCTGGCAGTGGTGGGCGCGGAATGGTTCGCCCGGGCTAGGCACCTGCCAGAGTTCGCTGCCCGTAAAGTCCTGCACTGCGCTGCGGCTTGCCTAGTGGCCGCCGGCGGCTGGTGGCTGGGCCAGTCACCGTACACTGTGGTGGGACTGGTCTTCGGCGTCGCGATGGCCGCCTCCCGGTTCGCTCCGCCAGGTTTGATCGCCACGCTCGGTGATCTTAGGCGTTCGTCTTGGGGCGAGGTCGCCTTCCCGTTGGGTGTGGCTGGAGCCGCCTGGTTGGCACCAGATCGGGCTGGGTTTGTCGCGGCGGTAATGGTTTTGGGCGCGGCGGACACCGCTGCCGCCGTCGTTGGGCGGGTTTGGTCGGCTCGTGCCCGATGCCGTCCCACCAGTCCGTCGCCGCCATTGTCTGCCGCGTCCCCGGCAGGTATCCCAGATGATGTGGGCCAGTCAGATCCGGGTTCCCGGAGGATCGGCCCGGGCAGGGTCTGGCGCTGCCTGACTGGAGGCAAGACAGCGGTTGGCAGTTTGGCCTTTGGGGTAGTGGCGAGCGTAATCCTGGTGTTTTTCCGGGACCTGCCGGTCGGCATCGTACTGGCTTTGGTGGCTACCACTGTTGAAGCGGTCAGCCCGCGCGGCCTGGATAATCTGACTGTGCCGCTGAGCCTGGTGCTGGCCTGGCGGATCGGCTGATAACCCGCTGACGTGCGATGTTGAAGTACAACATGGCAACGTTACTGAGCACAACCAGCGCTGTGCCACCTAAGACGATGGCTTCGACCAGTTGGGGGGTGTCTGAGCGGGCCAAGATGATCAGCATCAGATAGAAGAAGATTTTCATCGAAATCCAGCGGCCGTAGACACCGCCGTAAAGGACGGCCTCGGCCGTGGTTGGCGCACGGTTGGCCTGGACCAAGGCTGTTAGCTGGCCAGCCAAGGAGAGGACGCAAAAGCCGAAGACGAAGCCTGGGTTGGCGTCGTAGTAGAGGAACATGACGACGCTCAAAGCGGTTGTGCCTGCCACGGTGGCGGCGCCGGAGCAGATGATGGCGGCCTGGCGGCCGTGACGCACGGTGAAGGTGAGTTTGCCGGTGGCGCGATCGCCGGGCTCGTCGCGGATGTCTTTGAGGAAGACTCGGCCAACAAAGATGACGTACATTGAGGCCACCATCAGGAGATAAGCGGTCAGGTCGGGGCTGTCCGGGATGGTGGTTCCTAGCCCGGTGGTGGCTGGCCCGGTGGCGGCGCTTTGCCTGGTGGTGGCGTTGCTGACGGCTAAGGCACTCAAGATCGCCGGGAAGGCGCAGTATTCCAAGGGCAGGAGGGCCTGGGCCCAGGCGCCTCGGCCCGCGATCCGGACTGGTGGTAGCGAATACGCGGCGTTGAGGATTAACATCGCGCCGGTCGCCAAGGCCGCCCACGGTGAGATGGCCAGGGCGGACGCGATGGCGGCCAGTTGTGCGGCCACCGCGACGATCCACATCTGGGTTTTGATGGCGGCCTGCGAGGTGTCCGCTTGGTTTGGTGTGGCCTGGTCCGGTCCCACCGCAGCGGGCGCGGGCAGCAGGCCGGCCACTAGGGGCCGTTCCGGGTCTCCCGCCAAGTTGATGGCGTCGGTTGCTTGATCGGTCAGATCGTTGATGGCGGTGGCGTTGATGTAACAGCAGGTCATGGCGATCACCGCTGCGGTCAGGTAGGCCAGCGTCAGCCAATCAAAACCAGCTAAACCCCAGCACAGGGCAAAGAACGCCATGTGGAGGTAGACCAGGATCAAGGTGGGGAAGCGGGCCAAGGCGATCGTCAGGCGGCCAAACTGGCCCAACCAAGCTAGTTTGCCCACAAGATCATCCGGTTTCAGCCGACCGTTGGCGGGCTTTCGATGTCTGCTGGGCGGCGGGTGCTAAGGCCGCCAAGCCGACCGCCTGAGGAGCGTTTAGGCTGGTCAACTCACTGTGTGAGGTGCGCGCCAGACAACAATCGGGCGTCGCGGTGTACTTGGGAGCGTGGCTGGTCACTACGGTCCTAAATACACTTCGAGCTTTTGGCGCAGTCCAGGGCTGAGGTCGTTAGCAGAAAAGCGAGCGCACCCCAGACCAGGCCCGCCACGATCAAAACGAACGCGACCGAGACCGACATGATGCGAAAGACCAACTCGGGCGGGTTAGAGCTGATGATTTGCCGGGCGGCCGTAACGGCGAACGGGATGGCGGGGTCAGGCGGGGTGGCTGGCAAGATGCTGGAGGCGGATGGGTCGGCTGGTGCGATGCTGGGGTCGGTTGAAATGGCCGGTCGGATGCTGGGGTCGGTTGCGGTGGTGGGCGCGGTGGCTGATTCAGGTGGGGTGGTGAGTTGGACGCTGATGCGGTCCAAGTATCGGGTCAGACGGTAAGTCACCACCGTGTTGCGACACCAAATCCAGGCTAGGATCAGCAATACCAAGGCGGCCAGCGTCACCGGGAAGTACTGGATGGCTAAAGCCACCAGGACTACCGACGTCAATGACAAGACCTCACCAGCCAGTCCGGGAGAATCGCGCACCACCCAGAGGCTGATCAAGACGCCCAGGATGAACAGTCCGCCGATGGCTCCCAAGGCGCAAAGCCGGAAGAAGCGCCGGGCGGCGCGGGCCTCGGCCTTCAGCCGGATACCCACCACGGCTGAAACCGGGTTGGTGTTCAGCAATACGATCGCTTGAGCCAGTTTGCGTTTCACGCTGCACCTCCCTGCCACCTGCTGTAACAAGACCAGGCCAGCCTACCGTTGGGCCGTCCGCCTGGTTCTGGGGACGCCCCGGCGTGTCCTGGGAGCCTGTTGTTCAACAGGCTCCCAGGACACCAAACTATGCTGGTCTTCCGCGTTTCCGCTGGTGAGAGCTCCGCTCACAGCGCCTCAAGTTGGGCCGCGACGGATGATGTTCAACACCCACCTAGACCCAGACCTGGCCGAATCTGCCCCAGGAAAGTGACCCAGTGGCTGGTCTTGACCCCACTGGGGTCAATTCCTGGGTCGCTGAAGAGCGTGGAGTTGGAGTAAGGCGGTGCCGGGTGGCTTGGTCTGGCGACGGATTAGCCGCGGTCAGCGTCCACCTGGTCAAGCAGGCTGCGAATCATTTCGGAGCGGCTGGTGGTGCCTGTCTTGCGCAGCATGTTGGTGATATGAAACTTAACAGTGGCTTCAGTGACGAACAGGGTCGCGGCGATCTGGCGGACACTCAGTCCTTGAGTGGACAGGGCGAAAACCTCGGACTCGCGCCGGGTCAAGCCTGCTTTGGCGGCTGCCTGACGGGCTAGTGCCAGGAGGTCAAGGCCATCCGTGGGTCGGATGGCATAAGAACTGGCTCCAGGCTCCGCCTGGCCGGGTGGATTGGTGACGCCTGGTGGTTTGGAGGAGCTGAGTGGGTTGGTGATGCCTGGTGGATTGGAGGAGCCGGGTGGACTGGAGGAGCTGAGTGGGTTGGTGATGCCTGATGGGTCGGAGGAGCTGAGCGGGTTGGATGCGGCGGGTGGGTTGGCCGGTGTTCGCGCGGCCGCGGTCAAGAGGGCATCATCGCAGCTGGCGTTGCCATGGCCTGCGCTGCCTACCGCATGGCCGATGACGCCGGGCTGGGTTGGGTGGGCTGTCGCGTTCAACGCGGCGGCCACTGATGAGGCAACAAAACTCCGCCGGATCATCTCCAGCAGCACTACAGTCACCACCACCCACACGGCCGCCAAGCTGAGCGACCAGATGAACCGGGCCTCACCGGAAAGCGACTCAGTCAGCGGTTTGACCAGGCTATCAATGGCCTGTCCCATCACAACCGGGGCGAAGCAGAGCGACCCAAGCAAAGCTGGGCGCGAAGCGAACCCCATGACATCGGCGATCAAAGCGCAACAAGCCACCGGGAACATGATGGTGGCTAAGACAACGCACAAGGCCGCCAGATTCGCCACCGTTCCGCCCGGACCGGCCGCCAGGCCGGTCGCGCCGATCAGCCCGGCCGCCATCGCGGCGAGGATGCCGACCGGTCGGCCGATTCGATCAGCTAGCCAGGCGGCGGCCAGGAACAGCGGCAGTTCAACGTACCGGATCAGGCCACTTGAACCCAGGCCAGTGACCAGCACTGGATAGGAGACCGATTCGTAGAGCGAAAGCAGGGCGTAGAGCCCTAAGAAGCTCGCCACCGCCAAGCCGCCGATCCCGATGACCGCTGTCACACCAGTATCCGGTGGGCGCGGCCAGCTGCCTTGGGCGGAGTCCTGGCTGGTCGCGTCCGCGGCTGGCGGTGATGCGGGCTGGGAGGTAAGTGGGGAGGCAGACGGTGAGGCGGGCTGGTCAGTCAACCGGGAGTCGAGCGGTGATGCGGGCCGGGAGGCAAGTGGGGAGGCAGACGGTGAGGTGGGCCGGGTGAAAACCCGGCCCCGCCAAACCATCAAGGTCAGGGCGAATGCCAGACTGACCTCGCCCAGCACCAGGTTGGGAATCTCACCGGCGACCCGCAACCAGGGCAGTTCGGCCAGGTCGGTGGTTGTGTTGATGAGGCCTGCCAGCATGAAAACCGAAGCGAAGGCGGTCGCCCGCCACCTGGCGGGCAGAGCCGTCAAACCAGTGAAAACGATGGCGTAATAAGCTAAGCCAGCACCAGCTCCGGCCACTGCCAAACCCACCCACCCGGCGGGCCCAGAAGCTGCTGCCAGGACGGTGGACGGCATCGTACAAACTAGACCAGCCAAAATGATGGACCGGCCGGAAGGAACCGCCCGGCGGGAATCAAGCAGGAACGCCGCCAGCAGAAAACCAAGGCCGCAGAAAAGCAGGAAGACCAGGCGGCTGTCCGGTGGGATAGCGATCATGAGGCGCTTGTACCACAGCAACATAAGTCCGCCGCCGATGCTGAACAAGGCGAACAATCCACGGTTCGGGTTACCCATGAATCCTTCCTGGAATTGTTGTGGCATTAGCCGTTCACCGGCACAGGCTACCGGCTGGCCTAACCTAGACGGCCGAGTTTCTACCGAACCTAGACCCCTTAGGGCGAAACCTAGACTCCCGCTCGGCCGTTCGTGGCACTAAGTCTAGAAAGTGTGCGTCTGGCCGCCCACTTAACCGAGTCGCGCGGCCTGGCGGCGCTCATCCTTACCGGCAATCCCGTACTAAAGGAGCCAACCCGCAATGGTGCTTTCTTCGTTTTCCCGGACCAACTATTCCCCGGCACATCGTTCACCCCGGCCGAAGAGTCCGCTTGCGATCCTGGCGGCGACCCGCCGTCCAAGGCATAAGGGCAGGAGCGGCCCTTTAGCCAGCCTAGGTAGCTCTTCAGCCAGCACAGCCAGCCCAGGTAGTTCGCGTCGGCGGACCCGCCTAGACCGCCCAACTGGCGCGGCCCGGCGGACCCGGCGGATCGTGGCGATCGTCACGGCTTTGGCGCTAACCGGTGGGGTGGCGGCGCCCAGCTTGGCTGACTACCCGTCTACCTGGGCCGAAGCGCAATTCTGGTTGACTCAGAACGGGTACGGCCCGAACCAGGCGGTCACCATCCAGGTCGGATCACTCAGCCCTGGTTGCGACCCGTTCAGCGGTATTGTCCGGATTTCGGATGTCTATGTGGTGCGGGCGGGCAGCGTTTCGGCGGGCGGCACTTTGAGCGACGTGTCAGGCCAGCCGAACACTTTCAGTTCGGTGCTGTCTGGTGGGGCGATCATGGATGAGATCATTGGCATCACCAAACCGTCCGGTTCGATGGGTTCTGGCGATTACGACATCGTGGAGGACGTCTGCCAGAACGGCCGGTTCGATCCAGACATGGACGCCATCTTGCCCAACGCGTTCACCGTCACCATCCCGAGCGACATCCCGAACCTGCCAGACCCGGCGCTTCAGGCGATCAAGACCAACGCCCAGCAAGAATGGGAACTGTGGCGGACGGCATCGCCGTATCTGCATCTGCTGGGCGCCGCCATCATTATTGGCACCCTCCCAGAGGACGGTCTGGACCTGGCCCAAGAGATCATCATCTCTGGGATCACCTGGATCATGTCGTGCGCCTCAGTCGGGGATTGCCAAATGAATATTGGCGCCCTGGAATTGTGGAATGTCTTCATGCAGATGGCCATGATTTCGGCTGCTCAAGCCAGTCATTACAAGGGTTTGGCGGCTGATCCTCCGAGCCCTGATTTCGCTGAGCCGGTGACGTTAGGCCAGCCGACCAGCTACCAGGCCACCCCGGAAGATCCGTTGGAGCGCGCCGCCCTGGACTACATGCGCGCCCTAGACGAATCGACACGTTTGACCCAGGGGCTGCTTGACGCGATGGAGCGCTACCAAGGCGCCCAGTTGGCCGATGACGCCCCTGCGGCCCTGATGCAAGCCCAGGCCGGCTCAGCCTTGTCGAACCAGCTCAAGGCCGCCTTGACCAGAGAGAACACGGCCGCTGATGCCCTGGTCGCGGCGTTGAACGCGACCGGCTACAACCAGGCTACGACGATCAGCCAAATCAGGACCTGGCAGCAGCGGGTAGCCGCGAATGGGTTGAGCGCGGCTGACCGGGCTGGTCTGGCCAACCTCGGGTTTACCGCTCCTGGCGATGAGGCAAGGTTCCGTCAGTTCGTTCTGGACCTACCGACCGACCCGCAGTTCGCCAACTTGGCGGCCATGGTTTCACAGGAGAAGACGCGCAACAACGCCATGAACACGGCTTTGACCACGTTTGGTACCGCTTGGGACGGGTTGGCGGCTACCATCACGGATTTGGTGGACGATGCCGCCCAGACGGCTTATCCAACCGTCACGGCTACCGTTCCAGCCAGTTCGGTGGTTGGTCTGGCCGTGTCGTTGGCCGCCACGGCGACTGGTGACGGCGCGATTGATTTGACCTGGGATTTTGACGGCGACGGCCATTTTGATGACGCGACTGGCATGAGTGTTAGTTTCACACCTGTCAGGCCCGGCCCGCAGCGGGTTGGTGTCCAGGCTTGCGACGGCGACGGACGGTGTGCCATCACCTACACCGCGCTGGACCCGCGGGTTGTTGGCGGCCCGCCAACTGTGACGGCCACACCGGCCAACAACACGATCCAAGCCGTCTATGTTGGCGACTCGCTGGATCTGACCGCCCAGTTCGCTGACACCGATGGTGACACCTTGAATGTGGCTTGGCTTGACGGTGAAACCGCGCCGGTGGCGCCGGGCACACCGCCCGCGGTCTCCGAGGGTGGCACGTTGACCGTCCAGGGTGACGCCTCGCGGCGGACTCGCGGTGTCAGCGCCCAGGCGACGGACCCGGCCGGGAATATGGCCACCGCCCGCTGGACGGTGCTGTCATTCGACCCGGATGACGATGGCGACGGCTGGACCAATCCGGTCGATTGCGTCCCGGACAACCCGAACATCAACCCAGGTAAGGCGGAAGTTCCTGGCAACGGCCTGGACGACGACTGCGACCCGTCAACGCCCGACGCTGGACCGCCGGTGGCGAGTTTCGTGACAACGCCGGCGATCGGCATCGTCGGGGAGCCTGTGACGTTCACGTCGACATCGACCTCGCCGAGCGGCATCCGGCAATACTGGTGGGACCTGGACGGAAACGGCGCCTGGGACACCACCAGCGTCAGCCCCAGCCGTACCTACACCGCGCCCGGGCTGGTGCCCGTCAACTTGACGGTGCGCGACAACCAGGGCCAAGGTGCGGACGCGACCCGGAACGTGCGGGTCACCGACCGGCCGGTCGCCGCCATTAGCGCCTCGCCGGGCGTCGCGGTTCCGGCCGGGGACACCATCACGCTCAGTTCCCTGTCGACCGACCAGGACGGCGGCGTCGCCTCGGTCGAATGGGACCTGGACTACAACGGCGCCTCCTTCTTCACTGAGACCACCACCGACAACCCACAGGTGGTGGTAAACGGCCCGGTCACCGTCGCGTTGCGGGTGACCGATATCTACGGCGCTGTCTCAGAGATCGCCACAGTGCGTTTGTTGACCGAAGGCGCGCCGACGGCCGCCTTCACATCGACGCCGAACGGCGGCCAGGCAAACCTGGCGCTGCCGTCTTCTGATGCCTCGGTGGTGGACTATTCGTCGCGTTACGATTCGTCGCGCGGCCCGGAGCAGGCCATCGCGTACAAGGCGGACAGCAACAACGGGGTCTATTGGCGTTCCGCCATGGGACACACCTCCGGCGAGTGGATGATCGTTGATCTAGGCCAGGAGTATGAACTGTCCGCCATCGCGCTGCGCACCGCCTACGGCAACACCGGCCGGATCAAGGACATCCGCCTGTCGATTGGCAGCGACCCAGATGATCCGGCCTCGTTCAGGCCGTGGGTGGTTGACGAGTTTCCGAACATAAGCCAGAAGGTAACCTGGCAGGCGATCGACTGCGGCCCGGTGGGCCGCTACGTGCGTCTTGACGTGGACAGTATCTGGAGCGGCACCGACTTCTATCTGGCCGCTTTCGAGGTTTACTCCGGTCAGGTTGGCTTGGCCGATGTCCAGTTCACCGACCATTCGGTGGACCCGGACGCGGGCGGGAGCATCGATGCCTGGTACTGGTCATTCGGTGATGGCGCCACTTCCGCCGAGCACAACCCGCACCACGTTTACCCAGGTCCGGGCATTTACACCGTGACCTTGACGGTTCAGGACGCGGCCGGTGACCAAGACACCATCAGTGGGACCTATGAGGTCCGTGTGCCGTTGGCGGCCAGTTTCACCATGGTTCCTGCGGTGGCGGCACTCGGCCAAGAAGTCGTGGTGACTGATACCACTTTGGCCCCTGCTGGCAGTTCTCTCGCTTCGCGGTCCTGGGATCTAGACGGCAACGGCACGGCCGATTCGACCGCCAACCCAGCCCGCCGGTCCTACGCCGAGCCGGGCCTGTATTCAGTGACGCTGACGGATATCACCAACACTGGGCAGATCGGCTTCGCCAGCCGCGACCTGCGCGTGACGGACCGCCCGGTGGCCGAATTCACGGCATCGGCCTGGGAGGTGGCGGCTGACAAGGCGGTCACGCTGACCGACACCTCGACCGACGCCGACGGCGGCGTGGCCGCCTGGGAGTGGGATTTCGACTATGACGGTGTGGATTTCACCACCAACTCGATCCTCCAACACCCGACCTACGTGCCTGGCCATCCGGTGACGGTGGCTCTGCGGGTGACCGACGTCTACGGCCTGGTCTCTGAGATCGTCACCCACCAGATCGCGGTGCCCGGCCCGCCGGTCCCGGCCTTCCGTTCGGAAGCGACAACCGGCCTGGTCAATGTGGCGCTGGACGTGCACGGTGCCAGTCTGGTCGCGTCTTCCTCGCAGTACAGTTCCAGCTACGCCGCGGACATCCCCATTTGGTGGCGTGGGGCAAACCCGACCGGTAGCTGGTGCACGTTGACCGGAAGCACTGGCGGTTGGGTTGTCTACGACCTGGGGGCGACCTATCCACTGACCGCTGTGGCGCTGCGCGGCTACAGCGGCACCTATGGGCCGAAGAACGTGCGGGTTTCGCTGGGCACAGACCCGGATGATCCAGACACGTTCACGCCGTTGGTTGTAGGCCAACTGCCGCAATCCGCCGCCAGGGCCGAATGGGCAGCTCTCGGCGCCCCAGCCGTGGGCCGCTACCTGCGGGTTGACCTGGAGGACAACTGGGGCGGTCCCTACACCTGCCTGACCTCGCTCGAAGCCATGAGCGGAGCCTTGGGCGGGCCAACCGTCCAGCTCACTGACCTGTCGCGTGATCCAGACTTGGGTGGCGCCATCACCGCCTGGGCCTGGGACTTCGGGGATGGCGACACGTCCGCCGAACAGAACCCGGAACACACCTACACTGAGCCGGGCGTCTACGCGGTGACGCTCGCCGCCACCGATTCCGAAGGTTTGACCCGCACCACCACCCAACGCTACGAGGTCAAGGCACCCCTTGCGGTCCCGGCGTTCAGCGTCGATGTCAGCACCACTAGCGAGGGCGACCGGCGAAGGCACACGGACAACACTGTCCCAACGGATCGGGGAGTCGTTACGCGGACCTGGGTCTGGGGCGACGGGAGCGCCAACACTGTTGCCACCGCGAACTTTGTTGATCACATCTGGCTGGACTCCGGCTTGTTAGGCGTGACTTTGACGGTGGTGGACACGTATGGGTTGTCCGCCAGCCTGATTCAGACCGTTTCGGTGGCAAACGTAGCTCCGGTGGTGTCGATCCGGGGCCAGGCCTGGGAGGTCGGGTTCGGGCGTGGCGAGACCCGGGTGTTCGCCGGAATAAGCGGTCAAGTCATGAGGAACATGGTCTTGGCGGTGACGGATGCGGGCAGTGGGGACGCGGCCACGATGCTGTGCACAGTCGACTGGGGTGACGGGTCGCCTCAACACGAGGCGCAGCCTTGTTACGGCCAGTCCCTGCTTCAGGCTGTTTACCACACCTACGAGCAGGTCGGGCGGTACACGGTGACCATCACAGCGGTGGACAAAGACGGAGGCACAGGGCGGGCATCGACCGGGTTGGTGGTGCAGCCGACATCTTATCTACTGGTCTACCCGGTCACGGGCACTGACTTTGACGGTGAAGTCACCGTCCGTGTCAAATTGTGGGATGTGCAGGCGGACTCTTCCTCGGCGCCCCCATGGTCCCAATGGTTCGTGGTCGAGGGCGCGCTAGTGGATGTCGCGGTCGGTGACGAGACTTGGACAGTGACAACCGACGCGAATGGCGAGGCCGAGGTCCGCGTGTCTTACGCCCTGGGCGACACTGTCACGGCCGTGTTCGCTGGTCGCCCCGGCGTCCCGGCAGCGCGTGATGTGAACGACCTAGCGCAAATCGGCAAACCGGCGGTCGACATTATGATCCTGGTGGATGAGGGCTGGTGGGTGGCCGACGCGCAGTCCGCCCTCCGCAATGCGTTGCCCTTCCTGGAGAGCCAGTTCGGTGACTCTGGCGTTGACTACCACATAGGCTTGGCCGGAATGGCCTCGGGGTATGTTCCCAGCCCAACGGTCTTGGAGATGCCGGCAACTACGCACCTCGAGGACTTCGCGCTGACCACCAATCTGCTGGACGAGGCACACGGTGCGGCCCTGGCTGTTGATTCCACTGTGGAGAGCTTTGGGCCACGCTTCGGGTTCCGCCCAGAAGCGAAGCAATGCGTGGTGCCCATCTTCGATGAGGTGACTGGGCATCCCCAGAATGACGGCGCCCAGGCCGCGGCACTCCTAGCTGAGCATGAGGCGACCATATTTCCCATCATGACTCTGACCGACAAACACGTAGACACAGTCAACGCGGACGCCGCGCGCGCTGTCTTGACTGAACTCGCCCGCGATTCCGGCGGCCAGGTGTTCGACCTACCAGATTTCGTTGACGACCCCGAGGCCGTCTTGGGGACCGTACTCGCCGGTTGCGTGTCGCTCAGGATGCAACGCGCCGACCTGGCGGTGACCGTGACGGACGATTCGGACACAACCTGGGCCGGGGCGAGCCGGACCTATTCGGTGACAGTCCGCAACGACGGCGAACAAGACGCCACCGGCGTTAGAGTCGAACTGACGTTGACCGGACCGCAAACAGTTGGCGCCATCTCGCATGACGGCGCGTCCGTGCCGGGCCAAGACGTCGGCGAAACGGTGGTCACCTGGTCAGACCTTGACATACTGGCTGGCGACCAGGTGGTGCTGACAGTTGAACGGACGGTCGATTCAGACGCGGCCGTCGATTCTGAACTCGGCGCCGCTGTCACGGCCCAGGATGACGGCACCCATGGCACTGACCTGACTCCGGCCAACAACCAGGCGGCGGACAGCACTCTGGTGGCGTTGGCGACAGTGATCGATCTGGCGGTGGCTGATGATTCGAAGGTTTATGGTGAGGCTGATCCTGGGTTCGCCCTGACTGGTCTGCCTGCCGGTTGGGTTGAGGGAACGGATTACATTGTGGCTTTCGACCGCGAGGCGGGTGAAGATGTTGGCGGTTACGAGATCACGGCGGATGTGGTGATCCTGCGGGCTGGGCACAGCTTGGGAACGGTTGACCCGGGGACGTTGACCATAACCCAGCGGTCGTTGACCGCCACGGTTGGCAGCGCTGACCGGGTTCAGACTGGTTTACCGGTTTCCGCTTTCCTACCGGTGACGTTCACTGGTTTACGTGCCGGGGACACTGGTAGCCCTAACGGGACAATGGTTTCTGGTGTGTTGGTGGGCGATTACCCCAGCACGCTGGCCGCCAGCGCGGTCAGCGTGACTCGCGGCGGTAGCCCAGTGACCGGC
>JAIRYJ010000038.1 GCA_031267825.1 Bifidobacteriaceae bacterium
AACCGCGGCCTTGCGTTTGGCGACAGATCAGGAAACGTCACAGTTGAGGGCCGATGCCGAAGAGTATGCCGCGCAGACCCGCGCAGGTGTGCAGCGCGAGGCTCAGGAGTTACGTTCAGCGGCCGAGAATGAGGCTACTGAGCGGCGTTCAGCGGCTGACCAGTATTCGCAGCAGGTCCGTTCCAACGCCGATCAGTACGCCCAGCAGCTCCGGTCTGATGCCGAGCAATACGCCTTGCAGATCCGCTCCGAAGCCGAACACTACGCCCAGCAGACCAGAGCTGATGCTGAGCAGTTCGAGCAGACGACTCGCTCGGCCGCCGAATTGGCAGCTCATGAGATGCGTAACTCGGCCGAACGTGAGGCCACTGATCTGTTGTCTTCAACTAACCGTGAAGCGATCGAACTGAAAGAATCGGCTGACCGGTACTCATCCCAGACCAGGGCTGAGGCCGAACGGGCCGCCTCAGAACTCTATGAAGAGGCTCGTTCGCGGGCTGAGGAGTTGACCACCCGGTCTGAGCGTGAAGCATCGACTCTGCTAGCTGAAGCCAAGAAGCAGGCGGCTGCTCTGACTGAACGGGCTGAGGAGTGGAAAGCTGAATCTGAGATTGAGATCGCTCAGCGGATCGAAGCCGCCGAGGCCGCTAACGCTGAACGCTTCGAGTCTTCTAAAGCCAAAGCCGACCGCCTCATCGCTGAGGCCAATGCCCGCGCTGAAGAAGCTGAAGAGCGTGTCGCCCAGGCTTTGGCCCGGGCCGAGAAGCTCCGCCATGACGCTGACCAGCAAGCCTCCGACCTGCTGGCCAACGCCCGGCGTAACGCTGACCGGGTATTGCAGGACGCCCGCAGCTTCGCCGAGCGGACCTTGTCAGAAGCGGTTGAGGAAGCCGAACGGGAGCGTATCTCGGTCCAGCGTCAAGTTGACGATCTGAACCGGCAACGCGAGTCGATCACCGGTTACCTCGAAGAACTGCGCGGCCTGCTTGGTGCCACCCCGCTGCCGAACATTGATGCGCTTGAACCGGCTGAACCGATTCCGGCACTACCGCCAGGCAGCGATGCTCACTTCGACGCCCAGGCCTATGATCCCCGCAGCTACGGTCAGGGCGCTTACTCCACCCCCGGCACGGATACCAGCGCCCCGCATCAGGCCGAATTGTTCGGTGAGGTCCAGCTGGAAGAACCCGGCGACCAGGACCAAACAGCCTGAGTTAGCCAATGGTCAGCGAGGATCCGCGCGCTGCACAACTTGAGGCCGCGCTCGCGCGAGTGCGCGAGCGCGCCTCAGCTTTGATACGGCGCGGCCAGACGCTGGCTGCCGAGTTAGACCAGGTCCGAGCACAGTTAGCTGATCAGGCTTGGCGCCAGCCGGGCAGGCGTCAAGGCCAAGTTGAAGAGTTCGCAGGCATGCTAGAAGCGGCCGTCGCATCCCGTTTGGGGGCGATCCAGGAACAGGCCGCCGGTATTGGCTTAGGGGCCGAACAAGACGCCCAGCGAGAGCATGACCAGGCCGAACATTCGCACACCACGTTACTTGAGTTCGCCCGCAATGAGATCGCCGAACTACAAGTCGCCAGCCAGCGTCAAGCTGCCGCCATCCGCGAGGACGGCAAACGCCGGGCCCGCGACACCGTAGCTGACGCCCAAAGGCGGGCTGGGGAGTTACGCGACTCGGCCAACAAGGCCGCCCTCGAGCGGCGTCAGTTAGTGGTCCGGGAATCAGCTGCCCTGCTGCACAACGCCGAACGTGAAACTGAAACGATGCGGGCTGTAGCCCAGCGTGAAACCAGCCAATTACTTGAGGCCGCTCGGCGTGAAGCTGACGAATTGCGTTCCTCGGCTTCAGCCCGGATGAGGCAGGTTGTCGATGAGGCGGCCGCCGAATCGGCCGCCCGGCAGGGCCGGATCCAAGCTGAAATGGATGAGCTGAAAGCTACTGAAAGGGTCCAGGCGGACCAGGTTCGGTCAGCCGCTGACACCGATGGGGAACAAGCCCTGTCGGAGGCCAGGGCCTTAGTTGACCGCTTGTTCACCGAGGCGGAACGTTACGCTATGGCGGCCCGTGGCCGGGCCGCTGAGGAGGCCGGTCAAACCCGGGCTAAGGCTCAAGCCGAAACTCGCGTGTTGCGGGCTGAGGCTGAGTCTTATTCCCGTTCGATCCGTGAAGAAGCTGACGCCGAGGCTTCCGCTATCCGGTCAGATGCCATGGCTTACGCTTCCAACGCCCGTGATGAAGCTGAACGTGATGCTTCTAGCCTGACAACCCACGCCCGCATCGAAGCCGGCCAGATCCGGACCGAAGCCCAAAAAGCGGCCACGGCTGTCAAAGTTGAGGCCGACGAATACGCTAAAGGGCTGATTGATCAGGCCCGGCTAGAAGCCGAAGCGGTCATGCAGGAAGCTCGCGACGCTTCAGCCGCGACCCTCAGCGAGGCCCGGATTGAGGCCGACCGCCTGGTGACGCACGCCCGCGAAGAAACCGAGCGAACAGAACGAACCATCGCGGCCCGGACTCATACCAATTTGACCCGCATGAATGAGGACCGTGAACGGTCCATCAAAGAGGCTGAAAGGATGCTGGCTGGCCCAACTGAGCAGCGGGCGGCCGCCACTCAGCGTCTGCTTGAAGCCCAGGAACAGGCCAGCCAGATCATGTCACACGCTGACGAATATGTTGAGGTGCTGACGGCCGGGGCTAAAGAGGAGGCCGATTCGATCTTGGCGTCCGCCAATCAGGAAGCCCGCCAGATCATGGATCAGGCGATCTCCCGGGCCCAGGAACACCGCCGTGTCACGCAACTAACAATCGACAAGCTCCAGGTTCAGCGTCAAGCGCTCGACAACTATCTTGCCAGGCTGCGCCGCCTGGTGACACGTAATCTAGGCGGATCCGCCTCCTGAGCCTGGCGCTGGCTTGGGGCTCAGCGCAGGGCAGTGCACCCGGTTCCCTGCCCACCATGCTGGCTGGCCGCTCAGGGCCAGCCGATGCAACGGCGGTAGAACTCGCGCATTGTGCGGGCCATCGAATGAGTTGTTTCCAGTGGACTGAGATGCCCCACCCCAGCTAGAACCACCAGGTTGGCTCGCGGCCCGAGCGCTGTAACCATGGCTTCAGAATCGGTCAGCGATGAGAACGGGTCCAGCTCGCCGGCCACGACCATGCTGGGCAGGCCCGCCGCCCGCAGCAGAGCCATCGAATCCTGGCGGCTCGCCATGGCCTCTTCAGCCCAGGCCACTCCAGCCGGGCTGGCTTCACCGATCCAGCCTTCGACCCGTTCAACCAGCCCTGGCTGAGCTTGAGCTGATTCGGCTGAGATCATCCGGCCGGCCATCGGCCTGAGTGAACCAACCGAACCGGTCCGCATCACCTCGCGGGCCACGTTCAGACGGGCCCTGACTGAATCATCTGAATCGGCTGTCGCTTTGGTGTGCATCAGCGCCAGACCAACAGTCAACTCCGGGTGATCCATCAGCAATCTCATGGCGACGTAACCCCCCATCGACACTCCTGCCACTACCGCCCTGGTCACACCCAATTCTTGGAGTGAAGTGGCCACGGCCAACCCGGCGGCGGTTAGTGTGACCGGTTCAATACATGGGCTCAGGCCCGCTCCAGGCAAGTCAATCTCTAGGATCGGCAATTCAGGCAGATCGTCACTGAAACCGCGCCACATCACTGAAGACAATGGGAAAGCGTGCAACAGCACAAGAGGCACCGTGCCAGGCGGCACCAACGGCCGATCCGCTAGTTCGCCAGACCGCCCAGCTGAAGGAAAAGGTGAGGTTTCATCATCTTGCGCCCAGCGGTCCGGCACTGATGGTTTATCCAGCGTCGATTCGATACCCGCTAAACTCCCCGCACCTCGCACGGCCAGCAATGTCATTCCGGAATCTCCTTCGGCCAGTTCGATTGGTCAACTCGCTGTTAGACAACGTCCACCAGCCTAAGCTACCGGGCCGTTAGGAGACCGTTGGACACCCAGCCGGGCTGCCCAATTGGTAAGACAATCCGGGATGGCCACGGCAAGCCATTGTGCCCGCGACAAGAAAGTTGTGACCTTTGAAACCACCGTTCCGCAAGGTTTTCAAGCAAGGAACATCGCGCCGCACTCTAGATACCCGAGCGAACCGGGGTGCTTGCTATCGAGGCGATTGCGCTACCGGGCGGCCAAAATGTCAGATGGTATAACTGTTCTAGAGGTTATGCCATGAACGTTGACTATCCGAATCTGACAGACGAGCAAGTCGCGCGTGTCCGCGCCGCTCATGGCGCGATGGCTAACCGCTTCCTTAACGATCTCAATAGTAGCGCCGAGGAGCGGCGTGATTATTTCGAACTAACTCGTGAAGAAACACGGCTAATTATCTCTGGACGTTACGAGGCTGAAGACCGTGTCACCGCAGGGCTTGACCCGGCGACGGGGCCGATAGTCCAAGAATGTATCCGTCGGGGACTAATCCGCCCGCCGACTTGATTCTTTTTTAGAGACTTGGCACCGTTTGGTGCCTTGATTTGAACCCCGCCCAGGTGGTGGGGTTCGTTGTTTAGCACCTCTACCAGGAGTGGAGAACCCCTTCATGTCAGATGATGACACAACCATGCCCGGAACTGATACAGGTATCAGCCCCGGCCCGGGGAAGGACGGTCAGGTCGCCGCTAAGGCTTTCACCCGGCGGGCCAGGCGGGCCATCGTGTCAGGTTCAGCCAGGACCGCTCCCCGGGCCGCCATGGCGGCCGCCTTGACCGAGGCGTACTCCGCCGGGTCATCTGACCAGTGGCGCAACACCGCCCCAGCTTCAGCCGCATCAGCCACCACCTGGCCGGCGCCAGTCGCCCGGATCAGTTCAGCTGGCCTGCGCAGAGCTGTCGTGATCACCGGCAAACCGCAAGCCAAATATTCGTACAACTTAGAGGGCATCGCGTCAGCGAAAGCCGCCGTCTGATCGAGCAGCAACAACCCCGCCCAGGCTCCATCAGCGCCGCGCCAAGCCTGGCGCGGCGGCTGACGCCCGGTCAGTTCCAGCCGGGCCTTCAGCGCCGCGTCATCCGCCATCAAAGCATCCAAGGCCAGTTGATCACCCGGCGCGACCGGTCCAACCAAACGCAAAACCCAAGCCGGTGCGGCCCGTAAAGCCTCCAACATGGCGAACAAGCCGCGGCTGGCCCGCAAATCACCGACGTATAACGCGACCGGCTGACCGGTCGGCTGGCCGGCCCCATCATCTGGCAGCATGCCAATATCTGGCAAGTTGGGTACCACCAGGCGCCTAGGCGCGGCCCGTGCCAACCTGGCGTCAGCCACCACCGTCAAGTCGGCTTGGCGAGCCGCCCATTGTCCAGCCCGGGCACCAAGGCGAGCCAAACGTCCTCGCCAGCCGTGCGCCCAGGGACGGTCAGCCAGCAAAGCCAAATAGTCCTCATGCACATCAGCCACCCAGCGCAGCCGCCGGCCACCCACCACGGCTCGGCGTAACAGGGCGCCGATCGCCGCATCAGGATCAAGCGTCACAATGACCCGTCCCTTGGCCCGCCACGGACCTGCCAACGCCAGGGCGGCCCGGCCTAGCAGGCCGCCGCGCCGCCCAGCCCCAGGACGCGGCCGGGCCTTGACCAGTTCGGCCGGAGGCGCCGAATCAGGTGAACCTAAACCAGCTACCTCAACTGTCAGACCAGTTCGCTGAAATGCCGCCACCTCACGGTGCAAGCGGGCGTCAGCCACATCATGGCCTGATGTGACAACCGAAACATCTACCTCGCCTGGCCGCATCGGGAGTTACATGTCCTCCATCGTGAAGGCGTTTTCTCCAACCTCGAGGAACTTGGTGTAAGCGTCAATGCAGGTCTGCGGGTCAGCCCGGAGCATTAGTTTGCCTTTATGCAGCCAAACACAGTCATTGCACATGTCGCGAACCGATCCAAGTGAATGCGACACTAAGAACATTGCCCGGGCCGACTCCATCAGTTCTTCCATTTTGGCCGCCGCCTTGACCCGGAAAGCGGCGTCACCAGCCGATAACGCCTCATCGATCATCAGAATATCCGGGTCCATGTGCACCCCGACTGAGAACGCCAGCCGGGCCGCCATACCAGAAGAATAAGTAATCAAAGGCATGTCCATGAACTCGCCAATATCGGCGAATTCAGCGATCTGGTTGGCCCGTTCCGCCACCTCAGATCGGCTCATGCCTTGGGCTAAACCACCCAAAACAACGTTTTCCCGGCCAGTTAGTTTGGAGTTGAAACCAACTCCCAAAGCTAGCAGCGAAGAAATTCGTCCGCGCACCTCAATACGGCCGGACGATGGCGCCAACACGCCAGCCACAGCCCGCATCAGAGTGGATTTACCAGCTCCGTTAGCTCCGATAATGCCTAAAGAAGTACCAACCGGCACATCGAAAGACAGATTCTGGATAGCTTTGATCTGGCGTACCGCCCGTTCACCGCGGCCTAGGCGGACAATCGCGCTGCGCAGTGTTGGGACTTTCTCGAAAGTCGTGCGGTAAGTGATTGACAAATCCTGGATTGAAACCGCTGGTGGTATGTCAGTCCGAACCGCTTTACCTTGACTAGATGCGGACAGAAAAATCACGCTCCCTCGCCACAAAGAACAACGATCCGACCAACAGCATCACGATTGACCAGGCCAAACCAACTATGAAGAACGTCAAACTGGAGACTTTGGAAGACAGAATCGCCTCACCCCAGCCGCCGCAAATCGAAAACATCGGATTAAACAGCATCAGAAGGTAAAGCTCAGACTTGCTGCCACCGGGCATGAAAGGATCAGGTAGCCACAACACTGGTGACAGGTACATCCAAATCCGCAAGAAGTACGGCAAGAAGCTGGATGCGTCACGGAAATAGACTTGCAAAGCCCCAAGGAAGGCCGCCAAACCGGCCGAGAAGATCACCATCAGAACTAAGAAATAGACTCCCAGCAGCATTTCCCAGCCCCACGGCGTGTCTGAGAAAACTAGCTTAAGCAGGAAGAACACCGGCAAGGTTGGCAGGAAGCGGTAGAACGCGGTGCGGACCGCCGCCAGCGGCATGAGTAACCGGGGGAACGCCATCCGGGAGATCAGGGCGCCACCGCCAGTAACCGATCCGGCACCAGCACTGGCCGCGCCTTGAAGCAAGGTGAACAAGAACAGGCCAGAGCAGATCTGAACCAGTAACGGACCACCTTCAGAGATCTTCTTACCAGTCAGAATCACCACCAGAATGAAGTACACCACCGCCAGTAGTGTCGGGTTCAACACCAGCCAAAGCTGACCAAAAACAGTATCTGTGTTGGCTGAACGAATCGAAGACCGCGAAAACTCAGCCGCGAAAGGCCAGCGCCCAATTAGGTCACGGACGTATTGACGAAGATCAGGCAGCCCATGACGGCGGGCGTCATAAACGTGTAACTCGTCACGCAGTTCCGGCCGCTGATCGGCGGTTTTGGCCAAAATAACCCCTCCCCTCAAGAGTCGCATCACCGGCTGCGCCGGGCTTTGGGCCGGACCGGCCCGGCTCGGCGCCCAACAAAGGATAGCGCCGCCTGCCGCTAGATGGGGCCATCCGACGGCTGGTGCCGTTTGAGCCAGCCATCTGGCAGCGCCCGCAAGAAGCCTGCCCCCCAAGCTAAATGCATCGTCGCCAAAACTAACGGCAGAAGCCTTTTGGCTGCCCGGTCAAGGTTGTCGCGGGCACTGGCCGCGACACCCACAACACCCAAGGCGTAGAGTCCCGGGAACGTCAAAGCCAGCGTCAGTCCTCCGCTGCGCCGGACCAAACCAGCCAAACCCAAGCCCAAACCAAGGCCAATCACTGCCGTCACCAGGGGCGGCGCCAAATAGCGGGCTGAAACGGTCCTGGGGTACCGCTTGATCACATGGCAACGCCACTGTCCTGTCCGGTAGAACTGGGCGGCCAGTTCGCGCCAGCTAGCCCGCGGCCGGTAAACCACGCTGAGGGACGGATCAAACCAAACCGTTTTGCCCGCCTGAATCAGTCGGTGGTTCAATTCCCAGTCTTGAGCCCGGGTGAACTCCTCATTGAAACCGCCAACCGCTTCAAGATCCGCCCGCCGGTAATTACCAAGGTAAACAGTTCTGGCTGGGCCCGGTTCACCACCCGTATGGAACGATTCTGAACCAATCCCGTAAGGGCTGGACATCGCCACAGCCACCGCCCGCTGGAACGGGCTGTTGCCTTCTGGGACCATCATTCCGCCAACGTTGGCCGCCCTGGTCCGCTCCAAAAGTGCGACAGCTTGGCTGATATAGCCCGGAGGGAGCATCGAATGGCCGTCAACCCGCACCAAATAGTCAAACTTGGCCGCCCGCCAAGCCAGATTCAAACCTTGTGGTGTTCCGCCCGACGGGTTAGCCACCACCGTCAGGCTGTCATAGTGTTCCGCCAAGCTTTCGGCCTGCGCCTGGGTGTCATCATTCGACGGACCAACCGCCATAACGACTTCGAACGGGCCGCCGTAATCTTGGGCGTAAATCCGCTCCACAGCCGCGGCTAAGTTTTCCGCCTCATTGCGGACCGCCAAGAAAACGCTCACACCAGGACGGGCGGGCGGATTCAGACTCACCGGACCGATTCTACCTGCGCCTTGGGGCGATATATCGCCAACCATACGGTTATGGCAGGATACGGTTGACGGATGACCCCCTGGATGCGTGACCCGCCATGGGTTGACACCCTGAAAGACGGCACCGTCAAACAGATCAACCCGTTTTCTGGTACTGAGGTTTGGACTGTGCCAGGCCGGGGTAACCGGCCCGCCGCCGCTAAACCGCGCCCGGCTCAACCAATCGATCAGGCCGCCCAAGGCGCTCACTGTGTTTTCTGCGAACTGCGTTACAGCGAGACACCACCGGAAAAGGCCCGCCTGCTGGCGCCGGGGACAGCTGAAACTAACGAGCGGACTGAAACTTTCACGTCGGCATCGTCCCTATTTGATAGTGCGGCCGAATTCCGGCGCGTACCTAACCTGTTCGAGATCCTGCCGTTGGCTTACTGGGTTTCCAATTACGGCTACGAATTGCCAACCGACCTGGCCGGTCACTGCCAGCGGTACCTCAGCGAAGAAGCTGGTCGGGAGCATGTTCGGGCCGTTTTGACGGCTAAACGGCAAGCCTCCGGTGAGGTGCTAGCTGGCGGTCTGGAATTATCAGACCTGCGGGCCGGGATTGAAGGTTTCTTCGGCTCAACCCATGACCTGATAATCGCCCGGCGGCACTTCCAAGATGACGCTCAAGACGATTCAGCGCTGGCCTCGTCCGGCACACTAACACCGGCCGAACACCGGCGTTTCATGGCTTTCACAGTGGCCGCGATGCGTGACCTTTACCGCCGCAACCGTTACGTCCGCTATGTCAGCGTTTTCCAGAACTGGCTCAGACCGGCTGGCGCTTCACTTGATCATTTGCATAAACAGTTAGCCGGAATTGACACTCACGGCGCCCAATATGAGTTAGCGCTGGACGCCTTGCGGGCTAATCCGGAAGTCTTCAATGAACGGGCCGCCAACTACGCGGCCTATAACAATCTGATGATCGCTGAAAACAGTTTCGCCTTGGCGTTCGCTGGGTTCGGGCATCGTTTCCCAACAGTTGAGGTTTTCTCCAAATCTAAAGCGCCCGACCCGTGGCATCACAGCCGCGAAGAATTGGCTGGCATGTCGG
This sequence comes from Bifidobacteriaceae bacterium, assembly GCA_031267825.1. Lineage (GTDB taxonomy): Bacteria > Actinomycetota > Actinomycetes > Actinomycetales > WQXJ01 > JAIRTF01. The sequence continues at coordinate 9,685 of JAIRYJ010000038.1, forward strand.
ATCTGGTTCACGCGATCCACGCGGCGATCGGGCCGGACGTGCCAGCCAACGAAGAGTGGCATAGCCGCCCGATCGATGCCGTTTTGCCGTCACCGTGGCGCATCATGTTGAAACAGCGCACATCAACTCTGGCCGGGTTCGAGGGTGCCACCAAGATTTACATCAACACGGTGACGCCGTATCAGGTGCGCGATCAGATTGTTGAACAGCTTTACAGGCTGCGCCGGGCTGGGCTGATCGCGCCTGGCATCCGGATCGCCACCGAGGTTTCCTGCCAGCCGAACCCGCTGCGTTACACAGCCAACCGGGGTGTCCGCTAGCTGATGGCGGGCTGGTTTCTGGGGCGGGCGGGGTGGACGGGGCCCAGCGCCGTGGACGGGACCCAGTGCCGTGATGCCGGTCCAAGCACGATGCCGACTAAGAGGTACCGCTGAACGGCCCAGACCCAGCGCCGTGATACCGGTCCAAGCACGATCACGCCGGTCAAGCACGATCACGCGGGTCAAGCACGATCACGCGGGTCAAGCACTACGCAACACCTGGGTGATCGCCCGGAAAGCCGGCCACCGCTCAATGTCCTCAAGGTAGACAACATTGCCGTCGGCATCGGCCAGGGGAACTGACCAGTTGGGATACTCACGGTCCGTGCCGGGCAGATTCTGGGTTCGGCGCTCACCCGCTAAATCCGCCAGCGAAACTCCCAGCATGACTGAGGGTGTGGCCAGCAAGAAACGGTGCATCGCTTTGACAATCTCAAGTTCATCATGACGTTTGCTTGGGTCGAGTAAACCCCGTCCAATCAGCGCGTCGACCATTTCGCCGCGTTCCGCGGCGGCCGCCTCCCGCGCCTCGGCCAACGGCGTGTCAAGCATCCCTAAACGGTCACGCTGGACAACGTGTTCACCCGCCAAATAGGCCGATGTCGGCGGTAAGTCATGGGTCGTGATGGCTGTCATCGCCAAGTAGCGGTACTCATCCGGTGGTAGCGGGCCGTAGCCATCGGCTGTCTTCTCAAACCAGACGATCGAGTTGCCCAGCAAGCCCCGGCCACCCAAATACTGGCGCAAACCAGGCGGCACCACACCAAGATCCTCACCAACTACCACAGCCCCAGCCCGGGTCGCCTCCAAGACCAGGATCGAAACCATGGCTTCACGGTCATAAGCCACATAGGTGCCGTCAGCCGGTCCGTGACCACGCGGAATCCACCACAGCCGCATCAATCCCAGAATGTGGTCGATCCGTAAGGCGCCAGCGTGAGCCAACTGGGCCCGCAGCATCGCCCGGTAGGGCGTGTAGCCCGTGGCTTCCAGGGCGTCAGGCCGCCATGGTGGTTCTGACCAGCCTTGGCCAACCTGGTTGAAATAGTCTGGCGGTGCGCCAACCTCAATTCCGAGAGCCAACAAGGATTGGCGTGACCAGGCGTCCGCTCCTCGCGGGTGAACCCCGACAGCTAGGTCTTTGACTATGCCGATCGTCATGCCGCCTTCCCGGCAGCGGGCTTGAGCCTGAGCCAACTGCTGGTCAGCGATCCACTGCAACCAGATGTGGAAATCGACACGGCTGGCTTGATCGGCGGCGAACTTGGCGGCTTCCGGCGTGCCATAGCTGATCCGCTGTTCCATGCCTTGGTCCTTCAAAGCACTCCACAGTGCGAAGTCACCGATGGCTGGTTGGTGGTCAGCTCTGAACTTGTCGAGGTCGGCTTGGCGGGCAGGACCGCGTGGAACTTGGTAGAGGATTTCGAGGGCGGCTCGTTTGACTGGCCAGAGCTTGTCCCGGTCCAGGCTGATCGGGTCGGCGTTGGCCGCCCGGGCCCGGCCTGCCAGAGCGTCGACCTGGGCGCGCACCTCCGGCGAGCCGGTGGCATATTCGGCGATCTGTTCTGGCCGAATGTAGAAAGGGTTGGTGAAGTCCCTGGTTGACGGCAGATACGGTGATTCGGTGTAGGGCGGGACTGGTTCGGCCGCGTGAATCGGGTTGATCAGCACAAAACCAGCCCCATTCGAGGAGGCCATTTTGTAGCCTAGATCGGCCAGATCAGCCAGGTCGCCAGTCCCCCAAGACTGGTGTGACCGCACCGAATAAAGCTGCACCATTGGCCCCCAAACTGAACGTTGACGCAGTTCAGCGGGCAATTCCAGGCGGTCCGGGCAGACGATCAGCCAGGCCCGGGCGGTCTGCTCCGCCACGTCCCCGCCGCCACCACCATTCACGTCCCCACCCGGTCCCCCGTCGGCCGGTCCTCCAGTCACACCCCCAGCAGCACCGCTGGCCGCACCACCAGCTACACCAGCGGCCGCACCACCATTCACGTCCCCACCCGGTCTGATGCGGAGGTTCAAATGATGCCAGCCGAGCGGCAGATCAGGCGGCAGGTCAACCATCTTGCGGACCAGACCGCGCCCGTCAACAACCCGCTGGTCAGGCCCATCGCCCGTCAGGGCGGCAACCCCAAGCTGGCCGCCAGTGCCACCCAACAGCGGGTCATCATCCAGATCGATCCAAACTTCGGCGCGGGCGCCATGCGGCAACGTCACAGCGACCGAGTTTTCGGCCCCAGCCCGGATCACAGTGGCGGGTGGCAACGGCCTGAGCCAGGCCCGGTCATCGACGCCTGACAACTCGGCGGTAATCGCCTGAGGTGTGGTTGAATCGGCTCCCAAGGCGGCCAGAACAGCCTTAACCGTTGGCGCTGACACCCTTGTCAGTTGGCCTTTCCAGTTGGTGTACTGCGTGGTGACGCCGTATTTCTTAGCCAATTCGGCAAGTTCTAAGCTGGGTAATGCCCCGGTCCCTTTCAGCATGGCGAGAAACCTGCCGCGTGGGCTCGAAAAGTCGGTCATGAATCAAGATTAGTCGAGCCCTCTAACCTGGGACGATCACCCAGACCGTCCTGGAGCGTAGCCTATTGGGCAACAATCAGGCGGTTCACGGCAACAAGAAGGGCGGTACGATGCCGAGCCAAGGCTTCGTTTGCGACCGTTGTGGTAGTCCGTTGGTCGGTGGGGAGCATTTCTGCCCCGGCTGCGGTGCTCCAGTCATCACCGCACCGCCCGGCCCGCGGCCGCCCCTCCCAGGGTTCCCGTACGCTCCGGCAGCAGAGCCGCCACCGTGGTATCCGGGCGGACCGCCCCCGGGTTACCCCAGCCAGCAGGCACCACCCCCCAGCCCAGCCAAACAAGTAGACCAACCGTTGACGCCAGCGGCGGGCGTCATCACACCACCCAGTGTGACGGGACCAGTCTTCGCCGCCTCAGCCAACGAGCTACCACCTCAGCCATTCGCTGAACTGCATCCACCAGCCCCAGCCCCAGTCCCCACCCCAGAACAGCCCAGCGACCAAACAACCGAACGCTTGGAACACCACGCGACGGCATCGTCCAGCGAGCCGGTCGCACTGGACAACAAACCAAACCCAGCTGACCAACCCGGCGAAGGCACTACCACCCCGCCAATCCTTGTGCTCGACACCGGTCAAGAAATTGTCGTCAGCGGGCCTGGGTTGGTTGGGCGCCGACCTGAGACGGACTCAAGCGCCGGGGCGGCCACCATCGTGGCTTTGGAAGACCCCGACCGGTCGATCTCCAAGACACATTTAGCGATCAAACCGAAGGACGGCACGGTCTGGGTGACAGACCTCCACTCAACTAACGGCACGCGAGTGTTCAGCCTGGCCGGAGGAATCAGACAACTCGAACCGGGCGTCGCGGTGCCGGTCGAGCCGGGCGAGACCGTCCAGTTCGGCGACCGTTACTTCACAGTCAAGGAGACCCCAAACTAGCTCCGCTATCCGCGTCGGTGCCGTATCTGGCTTGGTTGGTGCGCCCAGTGCTAGCGGAATACGACTCCTGATCCATATCCCGGCCTGATTCGCCCGGAATCCGTTGGTTTGGCCTGGTTTTGTTCCTGAAACAGCCCAGATCGGGTCCCAAACGCGAGCAAACCCGAAGCTTTGATCCACTGGTGGATCGAAACTTTCGTTTTGCCAACATCGGCCCTGTGGTTTGTGCCGCTTTTGGCATGTTATGTCCGAAAATCAGCCTGAATTGGCCCGTTGAGGCTCCCAAACCACTCTTCAGTGGATCAGGATTTTGACTCCGCTAAGACTGACCCAGCCGACCGCGGAAAGTGGACACAGTCACTGTTTTAAGCCCACTGTGTCCAGTTTCTGTCACCACGCACCCGACACGCCCAGCCAGCACGGCCGGACCTCACTGTAAAACCGCAGATCAGCCCTACACACCCGATGAGTCGCTGAAGCCTCACGCCGGACCCGACCGCGGAAAGTGGACACAGTCACTGTTTTAAGCCCACTGTGTCCAGTTTCTGTCACCACGCACCCAACACGTGGCTGACCAGCGGAGACGCGGAAAGACAAGATGGTTTGGTGACCTAGGAGGGTGCTGAACAACACCCTTCGCGGCCCAAGTTGACGCGGTGTGAGCGAAGCTCTCATCAGCGGAAACGCGGCAACAAGGCGTTGGGGGGCTCCTAGGAGACTGTCAAACGACAAGCTCCTAGGAGCCTGATGTGCGGCGGACCCTTAGGATTCGGCCCGGACCGCCACCCCGTCAGGCCATTCAGGCAGCGAACCGATGACGTCGGATAGCCGCCGACCAGCCAAAGCCGCGGCGTAATCAGGCCGGGTGCCTTCCGCCCGGACCTCCTGCAAAACGATCCGCTTAGCTCCAGCCTGGCGCACCGTCTCAACTAGCGCCTCAAGCCCAGGGCCATCATGTACCAGCGGATCGACTGTGATGCGGACTTCATGATCGACTCCGCTGCCAACCACCAGCCGGAGCGACTGATAGGCCCGCTTGTCGCTGCCCGGCACACCAGTCACCGTGGCGTACGCCGTCGGCAAAGCCTTGATATCTAAGCCCACCCAGTCAAGCAACCCAAGAACTTCCGCTAGCCGGCGCGGGTACGCTCCGGCGGTGTGCAGTCCGGTGCCGAAACCCAGTTCACGAGCTTGTGACAGGGCCGCCCCCAGCCCAGCTTGTCGGGTTGGTTCGCCACCCGATAGGACGATGCCGTCCAGCAGGTCAGTCCGTCGCTCGAGGAATGTGACCACATCCCGCCAAGCTAAAGTACCGGCCTGGCGGGTGGCGATCAGGTCTGGGTTGTGGCAGTACCCGCAGCGCCACGGGCAGCCTTGGAGGAACACTGTGGCGACCAGCTTGCCCGGCCAGTCACAGGTTGACAGTTTGGCCATCCCGGCGATCACCAAACTGTCAGCCCCAGTTGTGTCTGGTTTGACCGCAGCGGCCTGGCCGGTCGCGGCCGGGACCAAGCTCATGCTGTCGCCTTAGCCTCCACAAAATCGCGCCGCTCAGCGTATTCACCGCGTTTGCCAATGTTGAACGAGGCGACCGGCCGGAAGTAGCCCATCACACGAGTCCAAACTTCGCATTCCTGAGCCGGTGCGTCCGGGTTTTCGGCGGCGCAATGCGGGCAAGTCAGATGTTCGCCTGAAAGGTAACCGTGGGCCGGGCAAATCGAGAACGTCGGCGTGATGGTGATGTAAGGCAAACGGAAGCGGGTCAACGCCCGGCGCACCAGTTCTTTGCAGACATCAGATGAAGAAATCCGCTCCGACATGTACAGATGCAGGACTGTTCCGCCAGTATATTTGCGTTGCAGTTCATCTTGGCGTTCCAGAGCCTCAAACGGATCATCAGTGAAACCAACTGGAAGTTGCGAAGAGTTGGTGTAGTACGGGTTGGATTCCGTACCGGCCTGAATGATCGACGGGAAACGCTTGCGGTCCTCTTTGGCGAACCGGTAGGTGGCTCCTTCAGCCGGAGTCGCCTCAAGGTTGTACATGTGCCCGGTGGCCTCTTGGAACTCGACCATCCGGGAACGAACATGATCAAGCACACGAACAGCCAAAGCATGCCCGGCCGGATCAGTGATGTCATATGCCCCACGGACAAAGTTACGGATCATCTCGTTGACACCATTGACACCAATGGTCGAGAAATGATTCCGCAGCGTACCGAGATAGCGGCGGGTGTACGGGAACAAGCCCTCGTCAATGTAGCGCTGGATTAGTTTGCGCTTGATTTCGAGCGAGTCGCGCGCCAAAATCAGCAGCCTGTCCAGCGCGATCAGCAGTCCGGCCTCATCACCTTGGTAGAGGTAACCGAGCCTGGCCATGTTGATTGTGACAACACCGAGTGATCCGGTCTGCTCAGCCGACCCGAACAGGCCGTTGCCCCGCTTCAACAGTTCCCGCAAGTCCAACTGCAGTCGGCAGCACATCGACCGGATCATCCCAGGCGACAGTTCCGAATTGATGAAGTTCTGGAAGTAAGGTAAGCCATATTTCGCGGTCATCTCGAACAAGGCCGCGGCGTTCGGCGAATCCCAGTCAAAATCACGTGTGATGTTGTAAGTCGGGATGGGGAAAGTAAAGACCCGGCCAGTGGCGTCACCCTTGGTCATGACTTCGATATAGGCCCGGTTGATCATGTCCATCTCAGCTTGCAGATCACCGTAAGTGAAAGGCTGTTCAACTCCCCCAATGATGGGATGCTCATCGCGCAGATCCTCTGGGCAAACCCAGTCGAAAGTCAGGTTAGTGAACGGTGTTTGAGTTCCCCAGCGTGAAGGCACATTGAGGTTGTAGACCAGTTCCTGAATGGCTTGCAGGACTTCCCTATATTCCAGGTTGTCGAGCCTGATGTACGGCGCCATATAGGTGTCGAACGAACTGAAGGCCTGCGCCCCAGCCCATTCGTTCTGCAAGCAGCCAAGGAAGTTGACGATCTGTCCAATGGCGGATGACATGTGCTTCGGCGCGGTCGCTTCGACCTTGCCAGGAATCCCGTTCAGGCCTTCGCGCAGCAAAGTCTTGAGCGACCAGCCGGCACAATAACCTGACAACATGTCTAAATCATGGATGTGGAAATCGCCTTGGCGGTGGGCCAAGCCAATTTCTGGCGGGTAGACGTGTGACAGCCAATAGTTGGCCGTGATCTTGCCTGAAGAGTTCAAGATCAACCCGCCAAGCGAATAGCCCTGGTTGGCGTTGGCGTTGATACGCCAATCGGACCGTTCCAGGTATTCATTGATCGAATCGGTCACGTCAATTACGACCCGCGAATCGGTCCGCAAACGGCTGTGTTGTTCGCGGTAAACAATGTAAGCCCGGGCTGTGGCGACGAAACCAGAATCGATCAGCAAACGTTCGACAGCGTCCTGGATTTCCTCAACGTGGGCTGGCCCTTCACGCCGGGCCAAACGGATCGTCACCTGGCGGGCCAACAAATGGGCTTCCGCGCCGCCAAATTCGCCGGTCGCCGCCCCAGCCCGGCCGATGGCCGATTCGATGCGGGATTCTTCAAAGACCGCGATCTCGCCGGTGCGTTTGATTACCTGCTGGACGGTGGCGGCCGCACTGGCGTTAGCTGGCGGCGTCTGGCCAGCGTCCTGCCCGGACGTGGACGGGCTGGTGGGGCGGTCTGACAGATCGGACATGACTTCGGGTACTCCTTCTCCCTTATTAGGACCACTCACGGCTGGTTCACCGTCATCCACCCGGTGTCCCAACCAACGTCCCGCTTAGCAGGACTCAAGACTGTTAGAACCACTATATAGGGGGTCAGCTAGTTCTAATCACCACAAGATGTGCGTGTCGCGATCCGGACCATCCCAACTTGACGGAACCACCCAAGCCGCCCCAATCAGACGCCGCCAACCTGACGGAACCACCCGAACCAGCCCAGCTAAACGGCACAAACCCGGCCGCCAAACCAGAGCCAACCGACTACTAATCAGTCGGCATCGGCTATCGCTTCATGGTGGCGAATCACCTCAGCCACAATGAACCCAACAAACTTCTCCGCGAACACCGGGTCAAGACCAGATTCGGCCGCCAACGAACGCAACCGGGCGACCTGACGGGCTTCACGCTCCGGATCAGCCGCCGGCCAGCCTGCTCGGGCCTTAAGATGCCCCACCGTCTGAGTGAACTTGAAACGTTCAGCTAACAGGTGAACCAAAGCGGCATCAATATTGTCAATCGAAGCCCGTAAGGCGACTAGGCGGGCCTCCGCGTCCGCCTCGTCGCGGTCGGTGTAACCCGGCGTCATGCGCTCTTCTTGACAGCCTGGACCGCTTGCGGCCCAGTCAAACCAACCTCGCGGCGGGCCGCCTGCGGCACAATCGCCGGGTTGACGTTAGCTTCAACCATTGGACGGTCAATTACAACCTCGACCACATCCTCGCGCGACGGCAAGTCAAACATCAACGGCTGAAGGATTTCCTCCAATATGGCGCGCAAACCGCGGGCCCCGGTGCCACGCAACATGGCCTGCTCAGCGATCGCCTCAATGGCGTCATCAGTGAACTGAAGGTCAACCTCATCAAGTTCGAACATCTTCTGATACTGCTTGATCAGCGCGTTACGCGGCTCCGTCAAGATCTGCTGGAGTGACTCCTTATTGAGCGGTGAAACTGTCGCGATGACCGGCATCCGCCCAATGAACTCCGGAATCAAACCGTATTTCAGCAGGTCCTCAGGATGAACATCATCGAAATCGTTCTCCGCTCCGGCGATATGCAACGGAGCGCCAAACCCAATACCGTGCCGACCAACCCGCTGGGCGATTATCTCCTCCAAGCCAGCGAAAGCCCCGGCCAGGATAAACAACACATTGGTTGTGTCGACTTGCAGATAAGAAGCCTGCGGATGCTTCCGTCCGCCCTGCGGCGGAACCGCCGCCACAGTGCCTTCAAGGATCTTCAACAGGGCCTGTTGGACACCCTCACCTGACACGTCACGAGTAATCGAAGGACCATCGGCTTTACGTGCGATCTTGTCAATCTCATCAATGTAAACGATCCCCGTCTCAGCCCGTTTGACATCCCCATCAGCTGCCTGGATCAGCTTCAGCAGGATGTTTTCGACATCCTCGCCAACATATCCGGCTTCCGTTAAGGCCGTCGCATCGGCGATGGCGAACGGCACATTCAGCATCTTGGCTAACGTTTGGGCGACATAAGTCTTGCCACAGCCTGTCGGGCCGATCAGCAAAATATTGGACTTAGCGATCTCAACTTCATCAGCCGCCTCAGCCGCGGCGTTCCGTCCACCAGCCGGACCGGATGCCTGGCCGCCAGTCAAGGCGCCGCGAGTTGAGCCAGTCAAACCAACCGCGTGCCCCGAACGGATCCGCTTGTAATGGTTGTAAACCGCGACCGCTAGAGCCCTCTTAGCGCCATCTTGACCAACCACATACTGATCAAGGAAAGCGAAAATCTGGCGCGGTTTGGGCAGCTCAGCGATCGAATCTGGTTTAGCGGCGGGCGCCTCTTCAGCGATGATCTCATTGCACAGATCGATGCACTCATCACAGATGTAGACCGACGGCCCAGCGATCAGCTTACGTACATGCTTCTGCGACTTGCCACAGAACGAGCATTTCAACAGGTCCGCTATTCCATCACTGACGCGTGGCATGTAGTGTCCTTTCAACTGGCGGGGAAAACCGCCTCTTATGTTAACCTCCCGCCGCCTTGGGCGCAGCCTGACGCGCGGTCCGGCCCAAGACTTCCGTGCTGGACCTGTTCGCCAGCCACAATTCTGCCGCGCCCAAGGCTTTCAGCCGTAGTTCAGGCGTGACCGCGTGTGACAATGTAACGGTGCAACCGCCAGGCGTCACAGTTGAGTCGCCCTATCTTTCGTTCCGGCGCCACGAGTGGGCGGCTTTGGCGTCTTCGACTCCTCTGCCGCTGACCGAACAGGACATCGCCCGGATTAAGGGTATTGGCGACCAGATCTCGTTAGCGGAGGTCGATGCCGTCTACCGGCCTTTGAGCGCCCTACTGTCCCTGCACGCCCATGCCTCGCACTATTTGCACGACGTCCGGGGCATGTTTTTGCGTGACGCGACCGAGCGAACGCCTTATGTCATAGGTATAGCCGGATCGGTGGCGGTTGGTAAGTCGACGGTGGCGCGCCTGCTGGTTGAGTTGATGGCTCGTTGGCCGGACACGCCTCAAGTCCAACTAGTGCCGACCGATGGTTTCCTCTATTCCAACGCTGAACTTGAAGCCCGTGGCTTGTTTGACCGCAAAGGGTTCCCTGAGTCTTACCGCCGGGCAGACCTGCTCCGGTTCTTGTCGCAGGTCAAAGGCGGTGCGGCCCGGGTTGAGGCGCCATCCTATTCGCATCTGCGATACGACATCGAACTGGATCAGACCACTGTGGTAACTCAGCCTGACATTTTGATTGTTGAAGGGCTCAATGTTCTGCAGGCCGCCCGCACCCAGCGGCGCGGCGCTAACGAAGTTGTGGTGTCTGACTTCTTCGATTTTTCGATCTATTTGGATGCCGCTGAGGCGGATATAAGACGCTGGTATGTTGAGCGTTTCCTTGAGTTGCGGCGGACCGCTTTCTCCAGTCCTGAGTCTTATTTTCACCGCTACGCCTCAATGCCGCGAGCGGCGGCGGTCGACTTCGCTGAACACATCTGGGACACCGTTAATTCGCCTAACCTGTCAGACAACATTGCCCCGACCCGTTCACGGGCTGACCTGATTCTGCGTAAAGGCCCAGATCATCTAGTCGAACGTATCCTGCTGCGCAAGACCTGAGACCATTTGCGGTGACGGCTAGACGCCGGTTACGCGTCAGGCTTCTAGGTCGCCTCCGGGGCAGCGGATAGGGCCCCGGTCAGGCTGGGCCAGCGGTCCAGCCACGTCTGGCCGCTGGCCGTCATGACAGCTAGCCGCGCATTGCCCGCACAAGCGCCGCGCGGCCGCTCCAAAATGATTTCAAGATGATCATCTGACAGCCGTTCAGCCAGGCCTTTACCCCATTCCACGACTGTCACCGAAGTTTCAAGACTGGCTTCCAAATCGAGATCATCCAACTGTTCAAGCCCCTCCAGACGATACGCGTCAACGTGGATTAGGGCCGGGCCTTGGCTCAACGCCGGATGTACCCGGGCAATGATGAAAGTCGGCGATGTCACCTCTCCGCGCACCTCAAGGCCCTGGCCAATACCCTGGACCAAAGTGGTTTTACCGGCCCCCAAGCCGCCGTTAAGAACGACCAGATCGCCTGGTCGGAGAAACCGCGCCAAGCCCCGCCCAAACCCGCGCGTCTGACTGGCGTCCGCTAAAGCGACCCGCCAGTTGCCGCTGGCAAGCCCAGGGACGGCATCGGGTATCGCGCGAGCCGACCCAGCGGCAGAACCAGGGCCGCTGACAGGCCCAGGGACGGCATCGGGCATCACAAAAGACGCCCGCCGCTGGTGCCCCGCCCAACGTAATAACGTTCAATCTGCCCAGGTAGGCGAGTCGTGATCTCGTAGGCGATAGTCCCGGCGGCGTCAGCCCAATCCTGCACGGTCGGCTCGCCGTCAAGACCCGGGCCGAACAAAACCACCCGGTCACCAGCCTGATCCAACGCGCCCAAGCCCAAATCCAGCACAAACTGATCCATGCAGATCCGTCCGGCGACAGCTAAATTCCGGCCGCCGACCCGTACCGGGCCATGATTCGAAGCTGACCGGAATAGGCCATCGGCGTAGCCGACAGGCACAATCCCAGTGATCGTGTCACGCGGCGTGATGTAGGAATGGCCGTAAGACAAGCCCTGACCGCCCGGCACCGGTTTAACCAGGCTGAGGTAGCTCTCCAAAGCCATCGCGCCAACCAAACCAAGCTCACTGGCGCTCGCCACCTGCGGAATTGGTGACAGTCCATAAAGCGCCAGACCAGGCCGGACCAAGTCATAGGTCACCGGTAACGCCGTCGCCAAGGCGGCCGAGTTAGCCAAATGGCGGACCTTGAACCGGGCGCCTAGGCTCCGCGCCAGTTCGATCCCCGCCTCGAAAGCCGTGATCTGGCCAGCGATCGTCGGGTTGCCTGGATCGTCGGCGTAGGCGAAGTGACTCCAAACGCCTTCGATCACGATCAGCCCTTCGCTTTGGAGCCGTAAAGCCGCCTTGACCAGGTCAGGCCATTGTGAGCCGGGTGCGCCGGCCCGTCCCAGGCCAGTGTCAAGTTTGAGATGCACCCGGGCGGGGGTGGTCGCGCTGGTCGGGTTGGCCGCATTGGTGCGGCTCGGTTGGGTTCGTTCAATAGCTTGCCCGATGCCGTCCAGCCCAGTTAGCGATGACACCGCCAGATCCACACCAGCGGCCACCGCCCCAGCGAAATCGGCTTCCGGGTGGTACAACCAGGCCAAGATCCTGGTGTTACCGCGGTGCGGTTCGAGTTTGGCGGCCAGTTCAACCGCCTCATCAAGTTGCGCCACACCGAGCCAGGTCGCACCGGCTTCAATCGCGGCCCGAGCGACAGGCAAGATACCGTGACCGTAGGCGTTGGCTTTGACGACAGCCATGACGCCGGCCCCTTGGGCCAGTTCGATCAGGCGGGCGGTGTTGTGTCGCACCGCGTCTAAGTTGATGACGGCACGGATGTGGCTCATCGGGCGCTCCTTTCCTCATCTGGTGCTGACGCCGCTGGGGCACGGCCCGGCGGACGACCCAGTCACATGTCACCAAACCCGGCCGCGCCTAACCCGGTGGGTGGCGGTTCATCTGGCAGGTTAGCTTACGCCGCCTGACCAGTCGGCGGCCTGGCCGCCAGCAAGCCAGCGATCGTCGCGGGCAACGCCTGAACCACATCAAGAGCCGAGATCGGCTGCCCAATCAGTCCAGCCGCCCGGTCCGCGCCAGACGCCCGGCGCCCGGCAGCACCATGAACCAAAGCACCCAAAGCCGCTAGACGTGGCGTCAACTCCGGGACAATCGCCGCCGAATCCTTATGTCCAGCCAGCAACGCACCAATAATGCCCGTCAAAACATCACCCGTGCCAGCCGTCGCCAACCACGGGGTGCCATCATCTTGAACATAAAGCGAACCATCTTGACCAGCTATGACAGTCGCCGGGCCCTTCAACAAGACCGTCCCACCGACCAGTTCAGCCGCCAGGCGGGCATAATGAGCCGGCTGGCTTTCAACCTGATGGCGTTCAACTGGCACGCCACGATCCGTCATCAAAGCGGCCAGCTCACCGGCGTGCGGCGTCAACACAATCCACGGTTCAAGCCGGGCTGGCGCCGGCGGCAACAACTGGAATCCGCCCGCATCAAGCACAGTCGGTACACGTTCAGCCCCAGCCCACTCCAAAGCCCGGCCGATCCTCCCCACCTGATCATCCGCGCCTGGCGCGACCCCAGGCCCCAGCGCCCAAGCGTCAACCCTGCCCCCACCTGGCACCACCTCCGGTCGGCGTGACAAGACCCGTTCAACAGCCCGGTCAGGACCTATATAACGGACCATGCCAACACCGGTCGCGACAGCGGCCGATGTTGTCAGAACAGCCGCGCCCGGATAAGTCTCAGACCCGGCGACAACCCCCAACACGCCCCGGCTGTACTTGTGATCCGCTCGGCGCGGCACCGGCCACAACTCCAACACGTCAGCCGCTTGAAGGCGCCGAGCCACCGGATCGCCGCCCTCACGCAGAGACTGCTTCAAACCAATGTCAATCAATTCGATCCGGCCAAAGAACCCAGAGGCCGGCGGCAGCAGGGCGGCAGGCTTATAGGCCCCAAAAGTCACCGTTAAGTCGGCCGGCAGCACCTGACCGTTGACGGCGCCATCGTCCACCCCAATACCGCTGGGCAAGTCAATCGCGACCACCAACGGACGCCGCCGCCGCCGGTAACGCGGTGGTGCCGCCAACCCGGCCTCAACGATCAGAGTTGTAACCAAGCCGGCCGCGTGACCCGACAACTGCCCGCGCGAACCTATCCCAAGCAGACCGTCAACAATCACATCACAGCGGGCGGCCTGTTCGGTTACAACCTCAATCGGTCGGTAATCGCCCGGCCCACCCTCAGCGATGGTCACCAAATGACCACCGGACCGCTCCAAAGCTGACCGGCCCGCCGGATGCACCCGGTTACCGGTCGCCACCGCCGTCACCGCCACGCCACGGCCAGCCAAGTAAGCCCCCGCGAACAAAGCGTCACCACCGTTGTTACCAGTTCCGGCCAAGATTATGACTGAACAGCCGGCCGCTTTACCGTTTTTCCTGCGTAGTTCACGCAATACCACGGTGGCCGCGCCGATCGCCGCCCTTGACATCAGTTCACCTGGTGCCAGGCTGGCCATGACAGCTTCTTCAGCTGCCGCGATCTGTGCCGCGCTATAACTTGAAATCATCGCATCCACCTTATGACTTGGCCCCTGCTTTGGGGCTGTTGGATTAGCGTCTTGCGGCTCCCCGCCGCAGTGAATAGTCCGCTATTACTCTACTGTTACTCCGCCGTCACTCTACTGTGACTGACTTGGCCAGGTTACGTGGCTGGTCAACATCGAGACCCTTAGCGCTAGCCAAGGCACAGGCGAAGATCTGTAACGGCACTACCGCTACCAGTGGAGCCAGTAAGGTCGGCGTTTGTGGCACCCACAGGACACGTTCCGCGAACTCAGTCACGGCGATGTCGCCTTCTTCAGCTACCACCAAGGTGACAGCTCCGCGAGCCCGGACCTCTTCAATATTGGACAGGATCTTGTCATGTAAAGCGTCACGCCCGCGCGGCGATGGCACCACCACGAACACCGGCTGGCCTTGATCTATCAAAGCGATCGGCCCGTGTTTGAGTTCACCCGCGGCGAACCCCTCAGCGTGAATATAGGCCAGTTCTTTAAGCTTCAAAGCCCCTTCCATCGCCACTGGGAAACCGACATGGCGTCCCAAGAAAAGCACCGATTTGGTCTCCTTCATGGCGCTGGCCAGGGCTTTAATGCCGTCTTCGGATTCGATCACGGTTTGGATTTTGGCCGGCGTTTGGTCTAGTTCTGACAGCACAGCACGCACCTCATCAGCGAACATTGTGCCTCTGAGTTGCGCCAAGTAGAGCCCTAGCAAATATGTCGCGGTGATTTGGGCGAGGAAAGCTTTAGTTGAAGCGACCGCCACTTCCGGGCCGGCGTGGGTGTACAGGGCGGCGTCAGATTCGCGGGCAATAGTTGAACCCATGGTGTTAACCACGGCGATCACTTTGGCGCCTTGTTCACGGGCGTGACGTACGGCCTGGATCGTGTCCATCGTCTCACCTGACTGTGAAATCGCCACGATCAAGGTCTTTTCGGTCACAATGGCGTCCCGGTAACGGAATTCGTGGGCTAATTCAACTTCTGTTGGGATACGGCACCAGTGTTCAATGGCGTATTTGGCGACATGTCCGGCGTATGCCGCCGTCCCGCAAGCCACCACGATGATCTTGTCGATTGAACGCAGCAGCGATTCACTGACCCGCAGTTCATCTAGTTTGAGATGTCCTTGCGGGCCGGTCCGGCCGAGCAAGGTGTCACGCACAGCGTCTGGCTGGTCATGGATTTCTTTTTCCATGAAAGTCGCGAAGCCGCCCTTGACGGCGGCTGAGGCGTCCCAGTCAACTGTGAAGTGTTTGGCCTCAACTGGTTGGCCAGCGAAATCAGTCACGCTGACGGAATCTGGTGTGATGGTTACAACCTGGTCTTGGCCTAGTTCAAGCGCCCGGTTGGTTTGCGCCACGAAGGCCGCGACATCTGAGCCGAGAAAGTTTTCGCCCTCGCCTAGGCCAACTACCAGCGGTGATGTCCGGCGGGCGCCGACCACTAGGTGTGGCTGTCCGGTAGCGACAGCCAGCAGCGTGAAGGCCCCTTCGAGGCGTTGAGCTACTAGACACATGGCGTCTGGCAGGTCACCGGTTTGGTGGTAGGCCCGGGCCAGCAGATGGGCGGCCACTTCGGTGTCAGTTTGTGAGCTGAAGACCGCACCGGCGTTGAGTAGTTCTTGACGCAGCAGATCATGGTTTTCGATGATTCCGTTGTGGACCACCGCCACGGCACCGTCAGGTGACAGGTGGGGGTGAGCGTTGGCGTCGGTTGGTCCGCCGTGGGTGGCCCAGCGAGTGTGGCCAACAGCGGACGATGCCGCCGGTAGGGGCCGCGCTGCCAGTTCGGCTTCGAGGGCCGCCAGTTTGCCCGCTTTCTTGACATGATGCAGGCCAGATTGGTTGACCACCACAACACCGGCGGAGTCGTAGCCACGGTATTGCAGGCGTGATAGGGCCTCCATCACAACGCTGAGCGGTCTGGTCGATTCGGTGTGGCCGACGTAGCCGATGATTCCGCACATACCAGCTACCGTAACAGCGCCCGTCAAGGTTCAGCCTTCACCTTCGTCACCACTTCGGGTTTTGCCTTCACCTGGCCACCGTCAGCTTGGCTGGTGACAGCTCCAGTATTTCTACGCTCAAATGCCAGCTAGAGGCCTGGTCGCACGTTATCATTATCGCGCCGTTTCGTATGTCTGTTCCCTGCCGCGCTAGTCGGCAGTCAATTCTGAAAGGTCCTGTACCACATGAGATACAAATCTGCTGCCGCAATCGTGGTGACTTCAGCTCTAGCATTGGCCACTTTGGCAGGTTGCGCCCTGCAGAGAAACGAACCTACGCGTAACTCCGAAGGTGCGATCGAGACTTCCCAGGAGATCAATCCGGTTGATCTCAAGGTCGGCGATTGCACTGGCGATCTGGCGGAAGGCGAAATCACCGAATCGCTTGTGGTGCCCTGCACCGACTCCCATAGCTGGGAGGTCTTCGCCATCCACACTTTGCCTGACGGCGACTACTCCAGTGCTGTCAATGAGACCGCTGACGCGCTCTGTGTTGAGTCATTCGGCGAGTTCATTGGCCTGGCCTGGGACGATTCGATCTATGAAATGTTCTACATTCAACCGACCGAAGGTTCCTGGGCGCTGGGTGACCGTGACACGCTCTGCTTAGTCGGCTCCGAGGCGGGCGGTCTTACCGGCACGCTTGAAGGAGCCGCCAGCTAACGAAGGGTGTTTCTAACGCCCTTCGTTGCCCGGCCTGCCGCGCACCCGAGCAAAGCTCTGACCTGCGGATTTACGGTGAGGCTGGTTTGAGTGAACTAGCCGGGCGAGGTGCTGGTTGACTACTTGTCTTTGGTCTTGCGGGACTCTAGGACTTGATCAATCATGCCGTAATCAAGGGCCTCTTGGGCGGTCAGGATCTTGTCGCGTTCAATGTCATCGCGCACCTCTTCTGGTGTGCGGTTGGAATGCTTCGCGATCGTATCTTCCAGCCATTGACGGATGCGGAGAATCTCTTTGGCCTGGATTTCAATATCACTCGCTTGGGCGTAGCCACCCTCAAAAGCTGGTTGGTGAATCAAAACCCGGGCGTTAGGCAAAGCCAGGCGCAGGCCAGGTGTACCGGCCGCCAACACAACAGCGGCCGCCGAAGCGGCCTGGCCGAGGCAAACCGTCTGAATCCGCGGCGTGATGTACTGCATGGTGTCATAGATCGCGGTCAAAGCCGTGATCGACCCGCCTGGCGAGTTGATGTACATGGTGATGTCACGGTGCGGGTCTTGCGATTCCAGCACCAGCAACTGAGCCATGATGTCATCAGCCGAGGCGTCATCAATTTGGACACCGAGGAACACAATCCGGTCCTCAAACAGTTTGGCGTAAGGATCTTGCCGCTTGAAACCGTATGGTGTCCGCTCCTCGAAGGATGGCAGAACATATCTGGCCTGAGGCATCGGCCCAGTCAAGCGCCCCCGCGCGATAGGACTGAGCGAGCCGTAAGTTGAACGTGGATCGATAGTCATCTTTAGAACTCCCCTCAGGCCTTCTTCTTCGCTCCGCTGCGCACCACCGACTCGTGGGCGACAACTTTGTCAATGAAGCCATAATCCAGTGCTTCAGCCGCCGTGAACCAGCGGTCCCGGTCTGAGTCCTTGTTGATCTGTTCAACTGACTTACCGGTTTGCTCGGCGATCAGTTCCGCCAACTGCCGCTTCATATGCAAGATCAGTTCAGCGTTGATCCGGATGTCAGTCGCGGTCCCGGCGATCCCACCGGACGGCTGATGCATCATCACCCGGGCGTGAGGCGTTGCATAACGTTTGCCTTTGGCTCCGGATGAGAGCAAGAATTGCCCCATTGAGGCGGCCATCCCGACAGCTACCGTTGCCACATCCGGCTGGATGTATTGCATCGTGTCATAGATCGCCATACCAGCCGTGATCGATCCGCCAGGCGAATTGATGTACAGGTAAATGTCGCGTTCTGGTTCTTCAGCGGCCAGAAGCATCATCTGGGCGCAGATCGCGTTAGCGTTCTCATCGCGCACCTCACTGCCAAGCCAAATGATGCGTTCCCGCAGCAACCGGTTGAAAATGGAATCGCTCAGGCCCATTCCTTGGCCATCATTTCCGGCCAACTGTGGCTGGCTAGTGTTCATGCCGTTCTCCTGCCCTCATTGACTAAGTGTCTACTCAACACAAGACCCTAACGCCCGTGGCGGCTGATCTGGTGCCGCCGGCAAGCCATTTCACTCACAGCTTGATGACCACATGCAAGTTGGCCGCTCAAGGTGTGTCATCTTCCGCCTGGCTTTGAGCCTCCATCAAAGCATCCATGTCGATCGCCACCTCATCGATTGCCCCTTCAGCTGGCCTCGCCTGGCCAGCGGCGGTGGCCTGCCCGCCAGTTCCGGTCGGGACATCCGCCCCGGTTTCGTCCTCGGCCGGCGCCTCCGGTGGAAGCAGCCTTTCGACATCAATCGGAACACCATCCGGGTCCTCAACCACGGCCCGCCGCAATGCCACCTCGACAGCTTTACGGCGTAACAGTTCGCTCCTGAAGTGCGGCAGTTCACCAGCTTGCTCAGCCGCACCAACAAAGATTTCTGGCGCCATTCCGTAACTCATTGATAGCTGTTCCAGGAAGCCAGCGAACTCGACTGGCGTTATCTTGACAGCCAACTGTTGCACCATGGCATCAAGTAGTAGCTGAGTCCGCACTTGTTTGGTGGCTTCAGCGGTTACGGCGGCCGATGGTGTGCTGTCACCCTCACCGGCGGCATCGTCCTGAGGTGTGTCGGCCGGCTCGCTGCCGGCGATACCGCGGGCCTGCTCGGCCACAACGCCGCTGGGAGCCGGGAAGTCGAGCGTCGTTAGGAGATGATCCAGCAAAGCCTGTTCAGCCAGCATGATCTGGCGCTGCCCGGCCATGGCGGTGGCCTGAACTAGCAATTCAGCCCGCAATTCGTCGATCGTGTCAACCGAACTGGCCAACTCAGCGAAAGCGTCATCGCCCGGCGGCAGCTCACGTTCCCTGACAGCCCGCAAAGTAACCGTTATCAAACCGTCGCGACCAGCGTTCGGCCCACCCTTCACCGGGGCATTGAAAGTTGTGACCTCACCCGATGACAGACCTTCGAGGGCCTCATCGAGGCCTTTAACAAGATCATTCTGCCCAACCTGGTAGGAGATGCCGCTGACAGAGTCGACTTCTTCACCATCAACCTCAGCTTTGAGGTCAATCGTCACAAAATCGTCTTCCTGGGCTGGCCGGTCAACGGTCTTAAGTGAAGCGAAACGGGTCCGCAGATCATCCAGTAAAGCCTCGACGTCTTCATCGCTAGCCGACGCCCGTTCAGTTTGGATCCGGACTTCGCCCAGGTCAGGCACGGTGATCGGTGGGGCCACCTCGGCGGTGACCGAAAACACCAGGCCTGGCTCAGCTACGGCGGGATCGGGCGGCTCGGTGACATCGATTTCAGGTGGGCCGAGCGGCCTGATGTCTTGTTCAATCAAGGCTTTAACCAGCCAGGCGCGCAAACCGTCATCAACGGCTTGGCCAAGGATTTTGTCCCGGCCGAGGCGTTGGTCAAGGATACGGCTGGGCACTCTACCTTTCCGGAAACCGGGCACAGTGATCTGCCCTGCGATCTCGGAATAGGTTTTGCGCATGACGGGCTTGAAGTCATCTGACTCAACTGTCACGATCAGCTCAACTTTGGTCGGTTCAGCCGATTTGACGGCGCTCTTCACTTTGATTCGTCTCCTGTGGGATTAGTTGTGCCGCGCCGGATGGTGCCTGCGCGCCTAAACCCGCTTAGTCTACTGTCCTGGCGGGCAGGTCAGGCCCAGCCGACCAGCCGGTCCCGTCAGCGGATGACGGGGAATTCGGCCGCTGAAACGTCGATCAGGTTGACATCGGGTTGGCCGAGCAGCAGTTCAACCGCGGCGGCCTTGACACCAGGCTCGTCAACACCACCCCAAAGCACCACCACTCCACTGTCTAGGGTGAATTCGACAGTGTCCTCGGTGGCGGCGCCAATCGTTGTCACCCGCTGCCGGAGAGTCGGCGGCAGTCCGGTCACAACCGACAACACAGCCCGGACGGTCCGTTGGTTGTCCGGGCCGAGCGGCACGTTGATAACTGGTAACCCTTCCGGCGGATCGGGCACCACCGCCACCAGGTAACCCGCCGAGTCGAGCAGGCTGTAGCCGTCATCTTGGGCCGCCGCGGCGGCCGGTTCGCGGGCCGTCAGGTCGATCATCAAACCATTCGGCCAGGCGCGCCGCACAGTTGCCTTTGCGACGGCGTCGAGTCCTTCCAGCCGTTGTCCGATTTGGCTGCGGTTGACCTGGGCTAGAGGCCGTCCCACGTCATCTTTCAGCGAATCCATCACCGTGGTCTGGCTGACCCAGTCGTTCAAGCCCCGGATTTGGACATCGCCTGCCCGCAGCGCGAACAGTGGTGTCAGGTAGACAACGCCAACCAGGGCCGCCACCACCAGGATTGGCCCAACCCAGCGCAGGGTGCGTCCGGCCCGCTGGCGCCAGATGGCACGTCGGCGACGTTTGATGAAAGCGGATTGGCCGTCCTCGGTCTTGGTTTTGGGGGCGCCCCGCGGTTCGGGCCGGTGGCTTGGCCGGGGTTTGAACGATCCCGCCGCCGCACTACCAGCCCCAGGTTTGGGCCGAGGGGTTGCCCGGGGTTTGAACGATGCCGCCGTCGCACTACCAGCCCCAGGTTTGGGCCGAGGGGTTGCCCGAGGTTTGAACGATCCCGCCGCCGCACTACCAGCCCCAGGTTTGGGCCGAGGGGTTGCCCGGGCACGTCCGCCTGGCGGCAACTCAACCCAGGTGCGTCCCGGGCCACCCAGACCAGGTAGCTGTGGCCTGCCACTGGCACCGGCCGGATTGGGCCGACTCGAATGGTTCGGCTGGCGATGGGCTGACCTGGCCGTAGCTGGCGGAATTGGTCCGGCTGGCCGAGCCAACGGCACCGGACGCCATTGCGGTGCGGCCAGCGGCACGGCGGACCGGGACCGGCCAAAAGTGGCCGGGCGGGCGGCCTTCGGTTGGCGCCGGGCCGGCTGATCCTGCCAGTCTGAGAAATCAACTGGGCTCACGGCTGCTCCAGAGCTTCGACGATTGGCCGCGCCAGGTTGGTCACATCACCCGCACCCATCGTGAAGACAATGTCACCGGCCCGGGCGGCGGCTCGGATCGCCGCCGGAACCGTCTCCGGCTGGCTGACCAGCGTCACAACCGCCGGATCCATCCGTTTGGCGATCAGTTCTGAGGTAACACCCGGCACTGGCTCTTCACGGGCGCCATAGATGTCAAGCAGCCAAACCTGATCGGCTTGGCTGAGCGCGGCGGCGAACTCGGCTTGGAATTGATTAGTCCGGGAATACAGATGCGGCTGGAACACAACTAGTATCCGGCCCGGCTGGTCCAACTGCCGGGCAGCGGCGATGGTCGCGGCGATCTCTGTTGGATGGTGGGCGTAATCATCCAAAACCGTCACCCCGCCTGGTCGGCCATGCGACTCGAAGCGGCGGGCGGTGCCGGCGTATTGGCGCAACCCTCGGTTGGCTACCTCCGGGTCAACCCCGAACCATTCACCCACCAGGGCGGCGGCGGCGGCGTTGAGCCGCATGTGGCGTCCCGGCAGGCTAACTGGCGACCGGTCGGCCTGTTCATCTGAATAGGTCCAGACCAGCGGCGCTTGGCCGGATTCTTCAGCCCATTTGGCCAGGGCGGCGGCCGGAGGATCAGCCGCGCAGGCGATCAGCACACTCGGGTCTACCACTAAGGAGGCGAACCGGCGGAAGGCTTCAGTCAGGGCCGCTTGATCGCCGTAATGATCCAAATGGTCAGCTTCAATGTTGGTCACCACAGCCACTTCAGGGCGGTAGTTGAGGAAGGAGGCGTCTGATTCGTCGGCTTCAAGCACCATGATGCTGCCAGCCCTCAGTTTGGCACCTGAGCCACGCCCAGTCAGTTCGGAGCCAATGGCGTAGGACGGTTCCAGGCCGGCCGCTTCAAGCAGACTGACGATCATCGCTGAGGTGGTGGTTTTGCCGTGGGTGCCGGTCACCACCACCTGACGGTAGGCCTTGGCGATCCCAGCTAAAGCGACCGACCGGTGCTGTATCACCAAACCCGGTTGGGCCTGGGCGGCCAACAGTTCTGGGTTGTCTGGCCGGATGGCGCTTGACACCACCAGTCGCCCAACCCCAGTCAAATGATCTGGTGAATGTCCGGTGCAAGTTTTGACACCCAAACTGGCCAAACGCCGCAGGCGCGGCGAATCGGCGCTGTCGCAGCCAGACACGTCATGTCCTTGGGCGAGCAACAATTCGGCCACCGCCGCCATACCAACACCACCGGCCGCCATGACGTGGACCGGCCGGACTGAACCAGCTCCAGTCATCGCGTCACTTCCTCAATCAGGTCAACTAGCCGTTCAGCTCCGTCACGGATGGCGATTGAGCTGGCCGCCTGAGACATGGCGGCCAGCCGGTCCGGTGAGGTCAACAGTTCCGCCAGGTTGCCGGTCACCCAATGCCCAATCTCATCATCCGTTACCAGTACCGCGGCTCCAGCTTTGACCAGGCCGGCCGCGTTGTGACGCTGTTCACCATTACCTATCCGCAAGGGGACCAGGACAGCGGGCAGACCAGCGCAAGCCAGTTCGGCCACCGTGGCGGCCCCGGCCCGCTGTAATGCTAGGTCAGCCGCCGCCAAGGCCAGCTCCATTGACTCAAGGTATTCCATGATGTGGTAGCTGGCCGTTTGGCTGGCGTTCAACGACCCCAGTCCAAGACGCACCGCCTGGCTTTTACCCCGGCCGGTCAGGTGCAAAACTTGGGCGCCGGCTCCGATCAGTTCACTGGCAACGGCTGCGGCCGCCTGGTTAAGGTTGAGCGCGCCAAGTGATCCACCAGCCACCAGCAGGGTTGGTTTGACCGGATCTAAACCTAGCTGGCGCCGCGCCTGCGCCCGGCTACCCGCCCGGTCAAGCCGGGCCAAACCGGGACGTAGGGGCATGCCAACTAGCCTGGCATTGGGTAGCGGCGTGCCAGCTAGAGCCACACCAACGGCGGCCGCCCGCCGGGCGCCCCAGCGGTTAGCCAGGCCAGGGCGGGCGTTCGCCTCATGAACCACCACAGCCACCTTGTTGCGGAAGGCCGCCCAGTAAACCGGTGGTGAAACATATCCACCGAAGCCGACCACCCCGTCCGGTTTGAAATCCTTCAGTAAGGCGTCAGCGGCGGCCACCGCTTGACGCCAAGCCCCAATGAAGCGCCGGGCTTCAACGCCCGGCCGGCGCGGCCATGGGGTTTTAGGGATGATCGCTAACCGCAGGCCAGCTTGCGGTACCAAGCTGGCCTCCAAGCCGCTGGCCGTGCCAACTACCCGTAACTCCACCTCAGGCCAGCGCCGACGCAACTCATCGGCTGTTACCAGGAGCGGGCCAACATGACCAAAGGTTCCACCACCAGCTAAAACTATCCTCACCGTGGTGTCCTAACGGGTAGTGGCGCCAAGGTGGCTTCAGCCCGCCGCACCCGGCGAGCCCGCCAAGATAAGGCGTTCCGGACTTTCGGATCAGTTCGCATCAGCCCTGCCACCAACCCGATCGCTATCAGGCAACTGATCAGAGCTGAGCCTCCGCGTGAGACGAACGGCAGCGGCACCCCAATTACTGGCAGCAGGCGCACCACCATGCCAATGTTGACTAGGGCTTGTCCGATTATCCAACAGCCGACCGCCGCGATCCCAAGGCGGGCCAGCTGGTTAGGGTGCAGCCGGACCAACTGGAAGAAACCGAACGCCATCACGCCGTAGAGCACCATCACAGCTATGGCACTGACCAGGCCGATCTCTTCAGTGATGATCGCGAAAATGAAGTCAGTGTCGGCTTGAGTCAAATAGGACCATTTGGCTCGTGAAGCGCCCAGCCCTTGGCCGAGCCAGCCGCCGGTCGCCATCGACAAACTGGCTTGTTCGACTTGGTAGCAGAAGTCCTGCAGTTTTTCGCAGAGCGCGGGCACATAGGTGGCCAAGAAACGGTCACGGCGGTTAGACGATGTGAGGACCAGGACAGCACCAAGGATCACCAGCGGAACAGCCACGACCGCCAATTTGCGACGTGATTTGACCGCCATCGCCAAAGTACCGAATGACATGATTCCTAGGATCAGTCCTGTCCCAGCATCGCGACCGGCTAGCACCAGCCCACCAGCCACGGCCACACCAACACCAGCCGGCCAGATCAATTGGCGCCAGTAGTCGAGATTTTGGCCGGGTCGGCTCAAGGTGACCGCCAACCAATAGGCGATGGCCAGTTTGAGGAACTCACCGGGCTGGATTTGCTGGCTGTCGGACAGGCAAAGCCAGCTATAGTTGCCGCCAGAATCGCAGGCCAAGGGCCCGAACAGGGTCATTGCCTGGGCCGCTAGGCAAAACAGCAGAACTATCGCCGCCAGGATTGGCGCGATCCGCCTGCGGTTGCCGAGCCACCTGTGACAATGCGCCATGACGAACCCTACGCAAACTCCGACCGCGGCCCATTTCAGCTGGTTAATTCCCGGAGCGTACGGGTCGTGGTCCTCCACTAGCTGTGTCGCCATGCTGGCTGACAGGGTCATCATCAGTCCCAGCACAGTTAGTACGCCGGCCGGCACCAGAACCATGTAGTAGGAGAAGTAGAGCAGCGGTGAGCTGGCAGCGTCTATTGGTGGACGATGCCGCCGTCCCGGCCGCCGTCCGGGCCGTTGCCCCGGCCGCCCCGTGTCCGGTGGTGGCTGTTTCCGGTTCGTCGGGTGAGCCACTTGTTGGGTCGTGGTCATGACCGCACCTCAGTCTTTAGGCCTGTCAGCCGTCTAGTTGTGATCATGGCGCCGCCTGACCGGTTTGGTCCGCTAGCCGTCTGGCCGCCTCAGCGAAGAGCCGTCCCCGTTCGGCGTAATCAGTGAACTGATCCATTGAGGCACTGGCTGGTGCCAGCAAAACAACGTCACCTGGCTGGGCCAGGCGACTGGCGGCGGCCACAACCCGGTCCATCAGACCGGGTCCCGGTTCGATTGAAACCACTGGCACGTCTGGCAGGCCAGCTAACGCTTCAGCTAGGTCGCGCTGGTCTAAGCCGATCAGCACCACACCCCGTAGCCGGTCAGCTCGCCGGTTGACCAGTTCAGTGAAACTGGCTCCTTTGGCCAGGCCACCCGCCACCCAAACCGCACTGCCTGGTGCGCAGGCCGCTAAGGCGGAATCGGCCGCGTGGGTGTTGGTCGCTTTCGAATCGTCAACAAAACGCACACCAGCGGTTTCAGCTACCACCGTGCCACGGTGCTGACCGGTCTTGAAATCACCCAACCCTTGGGCGATGCTTTCTGGCGCGACATCAAGTGACAGGGCCAAGGCTGCCGCCGCCAGGGCGTTCGACACCAGATGGGGTGCCAGCCAGCCGTCAGGCCCGGCCAAATGAATCAGATCATCAAGTGTCGCCAGTTCGCGTCCCGCCCGCCGACGTTCCGGCCAAAAGGCCCGGTCAATCAGCAAGGATTCAACCAGCCCGAGTTCCCCAACAAGCGGTGCCGCCAAACTGAAAGCGACCGCCTGGGCGTCCGGACCGGTTTCGGCCGTTTCAGCCATTTGCCTGGTCAGCCGGTCAGCGGCGTTGTAAACCAGAACTGATTGGGTGCCTTCATAGACTCTGGCTTTAGCCGCCGCATAAGCCTCAAAACTGCCATGCCAGTCAATATGGTCTGGCGCCAGATTGAGCAACGCCGCCGCCCAAGGCGTCAACGAATAGGTGTGATGTAACTGGAAGGAGGATAACTCCACCACAAAAACCTCAGTCGCGGCCCGCGCCACAGCGCTGACCAGCGGTAAACCAATATTGCCGGCCGCTGTGACGGACAGTCCGGCAGCCGCCAAAATGGCTCGCGTCATGCCGACTGTGGTGGTTTTGCCGTTAGTGCCGGTGACAACCAGCCAAGGCGCCGCCGGGTTGGCCCGCAGCCGCCAAGCCAGTTCCACTTCAGACCAGATCGGCACGTCAGCCGCTCGGGCCCGTTCCAAGAAGCTGGACGATGCCGCCCACCCAGGTGAAGCGACCACCAAGTCAGCCCCGTTGAAGGAGACTTCAGTCGAAGATAGGACCGCACCGGCCGGGCCAACCTGGCCGTCTGGTGTGGTATCTGGTGGTGAGCTGGAAGCCGAGGCGGCGGCATCGTCCACTAAGACAAGTTCAGCCCCAAGCGGTTCCAAGGCGGCCGCCACCGCCCGGCCAGACACTCCCAAACCTGCCACAATCACCCGTTGGCCAGCGAAATTCACCGCGCCACCACCCATTCGGCGTAGAACAAGCCCAAGCCAACGGCCACGAATAAGGCGGAAATGAGCCAGAACCGGATGACGATCGTGACCTCACCCCAACCGCTGAGTTCGAAATGGTGATGTAACGGCGCCATTTTGAAAACTCGTTTACCGCCGGACAGTTTGAACCAGGCGATTTGGATGACGTCACTGGCGGCGATGATAACGAACAACCCGCCGATCACCGCTGCCAGAATCTCCGTCCGGGTGATGATTGACAACCCAGCGTAGGCTCCACCAAGTGCTAAAGCCCCAGTGTCACCCATGAAGATGCGAGCTGGTGAGGAGTTCCACCAGAGGAACCCGGCGCAGGCACCCATGATGGCGGCCGCCACCATGGCGGTGTCAAGCGGGTCACGCATGGTGTAACAGTGACCGGCTTGGCCTGGCTGGCAGAGGTTGGAGATGCCCCACAGGGTGACGATTATGTAAGCCGCGAACACCATAGTTGAGGCACCGGTGGCCAACCCATCCAGGCCGTCAGTCAAGTTGACCGCGTTGGTCCAGGCCGTGATCAGGAAGTTAGCCCAAATCACGAACAGGACCACACCTAGGGTGTGACCAGCGAACGACAGATCAACTGAGGTGTCACGAAGGAAAGAAATCTTGAACGATCCTGGTGTCCAGCCGTATTGGTTGGGGAAATTGATCGCCAGGACAGCGAAGGCGACACCGACGGCGCCTTGCCCGGCTATTTTCCACCAGGGTCGCAGACCAAGTGAACGTTGGCGTGAGATCTTGATGTAATCGTCCAGCAGGCCGACTATTCCCATACCGGTGAACAGCAGTAACACCAGCAGACCAGATACTTTCGGGACCCGTTCAAGGATGGCGCTAGCGCCAAAATAGCCAGCCAGTGAGGCCAAGATAATGACCACGCCACCCATCGTTGGGGTGCCGCGTTTGGTGTAGTGCGCGGTTGGGCCGTCCTGCCGGATGAACTGGCCGTATGAGCGTTTAACCAGGAGTTTTATGAACAGCGGCGTGCCGAACAGAGCGATCGCTAAAGAGATCCCGAAGGAGTAGAGGATATTGAGCACTACGGGCCACCCTGACTATCTGGCGGGTCTGGCTGGTCTAGCGCGTCTGACGGGCCTAGCGGATCTGATTGGTCAAACTGGTCTGTCGCGTCTAGCGGATCTGGCTGATCTAGCTGGTCAAACTGGTCAAACTCGTCAAGCTGGTCCGGCCGGGATGGGCGGCTTGGCTGATTGGGCTGGTCCGCTGGCGTCAGCGGATCAAGCGTCGGACCGTAAACAGGCTCAGCTAGCTGGGCAGCCGACTCCGGCTCAGCCAAGATCTTGTCAACATCCCAAATCTGTGGGCTGACACCAGCCGACCCCAGGTCAACCGGCTCATTCGCCACCGTCTCCAAGCCAGCCGTCAACTCATCCGCCACCTGCCACAAACCAACCGCATTGGAACCCTTGAGCAGCACATACGGTTCACCCGGCAAGGTAGCCAACAGTTCAGCCAAGCCACTAGTGTCGGCCAAGTGCTCAACCTGGCTGGCTTTCAAGCCTTGGTTAACAGCTTCCTCCGCCAGCGGGCGGGTCTCCTCACCAACCGCGATGAGCCGTTCAAAACCATCCCTGGCCAGCCAGAGAGCGACCGTACGATGTGCCCTCTCAGACCGCGCACCCAGTTCAAGCATCGACCCGATCACCGCCACGGCCGGTCTACCAGCCTGGCGGGCCAAACGTCCGGCCGTGCCAATAGCCTCCCGCATTGACCAGGGGCTGGCATTGTAGGAGTCATCAACCAAGGTGGAGCCGTTCGGCAAACACCAAACCGCCATGCGGTGCGGACTGGCCGGGCGCACATCACGCAGCGCGGCGCCAGCGTGACGCAAGTCAAGACCGGCCGCCACCGCCCCAGCCAACGCGGCCAGCACATCAATACCCAAATGCTTGCCAACCAGCCGGGTTTGGACCCTAGTTTCAGTCAAATGGCGCTGATCAGCGGCCGACAAACTAACATAGCCAGGCCCGTCAGTCGCCAAGTCAAAGCCATAAATATCGGCTGTCGAATCGAACCCGAAAGTCACAACCTCACCGGGAGTATCAAAAACCATCGCCGCGACCCGGCGATCATCCTGGTTCAACACCGCCACACCGTAACGGGCCAAACCAGCTACCAGTTCAGCTTTAGCCTGACCGATCGCTTCAGTTGAACCAAACTCGCCCAGATGGGCTAGCGAAACGTTCAACACAACACCAACATCAGGTGGTGCGATCCGAGCCAAATCAGCGATCTCACCACGATGGCTGGCACCCATCTCCAACACCAAATAGGCCGTCTCAGGCCCGGCCTGAACAACAGTTAAAGGCACACCGAGCTGGTTATTGAAAGACCCTGGAGCCGCCACCGTCTGACCCGCCGCCCCAGCGATGCGAGCCAACAAATCCTTGGTAGTGGTCTTACCAACTGAGCCGGTCACAGCGATAACCCTCAAATACCGGTTAACCAGCCGGATCCGCTGCAACGAAACCTCAGCCATCTGGCGCAGGGCCGCCGCCGGATCAGCCACCAAAGCATAAGGTCCACTTACTGGACGTGATGTGATCGCCAAAGGCGAACCCCGCCGGACGGCATCGTCCACAAAATCAGCCCCATCGGCACGTTCACCCGGCAGCGCTACAAAAACCGTACCTGGACCTGCTTGACGCGAATCAATCACAGCGCCAGTCAAGCTGGCGTCAAGATCAACTTCAGGGCTAAGCCTGGCACTAATAACAGTCGCCAGACCCTCCGGGCTCCATGGAATCATCTAACGCCTTCCGCCCGGCTTCGTAAGACCATCGCGGCTACCGCCGAATCCTGGTGCGGCCGTAATTCGCCGTCGTAATCAATGCTCCGCTCATGTCCCTTACCCAAGATAACCACCGTATCTTGTTGTCCGGCCAGCATCACGGCACGGCTGATCGCATCCGCCCGGTCAGGCACTTCGATAGCTCCCGGCCCGGCCCCGCGCGCCACAGCCGCCCGGATTTGAGTTGGATCTTCCCGCCGGGGGTTGTCATCCGTTACGAAGATGACATCAGCGGCTTTCGCGGCCGCCCCCATCAGTTCACGTTTCCCCTGGTCACGGTCGCCGCCAGCACCCAAAACGACAATCAACCGGCCCTTAGTGTGGGGCCGCAAAGCGGCTAAGGCGGCAGCCACCGAAGACGGCGCGTGAGCGTAGTCAACAACTACCGTAGGCCCTGAAGGCGGACCCAGCACCGGCTCCATCCGGCCCGGTACCGGCCGAGCGATCGCCACCCCATGAGCCGCCACACCACTGCTGACACCCATCGCCATGGCACTGGTCAAAGCTAAAGCCGCGTTATCGACGTTAAAACCGCCAGGTAGGCGAACCCGGGCGGCCAGCGTTTGGCCGTCCGGACCAGACAAGTCAAACGATGAACCAACCGGATCAGGGAACTCATGTTCAATCAGCCAGTCAGGCCGGGCCGCCGGATCACGTGAAACAGTTGTCAACTGGATGGTGGCCTGCTCAGCTAAGGCCTCAGCCCACGGGTCAGCCAAGTTAATGACGCCGAGCCGGGCCCGCGGCGGAGTGAACAAACTCGCCTTGGCCGCGAAATAGCGGCCCATCGAATGATGGAAGTCAAGATGATCGCGCGACAGATTCGTGAACGCCACCACATCGAAGGTCAAACCATCGACCCGGCCTAAAGCCAAGCCATGCGATGAAACCTCCATGACGCAGGCCTCAACACCGCGTTCAACCATGGCGGCCAAAGTGGCCTGCAATTCGGGCGCCTCCGCCGTGGTGCGCACCGAACCGATCTGTTCGCCATCAATCCGGGAAACTATTGTGCCGAGCAGCGCCACCTTGCCGAAATGCTGCGCCAGAGCACTCTCCAGTAAATGGCCCGCTGTCGTTTTACCGTTGGTGCCGGTCACGCCAGCGATCTTGAGCCTCCTGGCGGGATGACCATAGATCCAGGCGGCCAACTCGCCCAAATGCTGACGCGGGCTGCCTGTCACTATCCGGGGCGTACCTGGCGGGAGCAGGGTTTCACCAACCGGATCAGTTAGAACCCCGGCCGCCCCGGCCGCCAAGGCGGCCCGGGCATGACGGGCACCATGAGTCGTGGCGCCAGGCAGGGCGGCGAACAGATCGCCCGGCTCAACTTGTCCACTAGCCAAAGTCAAACCCCTGATAATGGCCTCGCCGTGAACCAGACGGGAACCTGGAATCTGGCCGGCAGCGGCCGTCAAAGTAACGTTAGGAGCTTTCAGGGGACGCATCGCGGTACCGCCATTCTGGTCTCAATATGGGACAGAACCATTGTGACCTCACCACCTAGTCGCCAAGGCGGCCGGTGGTGTTACCGATGGGGCAACCCCAAAGTGGTCAATGGCAGCCGCGGCCAGTTGTTCGAAAGCTGGCCCGGCCACAGTTGCGCCATAATAGCCGCCCGATCTTGGATCGACGATGAACACGCCGATGGCGATCT
Organism: Bifidobacteriaceae bacterium; assembly: GCA_031267825.1. GTDB lineage: Bacteria > Actinomycetota > Actinomycetes > Actinomycetales > WQXJ01 > JAIRTF01. The sequence continues at coordinate 40,674 of JAIRYJ010000038.1, forward strand.
GCGGGTCCTCGGCTGGAAGCAGGCCAGCGAACGATCCGACATAGGTTACGGAACCATCTGGCTGGATCATCTCCGATGTGCCGGTCTTACCGGCGATACGGTATCCATCAATCTGGGCGCTGCCACCGGTACCTGATTCGACCACTGTCTCCATCATCGAAATCACCTGGCTGGCCGTCCCACTGGAGACCACGTTTACTGGATCAGCCAGTTGGCTGGCTTTGAATTCTCCATCAGCGCAGGTTATGCCCTTGATCAGGTGTGGTTGGAGGCGAAGGCCACCATTACCTAGAGTGGCGAAAACCTCAGTGATCTGGAGCGCGTTAGCTGACATCGCTTGGCCATAAAGCACGGTGTGGTTGGTTCGCCCATCCCAGTAAGCCGCCCCCTCATAGGCCGGTGGTTCACCTGGCTTGTGAACCACCCCGATAGCTTCGATCTGCAACTCGATACCAGTCGGCTGAGCGAAGCCGAACCGTTTGAGGTACTGGTAGCGGGTCTCAGCACTGATACTTTGCGCGGCTAAAACAATCCCAGCGTTGGATGATTCAGCCAAGATTCCAGCTAACGTCAAAGGCTCAACCGGGTGCGGGTGGGAGTCCTCGAAAACCTGGCCGTCAACTGTCACCGACGACGGCACCGAATACTGGCTGGTCGGAGTGGCGGCTCCTTCCTCAATCAGCATCGCGACGGAGACAACCTTGCCAGTCGAACCCGGCTCAAACTGGTTCTCAATCGCTCGCGAGTTCTGATAACCGACTGTCTGGCCACTAGGTTTGGCCGGCTCTGGGGAACCAGAGTCAGCTAAGGCAAGAATTTCACCCGTCTTGACGTCGATCACTACAGCCATTCCGGCCATCGCCTGGTAAGTCTCAACTTGAGTGTCGACAACTCGCTGGGCGGCATACTGCAAGCCAGCGTCGATTGTCAGGGTCGCGTCACAGCCTGGTACACCCGGTACGGATTCGACTCTGCCACCTGGAATCGGTTGACCCTTAGCGCCAACCTCGCGTTTGATTAGGCCGTCTTGCCCTGTCAAGGGCTGGTTGAGGGTCAGTTCGAGGCCGGTATACAGGTCGCCATAGGGGTAACCCACCAGGTTGCCAGCCACATTGCCGGCCGGATAAGACCGCTGGTAATACTTGCGCAAAGCGATACCAAGATCGATACCGTCAATCCAATACTTGTCAATTAGCTTCTGAATCGGGTTGACCTGTTCCCAGGTCGCGTCTTTCATCAGGACGGTCCAGGTCACTCTTGGTTGATCTAGCCGCTTGACCAGTTCAGCCTGATCAACGCCGACTAGCGGCCCGAGTTTCGCCGCTAGAGCTTCCGGGCTGAGGCCAACGTAACGGCCGCTTTCATATTTCCGGGTGACAAGGTAGGGATAAGCCTCAACGTCAAAGCGCATCACATCAGCCGCCAGCACAGTGCCATCGGCTGTCAAAATGCTTCCCCGCTCGACCGGATCCAGCTTCTCGCGCATGCGTTGGGCTAGGCCTTTGTCAACTAGTTCCGCCCCGTCATGGACTTGAACCCAGACCGCTTTGCCAGCGAAGACGGTCAGCGCCAGCAACACTGTTACCAGGATCGCGACCGCCCGTTTGGCCGGATTGTAGGGCGGCCCAGCCGGACGGACCGGCCCGAGCCAGAGCCGCCCGGGACCAGAACCGCCTGAACCACCTGGACCGGAGCGGCCGGGGCCGGAGCGGCCGGGACCGCCGAGGCCGGACCGGCCGGGACCGCCAGGCTCACCGGGGCGGATGCCTTGGCCCCGGCCCGGTTTGGCTGAGCCACGCGGCTGGCCAGCCTGGGAACCAGCCCGGCGCGGCTGAGAACTCGCTTGACGTGGCTGGGAACTGGCTTGGCGTGGCCGGGAACTAGCTTGACGTGGCTGGTAAACCGGCTGACTGGAGAAAGCCGACCGGCTGCTCGCCCTGCCCGCCCCAGGCGGCTGGTAGCTGAGCTTGCCGGGGCGGCTTGGCCGCCCTGCCGGGAGGACGGCATCGTCCACTGGAAGATGCCTATCCGGCGGTACCGGCCGCGGCGATCCGGCTAACATCTCTACCCGCCCTCCGTCCCGCTGGCATCCGGCACCACCTCATCTGATGCGGCCCCGGCGACCGCGCCCGGGCTGAGCACAGTACCATCACCAATGTTCAGGTAAGTGCTGGAACGCGACTCGACCATGCCCAATTCGAGGGCTGCGGCAGTCAGAGCACCCGGCTCAGCACGGGCCGCCAATTCCTCCTGAACCCGCCCCAACTCAGTCTGTGTCGTAGCCAGTTCCTCTTCCAACTCGGCGATCCTAAACGACCCAGTCGCTAGCGTCGTATGCAACAGCAGCACCGTCAGTGACCCACCCAGTAGCATCAGCAAACAAGCCGCGACATACCAACCGAAGCGCGACTTACGTTCCAAGGCCGGCATCGCCTTGAGTTGTGGCGGCTGAATCGGCCGCGGCATCGGCCGACGCACCTGGCTAAGAGCAGGACTGGCGCTCATGTCATCTCCCGGATTTTCTCGGCGGCCCGCAACCGAAGCGAAGCGGACCGTGGATTGGATTGAATCTCACTGGCTGAGGCGGGTTCCGCGCCGCGAGTCAGGATTCTTAGGACCGGCTTAGCTGACTCCGGCTCGACCGGCAGACCTGGCGGAGCCTTCGAGGTCGCCTCCAACCGCAAAGCCCGCTTGACGGCCGCGTCCTCAAGCGAGTGATAGCTCATTACAACCAACCGGCCACCCGGTCGCAGCAGACGAATCGCGGCCGGCAAAGCCAGCGCGATCTGGTCAAGCTCCCCGTTGACCTCAATCCTGAGAGCCTGGAACGTTCGTTTGGCGGGATTGCCGCCCTTGCGCCGGGCAGGGGCCGGAACGGCCTGACGAACAAGCTCAACTAGCTGACCTGAGTGCGTCAACGGCCGGTCAGCCCGTTCCGTTACGATCCGGCTGGCGATCCTGCCCGCGAAACGTTCCTCACCATAATCACGCAATATTCTCATCAATTGAACTTGTGAATATGTCGCCAAAATATCGGCTGCGGTAACAGGTAATTCAGGATCCATTCGCATGTCTAAAGGCGTGTCACGTGAATAGGCGAAACCACGTTCATCGCTATCAAGTTGAACTGAAGAAACACCCAAATCAAACAGAATCCCATCCAATTGATCCAGACCCAAGCTGGCCGCCACCGCGGCGATTTCAGCGAAACCAGCCCGCCGTAAACTAGCTCGCGATCCCAGCCGCTGACTTGACCACTCAATCGCCGCCGGATCTCGGTCCAGGCCGACTATCCGGCAAGACGGAAAACGTTCGGCGATAACCGCAGCGTGACCGCCCATTCCGATAGTGGCGTCAAAGTAGACAGCGCCAGGCCGACCCAAGGCGGGCGCCATCCATTCCACCAGCCGGTCAGTCGCGACCGGGGTGTGGCCCATCTGCTCCCGAATCACCGGATGTCCTTCGTAATCGATCCCCGCCTGTATCACAATGTCAACTCCCCAACCCGCTGACCGTTTGGCGCGAGGGAAGCGCGTCAAATGGCTCGGGCGGGGCGGAGAGCAAACCCTATGGTTCAGGCAAAATGGAAATCTTCTTATCTCACCTCCGAAATAGCGGTTGAATAGATCTCGGAGTATTGGTCGTTATACTCCGCCCAGATTCCGGCATCCCAGATTTCAAGACCGGACCAATTACCGACCACCACCACATCGTGTTCTAGGTGAGCCCAGCCGCGGAGTCCCGGCGGGATTGTGATACGGCCTTGACGATCCATATCCACAGTGACAAGCGAAGCATGGAAGACGCGGTCAAGATCATTGCCCCGGATACCCGGAACGGTTGTTTTGCGAAGTCTCTTGCGGAAGGCGCCGAACTGTTCGGCGGAGAACATGAAGACGCAGTGGTACGGCCCTTGGGCGAGGTAAACACCGCCAGCCAAGTCAGGCCGGGCACGGGCCGGAATGATCAGACGGTATTTCTCATCCAATTTGAGCGGGAACCGCCCATATGTGGGCTCCATGCCAGACCTCCTTCCGTCCCCTTGTCAGACCTCCCCACCTTACTCCACCCATTGGTGAGGTTTGATCGGAAATCTGCGCGATGTCCAAGAAATGATACCCCATTTACTGCAGTGGAGAGATTTGGGTTCAAAATCTGCTGCAGGTTTGGTTTGGACGTACATTAGTTCTAAATCACGAACGCTAATATTGCGAAGTAACTGGCCAGCGTGGCGCGCTGAGATAGGGCTGATTAGCCAGGTGGGTTTTCCTGAAAATGCCTTGCGGCTTGATGGTTGCGGTTAGGCGGCTCAGCACTTGTCCGCTGAGGCTGCCAGGCCAGGTAACGGCGCTGCTTCGCGCCATGTGCGGCCGGGGTGGGGGCGGGTGCGGCTTTGCGATGGAAGAAGAGGCGTGGCCGTACGTTGGCCAAGTGGGCCAACCCGCTAAAAGGCTCCGTCAGTCCCGTCAAAACGTTTCTGGAAGCGCTCCGATAGGCCGGGCCGGTGAGGCTTGGCCTTACCGAGAGGCTCCTGATCGCGACCTATCCGGCCAGTCTTAGGGCTCGTCAACGCAAAATACGCGCCAGCGAACATAGCCAGGAAGGCGATCAGTGAAATCCAAACGAGCGACACCACCAAGCCAAGCACCAAGCCTGACAGGCCAACAACAACCCCGGAGACACCCAACGCGACTCGTGTCCGCCGTGGCGCGGCGGGTGAAGCGAGGCGCGAGCCCAGCACCGGATCCTCGGAGGCCAACTGCGCCTCAAGTTGATCCAAGACTCGCTGTTCGTACTCAGATAATGGCATGCTGGTCACCTCCCGTCCATGTCGCCAAGGCCATCATACTGACCCACGCTGGTCAACGGCACCAACTTCATCTATCAGCCGAGAACTGGCCCCCTACTGACCCGCCAAGTCCTCCACCAGCGACCCACCGCACCCTCCACCAGCGACCCATCCGGCACCGGTCAGCCCACTTTCCGCGACGGAAACCGGTCACAGTTGGCCATTTTGGGTAACTATGACCGATTACCGACGGCCCGCACCTGACCCGGCCAGCTCCCCCAAACCAGCCTCGCCGTAAAACCGCGGGTCAACGAATCGCCTCCGGTTCATCCGGCACCGGTCAGCCCACTTTCCGCGACGGAAACCGGTCACAGTTGGCCATTTTGGGTAACTATGACCGATTACCGACAGCCCGCACCTGACCCGGC